>NZ_KV827369.1:0-207089 GCF_001836065.1 Corynebacterium sp. HMSC035E02
ACGTCGGTGGCATCACCAGAAGCGGCCGGCGCCTCGGACTCAGCGTCCTCAGCGGGCTTGTCTGGGGTCTCGGCAGCCTTCTCGGAGGAATCCGCGGACTCCTCAGTAGCCGGTGCGGATTCGCCTTCGTCACCGATGATGGCGATGACTGCGCCCACGTCTACGGTGTCATCTTCCTCAGCCTTGATTTCGAGGATGGTGCCGGCGACCGGGGAGGGGATTTCGGTGTCGACCTTGTCGGTGGAGACCTCGAGCAACGGTTCGTCGACCTCGACGGTGTCGCCGACGGACTTCAGCCACTGGGTAATCGTGCCTTCGGTTACGGATTCGCCCAGTTCGGGCATCACAACAGAGTGTGCCATAAGTGTTAAGACTCCTCGAAAGTTGGAATTAGTGAAACGCTAGTGTTTGATTCTACAGCGTGTTTATAAAAGGTGCGCACGGGTGGGGTGAATTAGGGCATCCTCCGCACGAAGTGGCTGAAGGTGGCCTCCGGTAGGCTAAAGAGCCATGTTCAACCCCTTCCGCCGCAACAGCTCCAAGTCCCAACTGCGCCCGCCCCGCGCACCGGGGGAGACCATTCGCGCAGAAGACGCCCAAGAGCTTCAAGCCTGGGCGCAGGGACGTGCTTTTATTGAGGCCTTTGTTGAACCGGAGACCGTGGTCAACGAGATGTCTGTCGTTGTGGTGGATGAAAACGGCGCCTTCATTCGCCGTCGCATTGGTGGGCCCAAAGGCATCGACGCGGTGGCTAAGCTTCTGCGCTGCGATGTCTATGACGTCGAAGAGACTGGTTACCCCCAGCGCATGCGCGAGCGCATCGAGCGAGAGCGCATTCTGCGCAAGCGGGAGGAACAACGCGAGCGCCGTCAGCGGTTTGAACAGCGACAGCAGCAGAATGACCAGGACGGCAATTAGAGGGGTGCTGCCTAGCCAGTAATGATGGTGGCGCCTGCCTTCTCAAGCTCTTCCAGAGCGGCGGCGCCGCGGGCCTCGTCGACAGGCGCGCAGTAATCCGCCAGCACACGCACCGTGAATCCCTCCGCAAGGGCGTCGGCAGCGGTGGCGCGCACGCAGTGATCGGTAGCGATGCCCACGATGTCCACGGCGGTGATGTCGTGCTCGCGCAGCCACTCTGCCAGGGGAACGCCGTCGGCCGCGCCTTCGAAACCGGAATACGCAGCGGTATATTCACCCTTCTTGAAATAGGCCTGGGCGGGCCCGATCGCTTCGTGCATCGCGGCGCCGAAGGAATCGGCCACGCAGTGCGTGGGCCAGGTATCGACAAAGTCGGGGTTCTCAGAGAAATGAGTGCCTGGGTCGATGTGCCAGTCCTGCGTGGCAACGACAGTGTCGTAGGAAGGCTGGAGGGCACCGATGCGATCGGCCACCTCATTTCCGCGCTCGGCGGCGAGGGCTCCGCCGGGGCAGAAGTCATGTTGGACGTCGACAATGATGAGTGCAGGTGTCATACGCGGCAATTCTATACGCTGGGAAACGATGAAAACACCGATTCCTTTTTATCTACAGAAGATCCTTGATGGCGTTCACGATCACGATTCCGGAGAAGTCGCGGACTATATCCCGGAGCTGGCTGCCGCAAACCCCGAGCAGCTGGGGGCTGCGCTGTGCTCTGTGACGGGCCACCTCTACAGCGCCGGTGACGCGGAGACCCGCTTTACCATTCAGTCCATTTCCAAGCCCTTCGTCTATGCCCTCGCTCTGAGCGAGTTCGGCCCTGACGCGGTGCGTGAGGTGGTAGGACTCGAGCCCTCGGGGCAGGCCTTCAATGAGTTATCCCTAGCCAAGGACCACCGCCCCCTGAACCCGATGATCAATGCCGGTGCCATCGTGGTCAATCAGCTGATTAATGGGGTGGAGTCGACCGTGGAGGACCGCGTGGAAAAGATCCGCGCCTTCATATCCCAGTTGGCGGGGCGCGAGGTGGACGTCGATAAGCGCCTGTGTGACTCGGAACTTGAGCACGCTGAGCGCAACCTGTCCCTGGCACATATGCTGCGCTCCTACGGCATCATCCAGGACGATGCCCACGACGCCGTGCTGTCCTATACCTCGCAGTGTGCTCTGTCGGTGGACGTGCGCGACCTCGCCGTCATGACCGCGACCCTGGCTAATGGTGGCCGCCAGCCGGTAACGGGGGAGAAGATTTTGGACGCCGACGTCTGCCGCATGACGCTGGCGGTGATGAGTTCCTGCGGCATGTACGACGGTGCTGGGCGCTGGATGGCGGAGGTGGGAATCCCCGCTAAGTCCGGCGTATCCGGAGGACTCATTGGAACGCTGCCGGGGCAGATCGGCGTGGCGACGTTCTCGCCGCGTCTCGATGAGCAGGGAAATAGCGTGCGCGGAACCGAAATCTTCCGCGAGCTCTCCTCGGACATGGGCCTGCACTTGATGTCCACGGAAAACCGCTTTGGTGTGCACCCAGTGCGCAGCGTCGACGAGGATGACGACACCGCGATTATCCGCCTACAAGGTCATATCAACTTCACCGCCACCGAAGCCATCCTCCACGAGCTGGAGGAGCGCCAGTTCTCCGGCAAGCGCTTGGCCTTGGACTTCTCCCAGGTCTCTGGCCTGCACAAGGTGGGCCGGCGCATGCTCAAGGAAGGACTGCGCCGGCTGCGTGAGGAAGGCAACGAGGTCGCGCTTGTCGACGACGACGGGCTCGTCACCGACCGCGCCATGTCCGACGGTACGGTCCTCCCATTGGCGGATAAGGAGGACTACGTCATCGCCGGCGAAGAGGTGTGAGCGGCCTAAAGCCGCTCACACGAGGGGCCGCATGGAAGCCGCTCTGATCTAGGCTTCGGCGATCTCGCGCAGCGCTGCCACCACGGTGCGCACCGGAACTCCGGTGGCGCGCTTCGGGGTGTAGCCGCGCGGGGCGGAACCGTTCCAAGAGGGGCCGGCGATATCGATGTGGGCCCACTCGATGCCCTCGCCCACGAACTGCTTGAGGTAGGTGCCGGCGAACTCCATGCCGCCCTCGCGCTTGGCGTTGATATTGCGGATGTCTGCGGCCTGGGACTTGATCTCCTCGTCGTGCTCCTCCAGCAGCGGCATGGCCCAGGCGTTCTCGCCCACTTCGCGGCCGATTTCGGCGAGGCGATCGCGGAAAACCTCGGAGCCCATGATGCCGGAGGTGCGCGAACCCAGCGCCACGATCTGTGCGCCGGTGAGTGTCGCAGTCTCAATGAGGTAATCCGGCTTGTCCTCGCTGGCGCGCGCGATGGCGTCCGACAGCACGAGGCGGCCCTCGGCGTCGGTGTTGAGAACTTCGGAGGTCAGGCCACCGTAGTGGGTAATGACATCGCCCGGGCGGGTGGCGCCAGAGCCCGGCATGTTCTCAGCCAGCGGCAGGGTAGCGGTGATCTGAACCGGCAGCTTCAGCTTGGCCGCCGCGATGATGGTGGCCGCCATCGCAGCAGAGCCACCCATATCCGAAATCATGTCCCACATGCCATTGCCTGGCTTGAGGGAGATGCCGCCGGTATCGAAGGTAATGCCCTTACCTACAAGAGCCACGTGTTTCTTGGCCTTCTTGGGCTTCCAGCTCAGGCGCACCAGACGCGGCGGACGGGCAGAACCCTTGCCTACCGCGAGGATACCGCCGAAGCCCTGCTTCTCCAGCTGCTTTTCATCGAGCACCTCGACGTCAAGACCGGCTTCCTTTGCCTGGCCGGAAAGGAATGCGGCGTAGGACTCCGGGTAGAGTTCGTTGGCGGGGGCATTCACGAGGTCGCGGGCAAGCAAGACAGACTCGGCCACGGTGCGGGCTGCCTCGAATTCTTCGGAGACAGACTTATCAGCCACCACCACGAAAGTGGCTGGTTGTTCCTTCTCCTCCAGTTCGGTGGAGCGAATGCCGCGATAAGCGTAGCCGCCGAGGATGAGACCCTCGACAGCAGCAGAAACACCGAAGTCCGCCAGGCTGGTCACGATGGTGCCCACGCCTGCGGTGGCGCGGGCCACGGAGCCGGCGGCGCGGCGCAGGGCCTCGGCGTCAAGCTCCTCTACATCGCCCAAGCCCAGCGCAATGACCTGAGCAGCGCCCGCCTTCTGCGGGGCGGGAACCTTCACGATTTCCCCGGCCTTGCCCGTCGCGCCCACGGCCGCGAGAGCCTCGTACGTCGAGCGCAGTGCGGACGAGCTGAGAAGAGAGGTGCCCGGCACCTCGAGTCCCTCCTCGCCGGCGAAGGCGGCGATCAGCAGGGCATCTGCCTGCTTCGGGGCCTTCTTGGCCAGCTCAACAGTGGGGAAAGAGCCGCGTGCGGGCAGTTCGAACGTGGAAGAAGCCACGATGTCCTCCTTGAGAAAAGTGACAATGGGATACTCCTCACACACTACCCGTGTCTATGGTGTGGAACGTAGTGGGATTACAGTGGGATTACAGTGGGAGTGGGGTGGGGTGGCAGCGGGGCTAGTGGGCTAGCCGAGTGGACTTAAGGAGTGGTGATCTAGCTAAGGCATTTCTGCATCTCTATAGGGGGCTAAGGAGTACGCTGTAATCCATGTTGAATTACACCGTGACGCGAACTGAAAACCCCACCTCCCCGAAGCGCCTGCAGGAGATTCTGGCGAACCCGGGCTTTGGTAAGTACTTCACCGACCACATGGTGACGATTGACTGGACTGAGGACAAGGGATGGCACGACGCGCAGGTACGCCCCTACGCGCCGTTTAGCATGGATCCGGCGTCCACCGTCTTCCACTATGGCCAGGCCATCTTCGAGGGCATCAAGGCCTACCGCCAGCCCGACGGCAGCATCGCCACCTTCCGCCCGGAGCAGAACGCGCAGCGTCTGCAGGCTTCCGCTGAGCGCATGGCTATGCCGCAGCTGCCAGAAGAGGAGTTCATCGAGTCCCTGCGCCAGCTTGTCGACGTCGACCAGGCCTGGGTCCCCGAAGCCGGCGGCGAGGCAGCCCTGTATTTCCGCCCTTTCATGATTGCTACCGATGTGTCCCTGGGCGTGCACCCGGCGCACTCCTACCGCTATGTCGTCATCGCCTCCCCGGCAGGCGCGTACTTCACCGGCGGCATCAAGCCGGTGTCCGTCTGGCTATCCACTGACTTTGTTCGCGCTGCTCCTGGTGGAACGGGTGCGGCCAAGTTCGCCGGCAACTATGCGGCCTCCCTGCTGGCGCAGGCGCAGGCAGCGGAAAAGGGCTGCGACCAGGTGGTGTGGTTGGATGCCATCGACCGCGCCTACATCGAGGAGATGGGCGGTATGAACCTGGCCTTTGTCTACGGCGAGGAGGGCAACCAAACCCTGGTGACCCCGGCGCTGTCGGGTTCGCTGCTGCCGGGCATTACCCGCGCCTCGCTTCTGCAAGTTGCTGAGGATATGGGGCTGAAGGTCGAAGAGCGTCGCATCACCTACAAGGAGTGGGAGCAGGACGTTGCTTCCGGTGCCATGGTGGAGGCCTTTGCCTGCGGCACCGCAGCCGTTATTACCCCGGTGGGCCACGTCATGGGCGACGAGACCGACTTCCACATCAACAACGATGAGGCCGGTGCTATGACGATGGCCCTGCGCGAGCGCCTCACCGGCATCCAGCGCGGGTCCGTGGAGGATACTCACGGCTGGCTGCACACGCTGGTGGAGGCTTAGAGCGCAATTCGCTTAGGCAAGCTCGGCGGCCAGCTGCACCAGCGGCAAGGCCGCGAGCGCGCCGAGGGGGAAGCCTTCGCTCAGGTTTAAATCAAGCAGTGGGGTTAGTCCCAGCTCCTTGAGGGCGAGGGCATACGCCGGTTCGGGGGTGGTCGTCCCTGCGCGCAGCCAGCCCTTCACGCCGGGCGCGGTGCGCTCGGCCAGGACAGCGGCGGTGGCGGCTAGGGGGCCGTCGATAAGCACCGGCGTTCGCCGCGCCGTGGCCTGCGCGATGAAACCCGCCAGCGCTGCGAGATTCGGGGAGCCGATGGTCTGCACGACCTCCCAGCCCTCCAGGTTGCGGGCGCGGAACATCGAGTCACGCACAACGCTCACGCGGGCCTTCCACATCGCATCCGTGATACCGCTGGCCAGAGTATTCGTCCCCACAATCGCCACCGGTTCGGTATGGGTAATCCGGCCCATGACGCTGGCGGCGACTGTGCTTGCGCCGATACCAAAATCAGACGTGATGAGCAGATCAGTGCCCGAATCGATCTCTCGGTCAGCGGTAGCCATGCCGAGTTCGATGTGTGACTCGCACTCTGCCGGGGACATAGCGGCAGAGGGGGCACCAGGCTCAGTGCTGGTGGACTCTGCGCTGCATTCGACGAAGTCGATGCCCGCTCCTGCCCGCTGCGCAGCGCTGAAGAGATTATCGCGCCACCGATCTGCATCGCTGGGGGAGTGCAATGTGGCTTCTGCACCGTCGACGGTGCGTTGAACGTTGGCATCAGCGCCCTCAAAGACGATGGCTCGGGGGCGCTGAAGGGGCTTCGCCTGCGGGGAATCCTGCGCTGCCGCCAACCACGCGGCAATTTCGGCTACGCGGTTTGGTTGAGCTGCGGTTGAAGGGCGCAGCTGGGGAACCGCGGTGAATTCAGGCATGTGTCCTCCGGTTTAGACGGTGGCTCCGCGCTCCACCTGCGGGCGCGGGGTGCGCCACTTACGCGGCTGGGAGGCGCGGGAGTACGCGTAGAAGCCTAGGCCAAAACCGGCCTCGGTGGTGCCGGGGAACTTGAGACGCACGGCGTTGTTGCACTTGCGCGCGAGCAAGAAACCTTCGACGGCAAAGACAACGATGACCGCCATCGCGCCGATAGAGATGATCTGCGACAGGCGCGGGTCCCGAGTGCTGACGAACATGAGCACCAGCAGGACGATGGCAAAGGGCATGACCCACTCGTTAATGAAGCGGCGGGAGTCTACCCAATCGCGTACGTAGCGGCGGACCTCGCCCTTATCGCGGGCGAGCAAGTAGCGCTCGTCGCCAGCGGCCATGCGCTCCTGTGCCACCTTGTTACGTTCGCGGGACTCAGCGCGCTCCTTACGCTTATATTCCTTCCATTCCGCCTTGGACATGGAAGCCTTAAGCTCCTTGCGATGCTGGTAGCGCTGCGCGTCCGACATCCCCCGGGGATCACGCTTGACGCCGCGGGCGATTTCCTGCGCATCACGCTTGGGCGTGGGGCGGCCCTTCGGCGGCGTGTAGCCCTTGCGGTGCGGTTTCTCGGCGGCGGGTTGTTCTTCCGGCGCCGGGGTGTGCTCGGCGGGGGAAGAAGTCTTGTCATCTTTTTGCCACGGAAGTTTCACGCTGTTTAGCGTACAAGGTCGCGCGGACATAACGGGAATAGGCCCGCGGGAGAGAGCGTTGTGGTGAGGGAACAGGGCACCAGTGAACCACTAGTGAACTGTGAGGCATCCTTTCTTCCTCACCTGTGAGGGGGTAGGGTGGGCTCCAGAAAAATTCCGCATATATAAGAGGAGAAATCATGACCGCTCCCGCGTCTGCAACCGGAGTTATCCTGACCGAGGCCGCTGCTGCCAAGGCAAAGTCCCTGCTTGAGCAGGAAGGCCGCGACGATCTGTCACTGCGCATTGCTGTCCAGCCAGGTGGCTGCGCGGGTCTGCGCTACCAGCTCTACTTCGATGACCGCACCTTGGATGGTGACAAGGTGGACACCATTGGCGGCGTTAACCTCGTCGTAGACAAGATGTCTATCCCGTACCTCACCGGCGCCAAGATTGACTTCTCTGACACCATTGAGGCCCAGGGCTTTACCATCGATAACCCCAACGCTGGCGGCTCCTGCGCTTGCGGTGATTCCTTCAATTAAATTCAAGTAAAGTCACGTTGACAAAACGATGAAGCCCTCGTCCGCAGTGTGCGGCGAGGGCTTCGTCAGTTTTGTTGTTTTAACTAGAGCTTCACGGGGTAGTCGCGCTGCTCTATCTTCGGGTCGATGCGGTCTTCCACGAAGATGCCATGCCAAATCATGAAGGACAGCACCGTCCACAAGCGGCGTGAGTGATCGGATACACCGTCGCGGTGCTCCTTGAGCATCTCCAGAACTTCCTTCTTGTTGAAGATGTCCTCGGTCTGGGATTCGGTAATCTGATCCTGGGCCCAGCCGTAGAGCTCATCGCCGGCCAGCCAGTGGCGCATCGGAACCGGGAAGCCCAGCTTCTTGCGGTGCAGCACGTGCGGGGGAACGATCTGCTCCATGGCCTTGCGCAGAGCGTACTTGGTCGTGCCGTGCGAAATCTTGAGCTCGTGGGGGATAGTTTCCGCGACCTTAAACACTTCCTTGTCGAGGAAGGGAACGCGCAGCTCTAGGGAGTTGGCCATGTTCATCTTGTCGGCCTTGACCAAGATGTCGCCGCGCATCCACGTAAACAGGTCGAGGTGCTGCATGCGGGCTACCGGGTCGAAGTCCTGTGATTGCGCATAGATCGGTGCGGTGACCTCGCGGTGATCCCACGACGGCTTGGCCCAGGGGAGCACCCGCTGGAGCTGCTCGAAGTTAAAGGAACGTGCATTGCCGTAATAGCGCTCCTCCATGGTCATCGAACCACGGTTGAGCAGGGACTTGCCCTTCATTCCTTCGGGGAGTACCTGTGAGAGCTTGCCCAAGCCGCGGCGCAGCGGGGAGGGGATCTTCTCGAACGGAGCTAGCGAGAGTGGCTCCTTATAGATGGTGTAGCCGCCGAAGAGTTCATCCGCACCTTCGCCGGAGAGCACCACCTTGACGTGCTTACGGGCTTCCTGGGCCACGAAGTACAAGGGGACAAGAGAAGGATCTGCTACGGGGTTGTCCAGGTACCACATGATCTTCGGGACAGCCTCGGCGTATTCCTCGGGGGAGACGATCTTGACGATGTGCTCTACACCAATGGCTGCAGCCGACTCGGCGGCGACGTCGACCTCGGAGTAGCCTTCGCGCTCGAATCCGGTGGTGAAGGTGAGGAGGTCCGGGTTGTGGCGCTTGGCCAAGGCTGCGATGGCGGTAGAGTCAATGCCGCCGGAGAGGAAGGAACCGACGGTCACATCGGCACGCATGTGCTTCTCGACGCTATCCTCCAACGCCCGGGCAATCCTATCGAAGAGCTTCTGCTCCTCGCCCTGCTTGACGGGTTGGATAGGGAAGCGTGGCTTGAAATAACGCTCGGAGACTACTTCTTCGCCGGGGCGAAGAGTGACGGTACAGCCAGATTCCACGCGGCGAATATTGGCGTGGAGGGACTCCGGCTCAGGCACGTACTGCAGGTCTACGTAGTGCTCGATGGCGCGCCTATCAAGGCTGAGGTCTAGACCCAGCGAATCGGCCATCGAAAGGATGCACTTCATCTCCGAGGCGAAGACTGTGCCCTCCTTGGTGGTGGCGTAGTAGAGCGGCTTGATGCCGAACTGGTCGCGGGCAGCAAACATCGTGCGCGTTTCGGTATCCCAGATAACGAAGCCAAACATGCCACGCAGGTGCTCTACGACGTCCTTACCCCAGTGGTGATAGCCCACGACGATGGGCTCGCCGTCGCCCTCGGTGTTGAAGGTATAGCCGGCGGCACTGAGCTCTTCGCGAAGTTCTACGTAGTTATAGATTTCGCCGTTGAAGGTAAGGGCATAGCGCTCGGGGTTGTCCTCGGGGCCCCAGCGGAGCGGCTGATTGGAGTGCTCGAGGTCGATGATGGATAGGCGGTTAAAGCCAAAAGCCGCATCATCGTCGTGCCAGGTTCCGGCAGCGTCCGGGCCGCGGTGGCGCATGCACTGAAGAGACTGTTCAAGAGCTTCCAGGTGCTGGGCGGCGTTGCGATCGGCGCTCAGTAGCGCGCAGAGTCCGCACATAAGCTTGCTTCTCCTTATAGATCAAGGTTCATCTCCGGAACACTTTACGGCCGCGGCCAAACGATCTGCGAACCCCGCGCCGCGTTCCCCGTTAGGGTGCGAACTTTCGGATGATGCAGGGGTGTGCGGCTTGTGAATTGGGTCATAGCCGGGAGGGGGAGGCTGGGGGAGCTGGCGTGATCTTGTGCAGGTGGGCCGGTAACATTCCGTACGTTCACTACTTATAGGGCAGGTCCAACGCCCAAACAGTCCAGCGAAAAGGCCTGAAAATCAGGCAGGATGCTCTATTCTGATTGGGTAGGAATGCTCTGTGAGTATTCGAGAAGTTTGTGTGCACAGAAAGGCAGAACACACGTGGGACAGCGTAAGCAGCGCAACCTCGGCCGTAAGGCAGGCCTAGCGGGCGTCATCGCTTTGGGCGGTCTAGCCCTTGCGGGTTGTGACGTCGCAGCGCCGACGGCAGTTGAGAACCTCCTAGGCATGGGTTGGCCGAAGGGTGTTACCCCTGAAGCGACCTCGATGTACAACTTCTGGATCTGGGTCTGGGTTGCTGCATGGATCATCGGTTTCATCATGTGGGGCCTGTTCCTCACCGCTATCTTCCGCTGGAATGCGAAGAAGGCTGAGAAGGCCGGCAAGGGCGAGTTCCCGAAGCAGCTGCAGTACAACGTGCCGCTGGAGATGGCTCTGACCATTATCCCGATTCTGATCATCATGGGCCTGTTCTTCTTCACTGTTCAGGCTCAGCAGAAGGTTACGGCGCTGGACAAGAACCCTGAGGTGACCGTGGACGTTACCGCCTTCCAGTGGAACTGGAAGTTCGGTTACGCCGAGAACAAGGTTGATGGCGAGAACTACGATGGCGCCGATGCTGAGCGTCAGAAGCTTGCCGAGGAATCCTCCCTCGACCCGGAAGGCACCCCGAACCCGAACCCGATTCACGGTAAGTCCACCGGTGACATCTCCTACCTCAACTTCAACAAGATTGAGACTGTTGGTACCACCGAAGAGGTTCCGGTTCTGGTTCTCCCGGTTGACACCCCGATCGAGTTCCGTCTCGCCTCCGGCGATGTTTCCCACTCCTTCTGGGTTCCGGAGTTCCTGTTTAAGCGCGATGCTTACTCCCACCCGGAGAACAACTCCCAGGAGCGTCGCTTCCAGGTAGAGAAGATTGAGGAAAAGGGCGCCTTCGTTGGTCGCTGTGCTGAGATGTGCGGTACCTACCACGCCATGATGAACTTTGAGATTCGCGTCGTTGACCGCGCAGACTTCAACGAGTACCTCAAGTTCCGTGAGGAGAACCCGCAGGCAACCAACGCCGAGGCTCTCGAGCACATCGGTGAAGAGCCCTACGCAGTTACCACCGCTCCGTTCAACTCTCTGCGCGACACCCGCGATGCCGACAACTTTGTCGACACCGCTGAAGCGGCATAAGAAAAGGAACTGATAGAAAATGCGTGCAACATCTAAGGTCTTTTATTCCATCGCGACCTACCTCTTCGTGTCGCTCATCGTCTACGTCATTGGCGTTAACTACGTCAAGGATGATGGCTACATGTACGGCACCGAGTGGGTCGGCATCGTGGGCTTGGTCCTCGCTATGCTGCTCTGCCTCATGCTGGGCGGCTACCTGCACTTCACCGATAACCGCTCCGACATCGCGCCGGAGGATTGGGAAGAGGCGGAGACTGAAGACGCAGCCGGTATCCTTGGCTTCTTCTCTCCGAGCTCCATCTGGCCGCTGTGCATGACCGGCTCCATCGCAGTGCTGGGTCTTGGCATCATCTTCCTCTACTTCTGGATGATTATCCTGGGCGCAGTCCTGCTCGTCACCTCCGTGACTGGCCTGTCCCTGCAGTATGGCCTTCCGAAGGAAAAGCACTAAGGCTTAACCTTTTCTGCCGCGCTTTCTAGCGTCACGACTTCTCACGCCTCCGCCACACCTCGTGGCGGAGGCTTTGTCGTTGAGAAGACTGCGTCGTAGTGCGTTGCGGAAAGTTCCCAAAAGGGAGAAAAAATTTTGATTTGGGTGGAGTGCTGGGGGAGCGGGTGGCTTGCCGAAAGTGTGTAACTCTAGGTCTGTGCTTAGAATTCCAGCACGTTAACGGCCATTTTTACGGGGGTCATCCGAAAGTTGCAGTCCTGCACTTTCGCCCGCGGGGGCGGGTGTGATTTATCTCATTGGCGTTGGTCCGACCAGTTTCGGATTGCGGGCAAAACGTACCTCTTCTTGACCTGTTGCTGGCTTCACAACTGGCGTTGCCAAGTCTCACTACCTGCAGGGATGAGGCGTCGTAAAGCGCGCTAAAAAGTTCCCGACTACTTCCTGGGAGCTCTATGGTTCCTGCCTGGGGTGAAAACTGTGAAGGTCTAGGTCGTGGCCTCAAAAAAATCGGGGGGAAATGAGATGACTTATGCGGTCAGACCAGCCATACTGTTATGCGTGACGAGCGTAGTTTCTAACCAAGGTATGGCAGCACCACGTGTTGCCGCGCTGAACCGACCCAACATGGTCAGCGTCGGCACCATCGTGTTCCTGTCTCAGGAATTGATGTTCTTTGCTGGACTGTTCGCGATGTGGTTCACCTCGCGTGCGAACGGCCAGGAGGGTGACTGGGCAGAGCACACGGCGCACATCAACGTGCCCATGGGCTTCCTCATTACGAGTGTCCTGGTTCTTTCCTCCGTGACCTCTCAGTTCGGCGTGTTTGCAGCAGAAAGGGGTGACGTTTACAAGCTCCGACTCTGGTACTCGGTAACCATCGCGTTGGGTGTTGTCTTCTTGGGCATCATGGCGTTCGAGTGGACAGAGTTGATCATGGCAGGTCTCACTGTTCAGTCCAGTGTCTTTGGTTCGGTCTTCTATATCCTGACCGGGTTCCACGCGGCACACGTGACTGCGGGTCTGATCGCCTTCGGAATTATCTTGGCGCGAATTGCCCGCTCCAAGTTCACGCCTGCACAGGCCACCGCGGCAATGGCAGTGTCTTACTACTGGCACTTCGTTGACGTTGTGTGGATCGGCGTGTTCGTAGTCATCTACCTAGTTCAGTAGGCCGTAGTCGCCGGAGAATAGCCGGCCTACAGTCATTCATCTCCATGTACGAGTTATCTAAAGGAAAATGATGGATAACATCCAGCAGCCCGCCGCAGTGGAAGACACCACTGCCGCGGCTAAGAAGACCCGCCGTCGCCGCAAGGCGAAGCGCACGCTTGCTGGCGTCTTTGCACTGAGTATCGGGCTTACCGGCGCAGGAGTCTTGGCTTCCGCCCTGACCCCTGATGCGCAGGTGGCCACCGCCGCAAAGGATGACCAGGCACTCGTTCAAGAGGGCAAGGATATCTACGAAGTCGCGTGTATCACCTGCCACGGTGCGAACCTGCAGGGTATCCAGGACCGTGGTCCTTCCCTCGTTGGTATCGGTGCCGGCTCTGTGTACTTCCAGGTGCACTCCGGTCGTATGCCGATGATGTCGAACGACGCACAGGCTGAGCGCAAGACCCCGCGTTACACCGAGCAACAGACCCTTGCGCTGGCTGCCTATGTTGCTGCCAACGGTGGTGGCGCAGACATCGTCTACGACGAGGATGGCTCCGTTGCGCAGGAGTCCCTGCGTGGCGCTAACTACAACGGCCAGATCCAGGCAGAGGACGTCGCCAAGGGCTCGGAGCTCTTCCGCATGAACTGCGCGTCCTGCCACAACTTCACCGGTAGGGGCGGCGCTTTGTCCTCCGGTAAGTTCGCGCCGCCGCTCGACCCGGCTAACGAGCAGGAGATCTACCAGGCAATGCTGACCGGCCCGCAGAACATGCCGAAGTTCTCCGACCGTCAGCTGACTGCAGATGAGAAGAAGGACATCATCGCCTACCTCAAGTCTGCGAAGGAAACCCCGTCTCCGGCTGGTTGGTCGCTCGGCGGCCTCGGTCCGGTGGCTGAGGGCCTGGCAATGTGGATCATCGGCATCAGCCTTCTGTGCGTTGCCGCTATGTGGATTGGATCTCGCTCATGAGCAACGTAAAGAAGAATTACTCTCGCAAAGAGCTCGATGCTATGAGCAACGACGAGCTCGCAGCCCTCGGTACCGAGCTGGACGATGTTACCGTTGCGTTCCGTAAGGAGCGCTTCCCGGTAGAGGGCGATCCCGCCGAGAAGCGTGCCGCTGCAAACGTCACCTTCTGGCTCATCATTTCCGTCCTGATGGGCATTGCCTTCCTGGCCGTCTACCTCTTCTGGCCGTGGGAGTACAAGATGCTCGGCGAGGACGGCATGTGGTGGCACACCCTCTACACGCCGTTGCTCGGCTTGACCTCGGGTCTGTGCATCCTGGGCTTGGGCTTTGCCATCGTTCAGTACGTCAAGAAGATCCTCCCCGAGGAGATCTCGGTTCAGCGCCGCCACGACGGTCCTTCCGATGAAGTCGACCGCCGCACGCTGACCGCGCTGCTGAATGACTCCTGGAACACCTCGACCTTGGGTCGTCGTAAGACCATCATGGGGCTGCTCGGTGGTGCTGGCGTTCTCTTCGGCCTTACCGTCATCGCTCCGCTGGGTGGTGCCATCAACAACCCGTGGAAGAAGCGCCACGAGTTGAACTACATGGGTGACGGCACCCTGTGGACCTCCGGTTGGACCCTGCATGAGAAGGGCGTCAAGCTCTACCTCGCTCGCGATACCGGTACTATCGCCGAAATGCACGAAGGCGAGTCCGGCTCGCACTACACCACCCGTGGCGTCACCCGCCTGGTGCGCGTGCGTCCGGAAGATCTGGCTGCAGGCGGTATGGAGACTGTCTTCCCGCTGGCTGCTGAGGATGTCAACGACGGTGCAGAGTACTCCGAGGACAAGGACGTCTACGAGAACCACATGCACTCCATCCACGGTAACCGCAACGCTGTGATGCTCATCCGCCTGCGCAACGATGATGCCAAGAAGGCTATCGAGCGCAAGGGTCAGGAAGACTTCCACTACGGCGATTACTACGCCTACTCCAAGATCTGTACCCACATTGGTTGCCCGACCTCGCTGTACGAGGCACAGACCAACCGCATTCTCTGCCCGTGCCACCAGTCGCAGTTCGACGCGTTGCACTACGGTAAGCCGGTCTTCGGCCCGGCAGCCCGTGCACTGCCGCAGCTGCCGATTGATGTGGACGATGAGGGCTACCTCATTGCTAAGGGCAACTTCATCGAGCCCGTCGGACCTGCATTCTGGGAGCGTAAGTCATAATGAGTAACAAACTTGCACAGATGGGTAACAACATGGACGAGCGGTATTCCGCTGCCGGCGTCCTGCGTACCCAGCTCAACAAAGTCTTTCCCACTCACTGGTCCTTCATGCTCGGTGAGATGGCACTGTACAGCTTCATCATCCTGTTGCTGACCGGTATCTACCTCGCGCTTTTCTTCGATCCTTCAATTACGAAGGTCATCTACGACGGTGGGTACACCCCGCTGAACGGCGTGGAGATGTCTCGCGCCTACGCAACGGCACTCGATATCTCCTTTGAGGTCCGCGGCGGTCTGTTTGTGCGCCAGATGCACCACTGGGCTGCACTCATGTTCATGATGTCCATGATTGCCCACATGCTGCGCATCTTCTTCACCGGCGCATTCCGTCGCCCGCGTGAGGCCAACTGGATTATCGGTTGCGCGCTTATCCTGCTGGGCATGGTCGAGGGCTTCCTTGGCTACTCCCTTCCGGATGACCTGCTCTCCGGTGTTGGTCTGCGAATCATGTCAGCCATCATCCTGGGTCTGCCGATCATCGGTACCTGGCTGCACTGGGCCATCTTCGGTGGCGACTTCCCGTCCGACCTCATGCTGGACCGTTTCTACATCCTGCACGTGCTGGTTATCCCGGGCATCATCCTGGGCCTTATCGCAGCACACCTCATCATGGTGTGGTTCCAGAAGCACACCCAGTTCCCTGGACCGGGTCGCGCTGAGAACAACGTCGTGGGTGTCCGTATTATGCCGGTCTTCGCCACCAAGGCAATCGGCATGGGCATGATGGTTGCCGGTGTCCTGGCGCTCATCTCCGGTCTGATGACGATTAACGCCATCTGGAACCTTGGCCCGTACAACCCGTCCCAGGTCTCCGCTGGTTCCCAGCCGGATATCTACATGCTGTGGACTGACGGTGTTGCTCGTGTCATGCCGGCATGGGAGCTCTACATCGGCAACTACACCATTCCGTCTGCGTTCTGGGTTGCACTGCTCTGTGGCCTCATGGTCGTTCTGCTCTTCGCCTACCCCTTCATTGAGAAGAAGCTGACGGGCGACGACGCTCACCACAACCTCCTGCAGCGCCCGCGTGACGTTCCGGTTCGCTCCGCTATCGGTGCAGCTGCCATCGTCTTCTTCCTGCTGGTAACGCTGTCTGGTGGTAATGACCACGTGGCACACTTCTTCCAGATCTCGCTGAATGCGATGACCTGGGTTGGCCGTATCGGTCTGATTGTCCTGCCGCCGATTGCATACTTCATGACCTACCGCATCTGCGTTGGTCTGCAGCGCTCCGACCGTGAGGTGCTGGAGCACGGTATCGAGACCGGTGTCATTAAGCAGCTGCCGAACGGTGCCTTCATCGAGGTTCACCAGCCGCTTGGTCCGGTGGACGAGCACGGCCACCCGGTTCCGCTCGAGTACGCCGGCGCTCCGGTTCCGAAGCAGCTCAACCAGCTTGGTCTGGCCGACTCCGAGACACAGGGCATCTTCTCTTCCGATGACTCCGCTATCGTCTCCCGAGTCAATGAAATTCGCCACGAGAACCACGCTGAGGAGGCGGAGATGTTCCGTCAGCTCAACGAGGCTAACCGCCGCGAAGACGAGGAGAATGGCCGCATCTAGCGCCATCACTCGCTGAAACACGCTCACAGAGCCCGTTCCTTTCTCCATCAGACAGGAGATTGGGAACGGGCTTTTGCGTTTTCATTTCCTTTTGTCGCGGGGCTTCGAACTGGGCCCTTGGAGCCGGCCTGGTTCATTTGTTCATTTCGGAAGCTGAGCTAAATTAGGAGGGCGTACTTGCACAAGGCATCTGACAAAAGGCATCTTTGGGTCTGAAGACGCCATCTGAAATGAGTAAATGGCGTTTTTAGCCGTCAAAACGCCTTATGACTGATGCCTTTTGCCAGACGCCTTTTGTCAGATGCCTCAGGCGTGTCAATAGAGGCTCCCAGACGTTGGGCGTTGGAGGAGCTCAAAGAAGGTAATCCGTTTCGCGAAGATATGTGCAGTGCACTACGGAAAGGTCGTCGTGAACCGACCTGGGTTGGGAGGGTCAGTAAACCTTGATGTCACTCTTGGCAGTATTGCCTAGTGTTGTTCGGCGGTGGGGCGGGATTTCTTCGCACTTAATTGGCCTACGTCAGGTTGGAGCTGTCTTGGTTGAAGAAGCATTAGACCCCGCCGCGAGCACGCTAGGTGAGCGCGAAGGGCGTCCCAGAGGAGTTCGTTGGATACAGCGTTCTTTCATGCCTAGGCCTCTAGAGCGTGTGCTTTACACTGGTTGTAAGGCCGTCTACGTACCCGCTGTCAGAGGAGCGGTCTGCAGGCGCCAAGCTGGGTGGGAGACCGGGCTCGTAAGTTTTGCGTTGCTTGCCTTTCAAGGTGTTAACCCACAGTTAACCTCCTCGTAGTTTGTCTGATTTCCGGGAATCGAGGAGCGATACGGCGATGCGGAGGTCTCTCATTTGCTCGGGAGAGTGACGCGGTCGACATAAAAACCGCAGGAGAGAACCACTTTGTTGCATGGTTTCAGGAGAGGGTAGTGGGTCAAATGGGGTCGATGTGACGCCGAGTTACACGAGTGTGATGAAGGTTACATCGTATACTTTTGGACGCTCTTTGGGGCTTTAGGTCGGTGTTAAGGTCTAGCGGTGTGAAGTGAAAACCCCTCTGGGTTATTGCAGGTGAGGGCAAGTATCTGCCTGTCGTGCTTGTGTAATGAACTGGGGTCGTTGGGCGCCGTGTCGTTTAGGTTTCCATTTGATAACGGGACGGTAACGAAGCCGGTTTTACGTTTCTGACTCGACATCGCTCGTGATGATTTCGTAACCTATTCGAGACATTGAGTTACCGCCACGGTGTACACATCACCGGTGCTCAATACGAACTGAAGATTTAAGCGCCGCGTCTGGCCCCTCCTAAACATCCGGGGGCCGAGCGGAGATGGCCCTACAGGAACGGGTCATCGTCGAACGCTAGGCCCGCCCTTGGGTCAGAGCTTTTGTTCGCGTCATGTGGAGAGTAGTCATATGGATTGCCTTCTCCTAGTGAGCGAAAGTAGGCGCGCAGGAAGATTTGGAGTTTAAATTCGTGGCTAAGCACCGTCGTCAGGGCAACCTGAACACCCGTCGCATCGCATCCACTGCTGCTGTTGCTGCAACCGCAGCTGTTACCGTCCCGGCTGCTGCTAATGCAGCTGAGGTTGTCGTCCCGGAGACCGATATCCGCTTCGAGGTTGCTGGTCTGGAGAACGTCCCGAATATCAAGCAACTGCCGAACATTGACCGTTACATCCCGGCCTTCAAGGCTGACCAGGGCGCTGGCTACGCTGCTGCTGTGGAGGCTCCGGTAGCTGAGGCTCCGGCGCCGGCACCGGTTCAGTCCGTGGGCGAGAAGGTTCTCGAGGCTGCTCGCTCCGCCGTCGGTTCCCCGTACGTCTATGGCGCCAACGGCCCGAGCGCTTTTGACTGCTCTGGTCTGACCTCGTGGGCTTACCGCCAGGCTGGCGTGTCCATTCCGCGCACCTCCCAGGCGCAGGCTTCCGCGGGTACCCCGGTGTCCCTCGATGCCCTGCAGCCGGGCGACATCATCGTCTACTACTCCGGTGCATCCCACGTTGGTATCTACACCGGCCACGGCACCATCATTGACGCGCTGAACTCCGGCACCCCGGTCGGCGAGCGCTCCCTGAACTACATGCCGATTCACTCCGCTGTTCGCTTCTAAGCGAACCTGGCAGTTTGGCTAACCCCTTCCGCTGCTCTTGCCATGTTGATGGCGAGGGTGGGGAAGGGGTTCGGCTATTCTAGAAGCCGTTATGCTTTTCCTTGACTGAGGGTATAATTCAGTCATCTATTAACCTTCTCTTAGTTTCGGGGGTATTCATGTCGCGTCGTGGCATTGCGTGTGCCGTCGCTGCAATCGTTGTGGGTGCGGCTCCGGTGGCCGTCCTGTCGCCATCTGCAGTGGCTCAAGAGTTCCTCCAAGAGCAACCGCAAGAAGCGGCAGGGGAGCAGTCACCCGAGGATCTGAGCGATCTCATTGAGCGCATGGCGGACGTCGCCCAGCGCGTTTCTGCCAAGGGTGAGGAAGTCAAAGGGCTTGAGGATGAGCTCGCAGAATCGGAGAAGGAGATCAGCGAGCTGGAACGCAAGGCTAAGGAAGCGCAGCGCAGTTCCGAAGATGCTTCCGTGGTTGTCGCTGAGCAACAGCAGCGGATCGATTCCCTGGCGCAGTCGCGCTACCGCCGAAGCGCGGCAACGCCAGTGTCGGCAGCCCTTGATGCCAACGACGTAGCTAGCGCGGTCGAGCGCATGGGGTACCTGGGGGCTTTGACGAAGGCTGCCAAGCGTGAAGAGGAAGCCATGGTGGCTGCCGCCGCCGCAGCCGACGAGGCGCATCAGCAGGCAGTCGATGCTACTGAGGAAGCGCGCCTCAAGCGCGACGAGCTGCAGGCACAGCGCGATGCGGTTCTCAAGGAGCAGGCTGACCTGGAAGAGCAGCAGAAGGAGCTCGAAACCAAGGTTGATGGCTTGAGCCCTGAGGCGCGCCAGGCATGGGTTGAGCACTTTGGCGGCTCTGCCGACCTTGACTTAGCTGCGTTGGCCGATGGTTCGGGATCCGCCGCTGTCCAAGCAGCACTCACCCGCATTGGTGCCCCGTATGGCTGGGGAGCAACGGGCCCTGATGTGTTCGATTGTTCCGGCCTGATGGTGTGGAGCTATCAGCAGATGGGGAAGAGTATCCCGCGCACCTCGCAGGCGCAGATTGCCGGCGGCACCCCAGTACCGATCGATGAACTACAGCCCGGAGACATTGTGGGCTATTACGCCGGCATTACCCACGTGGGAATGTATATCGGCGACGGTCAGGTGGTTCACGCCTCCACCTATGGCGTTCCCGTGGCAGTGGTGCCGCTTCATTCCATGCCCGTTCAAGGCGCCGTCCGCTACTAGGCCATGGCGCGCACACTCCTAGTAACGAATGATTTCCCGCCCACCATCGGCGGGATTCAGTCTTATCTTCGAGATTTTCTGGCAACCCTCAACCCGGAGGACGTCGTCGTCTTCGCCTCGACCCAAGATGGTGACGCCGCTGCCGAGTATGACGCGACGCTGCCGTATACCGTGGTTCGCTGGCCACGCACCATCATGCTTCCGACACCAGCCACCGCGCGCCGGATGCAGAGTCTGATTCGTGAATACGATATCGAGACCGTGTGGTTTGGGGCGGCAGCCCCGCTTGCCCTTATGGCGCCGGAGGCCCGGGCGGCGGGCGCTCGCCGGATCGTTGCCACGACGCACGGTCACGAGGTGGGCTGGTCCATGCTTCCCATAGCCCGGCAGGCCCTGCGTCGCATTGGTCAGCATGCCGATGTCATCACGTATATCTCGGACTACACGCGTACCAGGTTGGAACCCGCGTTTGGTACCCATGCGCGCTGGGTGCACTTGCCTTCTGCGGTTAATCTGGAAGACTTCACTCCGGCCACGGAGGGAGAAAAGCAGAGCGCGCGGGAGCGCTTTGGACTCGGCCCAGGGCCCGTCATCGTGTGCATCTCCCGCTTGGTTCCCCGCAAAGGCCAGGACCAGCTCTTGCGGGCGATGCCGGCGGTACGGGCACGCTTCCCGGACGCCCAGGTACTCATCATCGGTCGCGGACGCTATGAGCAGACACTGCGCGAGCTAGCGCGTCTGTACTGCCCCGACGCGGTGTTGCAGGAGGCGCGGGACACCGAAGAATTGCAGTTGGCGCTTCATGCTGCCGATGTGTTTGCCATGCCGGCGCGCACGCGGGGTGGGGGACTCGACGTCGAGGGCCTCGGCATCGTTTACCTAGAAGCACAAGCGGCGGGGTTGCCGGTCATTGCGGGTGACTCCGGTGGTGCACCGGAAACAGTAACGTCCGAGACCGGCATCGTCGTGCGCGGCTCCTCAGTTCTGGAACTTGAGCAGGCCTTGTGCACGTTGCTTGGCGACGTCCCCGGGGCCCGCCGCATGGGGGCGGCAGGGCGCCGTCACGTGGAGGAGCACTGGACGTGGGAAATCATGGGCGCACGATTGCGTGAGGTTCTGGAATGTGATCGTGGGCAGGCCGGGGTATATCCTACTAGTCATGCTTGAACACACTTCCTCCGCTGACGGTGGCCACAGCGGCCTCACCATCGGGTTCGATATTGGTGGAACCAACTTGCGGGCCGCGGTGATTAATCCCGCCGGAGAGATTGTGGATTCGACAAGCGTCCCCACGGCCAGGGAAGCGCAGACACTCGAAGATGACATCGTGCGCTGCGTAGACAACTTGGCAGCATCCCATGACATCGAGGCCGTGGGCCTTGCCCTCGCGGGCTTTTTGGATCCCGAGTGTGAAGTTGTCCGCTTCGCCCCGCATTTGCCGTGGCGTAACGCCCCAGTACGCGAGATCCTCAGCAGGCGTTTGGACGTGCCGGTCCGCCTTGAGCATGACGCCAATTCAGCCGCGTGGGGCGAATGGCGCTTTGGCGCTGGGCGCGGTGCGAAAGAATGGGTTTTCTTTGCTGTGGGAACGGGCATTGGCGCCACGCTTTTTACTGAGGGAAAAATCTACCGTGGAGCTTTCGGCACCGCCCCGGAGTTCGGGCACCTTGTTGTGTCGCCAGGCGGGCGCCTCTGCCCCTGCGGCAAGCGCGGGTGCTTAGAGCGCTACGCTTCCGGAACCGCTTTGCCGGACACCTGCGCAGAGCTGCGCGGCGAGTATGACACCACCTTGTCGGAGAATCCCTCCGGC
Organism: Corynebacterium sp. HMSC035E02; assembly: GCF_001836065.1. NCBI lineage: Bacteria > Bacillati > Actinomycetota > Actinomycetes > Mycobacteriales > Corynebacteriaceae > Corynebacterium > Corynebacterium sp. HMSC035E02. The sequence continues at coordinate 21,793 of NZ_KV827369.1, forward strand.
GAGGAGATCACCGCAGCAGCTAGGCAGGGCGATCCGCTGGGGATAGCTGTCATGGAGAACTTCGGTCAGTGGCTCGGGCAAGGGTTGTCCATGGTGGCAGATGTGCTCGACCCAGAGCTCATCGTGATTGGCGGCGGGGTGTCCAAGGATGCGGATTTGTACCTGGATCGGGCGCGGGATGCCATGGCTCGGCAGATCGTCGGAGCCGGTCACAGGCCTTTGGCCCGAGTGGCAACCGCGAAGTTGGGTTCGGCGGCAGGTATGATCGGAGTCGCTGATCTCGCCCGCCAGGAGCACCGAGGTTAACACCGCACATTTTTCTTTCACCGAGCAGCACTGCTTGCTCGGCACACACAGATAGGACTATAAGCGATGCGAAACAAGTGGTACTGGGCCTTTAAGCACATCTTTTTCGGCCCGGCCCTTCGAGTGTGGAACCGCCCATGGTCCGAAGGTATGGATCGCATCCCGGAGTCTGGTCCGGCAATCTTGGCATCCTCCCATCAAGCGGTGATGGACTCCTTCTACTTCCCGCTGTTGTGCCCGCGGCAGATCACCTTCTTGGCAAAGAGTGAGTACTTCACCACCCCCGGTTTCGTTGGCCGCCTGCAAAAGTGGTTCTTTAGCTCCGTGGGGCAGGTGCCGATTGATCGCGTCAACAAGGACGCCGGTGACGCGATGCTGGTGAGCGCACAAAAAATTTTGGGCCGCGGGGATCTCTTCGGTATTTACCCGGAGGGGACTCGTTCGCCCGATGGGCGCATCTACAAGGGGCGCACCGGTATGGCCCGCATCGCGCTAACCACCGGTGAGACAGTAATACCGATCGCCATGCTCAACACCCGTAAGGCTAATCCAATCGGTTCGTGGGTTCCGCGTCCGGTGCGCGTCGGCATGCGCGTTGGCGAACCCATCGACCCCCACGCATGGGCCGCTGAGCGCAACCTTGATCCGCAGGATCACGCCACCGTGCGTGCTTTCACGGACTACGTGATGAAGCAGTTGTCTGAGCTGTCCGGTGAGCCGTACGTCGACGTCTATGCCTCCGACGTGAAGGCGTCCCTGCAAGCTGGGCACGGCTACCCGGAAGGGGCCGAGCCCAGTTCGGAGGCGCGGTAGTCAGTGACTTCCTCCCCGTCTCAACGCTTAGCGTGGCCTGATGTAGCAAAAGGGATTTCCATCCTGGGCGTCGTGCTGTTGCACATCACGCTTACGGTTCCAGAATCGAAGGGCACGTGGTTGGCCGCTTTCAACGTGTGGCTCGACCCACTGCGCCTGCCCCTGTTCTTTTTGGTGAGCGGGTTCTTCGCGCAAAAGGTTTTTCGCTTTAGCTTCGCAGAACTCTTTACTCGCCGCCTGTGGTACTTCCTTGTTCCTTATGTGGTGTGGATGCTGGTTGAACAGCAGACCAAGCGCGTGGAGTACCACTGGGTATTCGGGGATCCCGTGTTCGATTTCAGCCAGATGACGGCCAGCCTGCTCGTGGGCCATTCCATGGCGTGGTTTCTGCATTCGCTGATTCTGTTCAATATCTTCCTCTGGTGCGTGCGCAAGCTGCCCGGGTGGGCGGCGCTAGCGCTGAGTTTTAGCCCTATTCTGTTCATCGCATGGCAGGCGCAGTTCACCTCGATCGCGAAGGCCATCATGTTCCTTCCCGTCTTCGTTGCCGCTGCTTATTTCCGGGATGCAATCTCCGCCTTCGCTTCCGCTATCGAGGCCCCCTTCAAAGGCGAGTGGGATTACCGGAGCTTTTGGGCGTATTCCGGCATGGTTGGGGCCTACGCCATCGGGTTCTTTATCCGCCGCGCGTGGGATAACTACGCTGGGGCCGTCGAGGTCACGTGGTTGTTGCCAGGCACGGAGGCGTTGGTGAGAGATGACGTCCATATTCTCGTGCGCATGGTAGAGCAGTTCTTCGAGGTTCCGGTGGGAATTGCGGTGGCGGTGGCCGTGTCCTATATACCGGTCTTATCCACCGGACTGCGGTTTATCGGTTCGCACACGCTGCCCATCTACCTCGGTCACCCGATTGGACTTACCGTCCTTTGTGGCTACCCCATGGCGCTCAACCCGCGCGAGGTAAGCTTGGCTGGTCAGTGGCCGTTGGAAAATACCTGGTTCTGGCTCAGCATGTGCTTTGTTTATTGCGCGATTGCGTCGTTGGTCCTGTGGGTCTTGGGCAAGGTGCCCGTTGTGGGCTGGACGCTGAAGCCGCCGCCGATCGGTGCGAGTAGGAGAACCACGGAACCGCCCTCGGCAGGCTTGAGCTTGAGCCAGAAACTCACTGCGACAAGGAGCACCACGACAAAGAAATAGTCGTTACCTAGAGCCTGCTGCCACCAGGACCACTCCAGTTCCAGCTGCTCGCCGTGGGGGACAAGCCAGTGGCCGCGGGCTAGCAGCACGAACCACGTGAGGCCTGCGAGGAACCAGTAGCGGCGCGCGGTGAGGTAGACCGCGGCTAGGCACAGCCACGTGAAATGGTGGGACCACGAGACCGGGGAGCACAGCAGCGCCGCCGTGGAGGCCAGTAACACGAGTTCTATCTCTGAGGATGTGTGCTCCATGACCCACCACAAGACTGCGACGATGAGAGCGCAGCCAATCAACCACAGGCCCGATGCTTCCTCGGGACTAACACGGCTGAGCAAGCCTCGGAGGGATTGGTTGCTGGAATAGGACAGCGTGCCGATTCGGGAGGAGTCCCGGAGGATGTCAGTCCAGTACGCCGCAGAGCTTGCAGGGGAGGCGAGGTAGCCCACCACACCGCAGGCGATGAAGGCACCTATCGCCGTGGCGAGGGCACGCCAGTCGCGGCGAACGAAAAAGACCGCGAGGAAGACCGCCGGGGTGAGCTTGATCGCCATAGCAACGCCGGTCAGCACACCTCGCCACGAGGAGCGTGGTCTGAGCAGCAGGCAGTCGACAACGACGGCCGCGGTCAGCAGGAGATTCACTTGGCCGAAGCTGAAATTCTCGGTAATCGGTTCGGTGAGTGCGCAGGCGAGCAGCGCCCACGTGGCCCACCAGTCGGGGCGGTCAACTTCGCAGCACCGCGAGATAACGGCGTAGAGACATACCCAGAGCGCACCGAGTGACGCCGCAGTAAGAAGGAGAGACAGCGGCCACAGCGGCATCCACGACACCAAGGCAAAGAGCGCTGCAGCAAAAGGCGGGTAAGTAAAAGGCAGCGACACGCCGTTGCCGAGAACGTAGCTTTGCGCGTAGAGATTCTCCCCGCGGAGCAGGGCCTGCCCTCCCTCTCGGTAGACATCGAGGTCAACATGGTAAAACGGCACAATTCCGCCGCTGTTCATCGACGCCGCAAGATGGATAGTCCACGGCACCGTTGCCAGCCCCACCAGAAGGAGTGGAAGGAGGAGCGAGGAGAGAGCTTTCTTCACGCAGCTGAGTATAGGCCCCCAGTGGCACGGCTCCTCTAGGCAGCAGACTAGGATACGGGGCGTGCGCTACTTCTACGACACCGAGTTTATCGAGGACGGATCGACCATCGAGCTGGTCTCCATCGGCATTGTCGGAGAAGACGGCAGCGAGTATTACGCGGTATCCACCGATTTCGATCCGGGCAAGGCCAATGCGTGGGTGCGCGACAATGTACTGGATAAACTCCCGAGCCCGGCGGATCCCGTCTGGAAATCGCGCGAGACCATCCGCGAAGATCTCCTGAAATTCTTGGGCCGCCACTCCACCCCCATCGAACTGTGGGCCTGGGTCGGGGCTTATGACCACGTGGTGCTCGCCCAGCTGTGGGGAGACATGGCGAGCCTGCCCAAGGGGCTCCCGCGCTACACCCGGGAACTCAAGCAGTACTGGGAGTTTGCGGGCCGCCCCAAGCTGCCTCCCGTGCCCAACGGGAACCACGACGCGTTGGTCGACGCCCGCCATAACCTGGCCAAGTTTCGCATCTGTGAGCAGCACTTGCCGCTGACTCGGGGCAACCGCGTGAGCTGATCGTGAATTAATACCGTGACCTAAAAGTCCATTAACTAACGCGCGACAGGCCCGAGATGGTTAAATACTGGGTGTGAGTTGGACAGTAGATATTCCCAAAGAAGTGCTTCCTGATCTGCCGCCGCTGCCGGAGGGGATCAATGAGAAGTTCCAGGACGCCATTTCCCGCGAGGCGAAGCAGCAGCCCAGCTGGGATCAGCTGCAGGCTGATAACGTGCGAAAGATCCTGGAATCCGTCCCGCCTATCGTCGTGGCTCCAGAGATTGAGGAACTCAAGCGCAAGCTTGCCGACGTCGCCTTGGGCAACGCCTTCCTCCTCCAGGGAGGCGACTGCGCGGAGACTTTCGAGTCCAACACGGAACCGCACATCCGCGGCAACATCAAGACGCTGCTGCAGATGGCCGTCGTCTTGACGTACGGCGCTTCCACTCCGGTGGTGAAGCTGGGTCGTATTGCTGGCCAGTACGCTAAGCCGCGCTCCTCTGATTTGGACTCGAACGGTCTGTACAACTACCGCGGTGACATCGTCAATGGAGTGGAGGCCAACGAGGAATCCCGCCGTCACGATCCCGCCCGCATGATTCGCGCCTACGCAAACTCCTCGGCGGCAATGAACCTGGTTCGCGCGCTGACGCACTCCGGAACCGCGGACCTGTACCGCCTCCACGAATGGAACCGAGAGTTCGTGGCCAACTCCCCGGCGGGTGCTCGCTACCAGGCCTTGGCTGATGAAATTGAAAACGGCCTGGCCTTCATGAATGCCTGTGGGGTGTCGGATGAGACCCTGCGCTCGGCGGAGATTTACTGTTCCCACGAGGCCTTGCTGAAGGATTACGAGCGTTCCATGCTGCGCTTGGGTACGGACTCTAACGGCGAGACCAAGCTTTATGACCTGTCCGCGCACCAGCTGTGGATTGGTGAGCGTACCCGTGGTCTCGACGACTTCCACGTGGCGTTTGCTTCCATCATCGGCAACCCCGTGGGAATCAAGCTTGGCCCCGGCGTGACGCCGGAGCAGGCAGTGGAGTACGCGGAGAAGCTTGACCCGAACCGTGAGCCGGGCCGTCTCACCATGATCGCGCGCATGGGCCACGATAAGGTGCGCTCCGTGCTGCCCCCGATCATCAAGGCAGTGGAGGACTCCGGCCACAAGGTGGTGTGGCAGTCCGATCCGATGCACGGAAACACCTTCACGGCGTCGAACGGTTACAAGACCCGCCACTTCGACAAGATCGTCGACGAGGTCCAGGGCTTCTTCGAGGTGCACCGCGAGCTGGGTACCCACCCGGGCGGCGTGCACCTGGAGTTCACCGGTGAGGACGTCACCGAGTGCCTCGGCGGCGCTGAGGACATCACGGACGTGGACCTGCCGGGTCGCTACGAGTCTGCCGTGGACCCGCGCCTGAACACCCAGCAATCGCTGGAGCTGTCCTTCCTCATCGCAGAAATGCTGCGCAACTAGAGTCTGCGCAGCGTCTAGCTGCGCAGACTAGTACGGCCTCCAGAGAATCGGCCAGGTGCCGTATTCTCCGGAGCCAAACCACCAGGCGGCCACGGCGACAGCCAAGGTGGCGAGGCCGACGAGGACGAGGAACCCGATGAGCCCGACCGCGCTGCGGTTGCTCAACGGACGTTCCTCCGGCTCCTCTTCGGCCCCGGCCGCATATGGTTCTGGCACGGCGGGGGAGGGCGCCGGGGTGTCTACCGGTGCGGCAGGCAGGGGGAAAGCGTCCTCGCGGGTTTCCGCCCGTGTTTCACGCGTGGGGGAATCGGGCGAGGGGATTGCAGAGGTCGCTTCGAAGACACGCGTATTGTCTGTTCCCGAAAAGTCTGTAGGTACTGCAGCGGTACGTGCGGCGGCCGAGTTTCGCGGGACGGGGACCGTGAACTGTGGCAGTTGCAGTTCCCGGGAAACGTCATCCAAAGCATCGAGGAATTCACCCGCGTCTGCAAAGCGTTCGGCTGGGTTACGTGCGGTGGCGGTGGCCACGAGGGCGTCGAAAAGCATCGGCACCCCCTCAATGCGTGAAGATGGTGCCACCACATCCGCGTGCACGCGCGCGGTGGCGTGCGCCAGCGGGGTGTCACCGTGGAAGGGGACTGTGCCCGTCAACAACTCGAACAGGACGATTCCAGCCGAGTAGACATCGGAAGCCGGCGTGATATCCGCGCCAGTGACTTGCTCGGGGGAGAGGTAGCTTACGGTACCGACGATCTGGCCGGAGCTATCATGCTCCGCCTTTGCGGAGCGCACCAAGCCGAAGTCACCCACCTTGACTCGGTGGTTATCGGTGATGAGAACGTTATCCGGCTTGATATCGCGGTGCACGAGGCCGGCGTGGTGGACTTCGGTGAGCCCGGCCAAGACCGAGTGCATCACGCCGGCCGCAGCGTGCGGCGGCATGGGTCCGCGTTCCGCAAGGAGCTCGCGCAACGTGCCGCCGGTGATGAGCTCCATGATGAGATAGATGGGCAAACCATCCGCGGAAAAGTCATGCACGGCGACGAGATTGGGGTGGCTCAGCTGCGCCATCGCGCGGGCCTCGCGCTTAAAGCGGGTGACGAAGACGGGGTCGTCGTGATAGCGCTCATCCATCACCTTGGCAGCTACTGCGCGGCCCAAACGCATGTCCACGCAGCGATACACAGTGGACATGCCGCCGCGAGCGATCGGCTGATCAATGCGGTAGCGTCCTTCAAGAATGTCGCCCACGTTCAGCCTTGTCATGGGTTCCAGTATGGTCGATCCTCTCCTCAAAGTGTGATCCCGCTACAGTTGTGTCTGTGACTAATTCTGCGAACCCTGAAGAGAATTCCCATCCCGAGCTTCCGCAACTTCTCGCCGGAGAGAAGCTGCTGACGCTTAAAGAGGTAGCTGAAAAACTCGATCTGCCCATTACTCGCGTCTTCGATCTGCTCAATGCCCGGAAGTTCATCGCGTGGCGGGACGCCGAAGGCCAGCGCCTCGTCCCGGAAGCGTTTTTCAATGCCAAGGGCGTCATTTCCAAGCACGTGTCCGGCGTCATCACTGTTCTTTCGGACAACGGCTGGGGTGACAACGAGATCCTGGCGCATCTTTTTACCGAGGACGAGTCCCTACCGGGCCGCCCCATCAACGCGCTGCACGGCCACCTCGCGCGGGAGGTTATACGGCGCGCGCAGGCTTCGGCGTTTTAGACGGCGCATCAGCACCAGGCGCAGTTGGTTCAGCGGCGGTGCGTGGAACACCATCGAAAATCCACTGTGTGGCCAACCATGCCACGACCACCATGGCAATCACCCAGAACCAGTTGTAGAGCTGGTGATTACCGTCGCCGGCGAAGGCCACACCAATAAAGAGAGCTGCGCCGGTGGTGAGCTTGATGAGCGGTAGTGGTGGGCGAAAGGTTCCCATGAGCGTGAGTACTGAGGCGTAGTACCACGGCAGCGTCACAGAGTTGAAGACGAACGCCACCTGGTAGGCCGCGGCCGTGGCGGCAATGGCGCGGCGCACGCCCGTGCGCCCCCACCACCACACAAGGACAAGGCCCAGGAGCATCAGGAGCATCGCGGCCGAGCGCAGCACGGTGAGCACGCCGTTATAGGTGGTATCGGGGGAGAAGACCTGGATGAGCGGAACGAGAATATCGGCAAGCAAGGTGGGGCCGGCCAAGGGGTTGATGACCTTAGAATTACCACTGATCTGAGACAGCCAACCCCACGAGCTTCCCGACGCCCATGTGATCGCCGCCACCGCCAACGCGACCTCCGCCACGGCGATAACGCCGGATAGTAGGAAGAACCCGACGCGCTTGAGCGGCTTCGTTCCCTTCGGCGCCCAGTGATGCAGCATGAGCCACACGATGAACGGCGCGGCGAAGACGGCGGTGGCCTTGAGGGACACTGCCACGCCAACGAGTATGAGGCTGAGGTGGAACTTGTGGTGCACAGCAGCGAGAAGGCCCAGCGATACCAGCCCCACCATGACTGATTCGTTGTGCATGCCGCCGATGAGGTGCAAAACCATCACCGGATTCGCCACTCCCAACCAGAGTGCTAGGGCGGGATCGCCGCCGATGCTTCGGGCTAGGCGTGGAATTGACCAGGCGATGGCTGCAAAACCAAGGACGGAAATTGCCTTGTAGACGATGATGCCCGCAGCAACGTTATCGCCCACCAGGTGGGTTACCCCGTTGCCCATCCACAGGTGTAGCGGCCCGTAGGGCGTAGTGGTGTTGCGCCAGTCGTGAGAGACCTCAAGCAGGAAGGGACCGGGGTTAACGGCTGCGCCCTCGACGTAGGGGTCGAAACCATCGCGCACCATCGCGCCTTGCATCAGGTAGGAGTACACGTCCCGGGAAGCCAGCGGTGCGGCGCACAGCAGCGGGGTGACCCAGCAGATCAACATCCGGCGGATGTCTGCCAGTGCGCCGTCTGGTTGCGGGTTCTTGAGCTGTGGGGCAATGAAGTGGCGGCCCGCCAACACCCATGCGGCGACGAGGCCAAACAGGCCAACCCAGTAGAGGACCATGCCAATGTTGCGGCCGTGGCCATAGGCAAGGAAGCTGATGTTGAGCGCCTCAAGAAAACCTCCGCGATTCCGGGTCGCGCCGCCGGAGAAGGAGGCGAGCGCCAGGACGATCGCAGAGACGATGCCCAGTGGCAGGGGATGGGGAATGCGCAGGGGCACGCGCGTGGATGCGGAGCGAGCCATGCTACATCCGGCGGGCCGTGGACTTGTGAGCAAGTTCTTCCAAAACCGCTGTGACCTCGGGGTCAACCTGCGCGTTGTGCAGATGATCGAGGCCGGAACGCGTGAGATCGCTGATGCGCTGCTCGACGACGTCCGGCGCACCGGAATCAGCAATGATCTGCGCCATGCGGGCAATGTCTGCGGGGTCCTCCGTCTGCCCGATGAGGCGGCGAAGCTCAGCGGCGGCTGCGGGATCGGTGGCGTCCGCGCGCTGTAGGGCCAGCGACAACAGAACCGTGCGCTTGCCTTCGCGCAGATCGTCTCCGGCGGGCTTGCCGGTGATAGCCGGGTCACCGAAGACGCCGAGCAAATCATCGCGCAGCTGGAAGGCGACACCGATGTCCTGGCCGTAACCGCGGAAGGCAGCAACGAGTTTTTCGGGTGCGCCCGCTATAACGGCGCCCAGATGGAGGGGGCGCTCGATGGTGTACGCGGCAGTCTTGAACCGGTTCACCGAGTCCGCCAACGTGGCGTCCTCGGAGCCGGCGGCTTCCAGGGAGATGTCCAGAATCTGGCCGCCGATGACTTCGCGGCGCATTGCCCGCCATGGTGCGCGGGCGCGCGCCAGCGCCTCGGGGCTCAAGCCGGAATCTTGAAGCATGTCCTCCGCCCAGACCAGGGCCATGTCACCGATGAGGATGGCCAGCGATTGCCCGAAGAAATCAGCGTCGCCGCTGAGCCCGAGCTCGCGGTGGCGAGCAGCAACGCCGCGATGGACAGTGGGGTTGCCGCGCCGGGTATCGGAAGCATCCACGATGTCGTCGTGGATAAGTGCACAAGCCTGAATGAACTCCAAGGACGAGGCAGCGCGGAGCATTGCCTGCGGGGACTCAGTCCCGTCGAGCCCGTGCGCACCGACAAAACCTGCCCACGCGTAGAGGGGGCGAATGCGCTTGCCGCCGTCCAGGACGAAGGAATCCAAATAGGAGATCGCGTCGGCCACCGGAGAGCCGATGGCCGCGATGGCGTCGCGCTGACTGTCCAAGAAAAGCTTAAGCTCCTCGCGCACGGCTGCGGGGATGTCGTTCAAGGAAGGTATCTGCGGTGTAGTCACGCCTGCTACTTTACCTGGGTAGCTATGCCGGCTTGCCGCCAGGTTAAGCGGTGTCGGCTGGTGTCAGCGGCACCGTCGATTGCAGGATGGCGAAGGGGCGCGCATCGGCGGGGTAGTAGAGCTGGCGAAGGAAATCACTAAATCCCATCTTGCGGTAGAGGCCGAAGGCGGAGTTTGCCTCGTTGGGAACTTCCGGAGTGGAAAGCAGGATGTAGCGCGCGGGAAGGTTCCACGCCAAGGCTTCGAGCAGTGCGCGCCCTAAGCCGCGACCCTGTTCTTCAGGCAGCACGTGAATCTCCGCCAGCTCGAAATAGTTGTGGAGAATGTCTTCTTGTTCCGGGGTCGGTCCGCCACTGGCGGTGAGCGCTCGGCGAAGCTGTTTGTCCCACCACGTGTCCGGAGAGCCAAAGAATCCGTAGGCAAAGCCTGCAATGCCGTAGTCGGTGGTGGCCGCGACGCAGGAAAACCCTGGGCGTATGAGATCTGCGCGCCACCGCGAGATAGAGACGTCGCGCACTGACTGGCTATAGCCCATTGCCGCGATGTAGATATCCACCAAGCGCGGGACAGCAATGGCGAACTCTTGGGGGCTTAGGCGGCGCAGCGTGTAACTCACATCTCTAATAACAGCAGATTCTTCAGGCATGTGAAAGCGCACAGAGAAACTATCTTCTGCACATCCAACCGCCATGGAGTCAGAGTACGTGTTCGAAAAGAGAAGAAATATCGCCCATCCCTATTGTTTAAATCGAACACATGAACTAAAATTAGAGGTGGATGTACGAAGGTGGTTTTACGGTGAGTCTCATCAGCGAACAGCAGCAGAAAGTCAACAGCACAGTCTTCATTGACAAGCTCAGGAAGCAGCCCAAGGAGGAGAGGTTATGGCACAGGTAATTTCAGCAACGGCAGCGGCTCGGGGCCGGAACAGGGAGGCGATGCAGCGCGTGCGCCGTGACCGCTTCCTCGGTCAAGCGTTGGATCTGTTGGTGGATGCGCGCCGTAGCGCTGCGGAGGGGCGGTTCGAGGACGCTCTTGAAATGGCATACCGCGCCTCGCTTCGTGCTGCGGGCGCGCGTGTGGCGGCGTCTGCGGTGTCGCGCCGTCGGCGCTTGCCTACCTCTGCATGGGAGCAGGTAGCTCTTATCGGTCCGGCGGATGCTCAATGGGCCGCAGAATTCACAGACTATTCCCGCGTGCGCTCGCGCGTGGCCTCCGGAATGGATCCGGTGCCCGCTGCGGATACGGTCTACCAGTACTTGGCGCTTGCCACACGTTACGTGGACGCGACCGAATCTGAGCTGGGCTTCGGTGGGCTGGCCGCCTAGTGAGGGCGTGATTGCTCCGGTAGCAGGGGTGCAGGGATGCCCAAAAACTATGGACTGTCTTTGTGGGAACTATCTCGCTATCCTTGACGTTATAGAGGTAGTAAACATAGTTCCCAGTTCCACTACCTAAACCCAAATCATTACGGAGGACGCTGTGGCCCTTTCTGAGCACGAACAGCAAGCGCTGCGTGAAATTGAACAATCGTTGCTGGCCAACGATCCTGATTTTGGCGCGTCTGTGTCCGGTGAAACTTCTTTCGGCGGCAACTCGGGTGCCATCACCCTCCGTGGGGTGGCCTTAATCGTTGTCGGTCTGTGCATGATGGTGGGCGGAATCGCGTTGGCCCAGCAGTCCCTGTGGTTCGTTATCCTCTCCGTACTTGGCTTTTTGGTCATGTTTGGATCCGGTGTGTGGATGCTGCGCGGAAATTCGGAAGATTCTCTGGTTGCCGCCGGCGCACCAGCATCCGCTAAGCGGCGCAACAAGCAGTCTAGGAAGGCTGGCAGTGACGTTGGAAACCGCCTTGAAGATAGCTTCCGCCGCCGTTTCGAAGGAAACTAAGCTCTAAGAACGCATAAAGCCCAAGAAACGTACCAGCAGCCCTCCGCTCTACTGAGAGTCGGAGGGCTGTGGCACGATGACATTGGCCATCGCATACAGGGTGTGTGGCACACGGGGGAGTTGCTTTGGCGAGCGGTCTGCCAATTCCGACGCGCGAACGAAGGCGGCGTTGATCGGCGAGAGTTTCGTTGTGGAGGCCTCAGGGTAGAACTCTCAACGATCGAAGTAAAGCCCTCATGCGATTGCTGCACCGCCTCATCCGCAAAAGCTTGGGGGAAGTGCTGCGCGGCGGTCACGGGCGGGCCGTGGGTGCCATGGGGAAAGCTCGAGCGTGGCATCCGCTTAGGCGCTTAGGTATGAATGCGCTCCGCCCTTCTCCAAGGGACCGACGCAAGAACATCGCCCGGAATTGCCAATGACCTCGGCGGCGCCGCGTTCTCTGCGTGATTTTCCCGCATTTCCCACTTTGCCCCACCAAGATTCCCCACTTTGTCCCACTTGGCCTAGGGATCGGCGGGGTGTGGTGGGGGAGTGTCCCTTTGGGGCGCGTGAAAGCGACAAAAGCGGCAGGAAATTGGGGACTATGGGGCGAAACTCGCCTTAAGGGGTCAAAGGTGCGCAAGTGAACTAGTGGAAGTGGGGACTGTTTGAGGGGTGTGTCAAGGGAAGTCTGGGAAAACTTCCCACTGGAAAAACTGCTTATGAGCTGCGCATTTATTGCGACACGCAGATTGTTGCGGCGATAAAGGTGTGGGTGGTGGGGGAAAGTGGGGTAGAGTGGGGCGTAGCGGAGGAGAGTTGCTCTCTTGTCGCGAGAGGAATCCGGAGTTTTCGAGTGACAGGAAGGTGGACCCGGGGATGTTTCTCGGCACCTACACTCCCAAGCTCGATGACAAAGGACGGCTCACGCTTCCGGCAAAGTTTCGCGAAGAACTGGCTGGCGGCCTCATGGTCACCAAAGGTCAGGATCATTCGCTCGCGGTATACCCGCGGGAGGAGTTCGCGGCGCGAGCTAGGAAAGCGGCGGCCGTGTCACGTACCAACCCAGAAGCGCGTGCGTTCATCCGTAACTTGGCAGCGAGTGCGGACGAGCAACGTCCCGATGGGCACGGGCGTATCACACTGTCCGCAGGGCACCGTGAGTACGCAAACCTGACGAAGGAATGCGTAGTTGTGGGCTCGGTTGACTTCCTCGAAATCTGGGACGCAGCCGCGTGGGCTGAATACCAGGCGCAAACTGAAGACGCTTACTCGGCGGCAGACGCCGATGACGTACTTGCCGGGCTGCTGTAGAGCTTCCTGGCACACAGAGAGTGCGTGTATGGACTCTGCCCGAGGAGGATGAGCTGGTGTACTTCCCCGACATCAGAACCCTTCCTCGGACAGGGCCCTATACGCACTCGATTTTTTATCGAACAGATCTGATAGCGGCCTCAGGCGCCTGAATGGAAAGGGGGACAGCAACTGTGGACCACAACGGCACCATTACCTATGACGTGAATGACAACCACGGCCATGTCCCCGTTATGCGTGCGCGTATGGCTCAGCTGCTTGCTCCGGCCGTCGAAGCAGCGGGGGAGCACGCCGTCATCGTGGACGGCACCTTGGGGGCTGGTGGCCACAGCGAATACTTCCTCAACAGCTTTCCTAACGCGCGAATTATCGGTGTGGACCGTGACTCCGCCTCGTTGAGCAGTGCTTCTCGACGTCTCACCCCCTTCGCCGACCGCTTCGTCGGCGTCAACGCTCGCTTCGATGAGGTCGGTCGTGCCATTGCGCAGGGTGACCATGAGATTTTTTCTATCGCGCGAGAACACGGCATTGCAGGGGCATTGTTTGATCTGGGTGTGTCCTCCATGCAGCTTGACCAGGTGGAGCGTGGGTTTGCGTACAAGACCGACGCCCCGCTGGATATGCGCATGGACCCGCGCCAGGGAATGACTGCCGCCGACGTACTCAACACCTATAGCCACGGTGACCTCGCCCGCATCCTCAAAACCTATGGCGATGAGCGCTTTGCCGGCAAGATTGCTTCGGCAGTAATAAAGGAAAGAGAAAAGGAACCTTTTACTACCTCAGCCCGCTTGGTTGAGCTGTTGTACGCCACGATTCCCGCAGCGACGCGTCGCACCGGTGGCCACCCCGCGAAGCGCACCTTCCAGGCGCTGCGCGTTGAGGTCAACCGCGAGCTTGAGGCGGTCGAACAGGTCATTCCCGTGATTACGGATGCCCTGTCCGTCGGCGGCCGCGCGGTGTTCATGAGCTACCAGTCGCTCGAAGATCGCATCGTCAAGCATGCCTTCACCAAGCTCAGCACCTCGACGACTCCGCCGGGGCTTCCCATGGACCTTCCGGGCACGGCGGCGCACTATTCCAGCGTGACGCGTGGCGCGGAGAAGGCGAGCGAGGAGGAGATTGCAGAGAACCCGCGGGCAGCGTCCGTCCGGGTACGCGCACTCGAGCGCCTCGAGGGCAGTCCGTCTTTTCATGAACCGGGAGGTAGGCCATGACGCTGAGAGACCGAACCGCACAGGCAACGTACCACCGCGACCACGAGAGGACCCACACCATGGGAGCTAGCCGCGATTTCACCACCGGATCTGATTTCTCCGGTCAGGGAACCGCGCTGCTGGAGCGGGGGCGCCGCACCACCCCGTTGCCCAGTCGCACGCCGCATCGCAGTACTGTGCCCGCCCGCCGGGTCGGAACGGGTCTGCGAGGGAACCGCCTCGGTTCGAAGCAGGTAGTGAGCAATCGTGGGCGCCGCGTCGTACAGCCCACGCGGGTTACTGGCCTTTTCGCTCGCCTTTCTTTCATCGCCATTGGCCTGCTCATCACTGGTGTGGCTGCGGCGATGTGGCTCTCCGGCCTGTCGACGTCCCAGACCTTTAAGATTCAGGAGCTTACTGCCCACGAATCCACGCTCGATAACCAGCTGGAGACTCTGAACCGAGACTTGGAGAACGTGCGTTCGGCGTCGGACGTCGCCCGCCGCGCCCACGAGGCCAAGATGGGCGTCCCGGTTCAGCCTGGCGTAGTGGAAGTCGACGCAGACGGAAACGTGGAACAGAAGCGCGAAGCCACCCCGGATATGGAATCTGTCATCGACGTAAACGGCGAACCGGTCCGCCCGGGTCAGGCCTCGAGTGACCCACACGCGACGGCGAACGTATCCGATAACCTGAACGCCCGTCCGACGCTGAGCGAGAGGAACCGCGAGCGCGAAGGCGCCGAGTCGGGTGCGTCTCGTTCGGACAGCCACCCAGACAGCGGTGAATCCACCAATGACGGACAGCCGGCCGAAGGGAACGTAGAACTGCCGGACATCCCGGCCCAGGCTCCCTACGCCGCCCGCGGGTAGATTCCATCCCCGCTCCGCGCGTGCCTGCGTGGGCGGGCGGCGATAATAGGGCACAATTCGGGATGAACCACTGATTATTGACCCATCTTCGCTGCAGACAGAAAGGTGACGTGTGACCCCACCACACTCCGGTGGCCCGCGCCCGAGGCGCGCTTCCGCCGCCCGTGCCGCCCAACCGCGCGGTACCTCTCACCAACCACGGCAGCGTTACGACGCCGACCGCGTCGTTCCCGCGACCCGTTCACGGAATCCGCGCACCGGCAAGCCCTTCATGAGCCAGCAGAAGACGATGCGCCGTCGTGTACACGTCATCGCGGCTTTGCTGCTCGTGGTGATGCTGGCGTGGATGGGGCGCCTCGCGTGGGTCCAGATAGTGTGGGGACCTGACTTGGCGGCGAAGGCCGCTGCGCAGAGAACCCGCGTCTATGTCGATACGGCCGGGCGCGGCGAGATCCTCGCGCGCGACGGCCAGCGGTTGGCCTACACGATGCGCGCCCGATCCTTGACCGTGTCACCTACGCGCCTGCGAGATGAGCTCCGTGAACAGGAAGAGCAAAAGGCCGCCGGCGAGGCTCACTTTGAGTCGTTGGCACCCGATGCCAAAGAGGCTTTCCTCGACGACAAGGTGACAGAGCGGCTCACTGACATGTCGGAGGGCATCCCGAACAAACTGAAGGAAGCCGGCATCGATGCCGGGGACGTGGATTCGGAGCAAATCATGGACAAGCTCCGTGCCGATACTCAATATGAGGTCCTCGTGCGCAACGTCGATCCGGATGTCGCGGTGGCCATCTCCGAGGACTACCACGGTCTCGCCGCTGATGAGCAGCAGATCCGCCAGTACCCCAATGGTGCTATCGCAGAGAACGTCATCGGCAAGGTATCCATGGACGGCCAAGGCCAGTTCGGCTTTGAGGCCTCCGGCGATACCACACTGACGGGTATTGACGGCAGCTCCACCGAAGACGTTTCAGCCAGCGGTCAGGTCATTCCCGGTACCCTTCGCGATCAGGTGCCCACCACCGACGGCAAGAACGTCACGTTGACGCTCGATCTGGATCTGCAGACCTACGTTCAGCAGAAGCTGGAAAAGGCCAAGGCTAATTCGAAGGCAAAGAGCGCCGAGGCAGTCGTTCTGGATGCCGCCACGGGTCAGGTTCTGGCTATGGCGAATACCGGCACCATCGACCCGAACAAGGACATCGAAAAGCAGCTGGAGAAGGATAAGACCTTCGACAACCTCGCCGTATCCCACCCCTTTGAGCCGGGTTCGGTGGCAAAGATCATCACCGCCGCGGCAACCATTGAGGAGGGCCTCACCAACCCCGATGAGGTCCTCCAGGTTCCCGGCTCCATCGACATGGCTGGGGTGACTGTGAACGATGCCTGGCCGCACGGCGTTGAGCCCTACACCACGACGGGCGTCTTCGGTAAGTCATCGAACGTGGGAACGTTGATGTTGGCAGATCGTCTTGGCCAGGATAAATACGCTGACTACCTCAAGAAGTTCGGCCTCGGCCAGACTTCCGGCATTGAGCTGCCCAACGAGTCTCCAGGCCTCGTACCTGACCGTTCGCAGTGGTCCGGCGGTACCTTCGCTAACCTGCCCATCGGCCAGGGCCAGTCATGGACTGCCCTGCAGTTGGCCTCCATCTATCAGACCCTGGCCAACGACGGTGAGCGCATTGAGCCGCGCATCATTGATTCGATCACCGCGCCTGACGGGACTAAGGAAGAACTAGAGAAGCCCGAGACCACCCGCGTGGTCAGTCCCGAAACTGCGCGCACTGTCGTGGACATGTTCCGTGCGGTCTTCCAGGAGGATCCGCAGGGGCTGAACAACGGTACAGCCGGCAACGCGCAGATCGAGGGCTATCAGCTCTCCGGCAAGACTGGTACCGCGCAAAAGGTCGACGAGGAGACGGGAGCATACTCGAACTCCAAGTACTGGATCACGTTCGCGGGCATCGCGCCTGCCGACGATCCCCGCTTTGTCGTCGCAGTCATGCTGGACGAGCCCGAATCCGGTGTCAACGACGATGGCTCCGGCGGCCAGTCTGCAGCGCCTGTGTTCAGTGATATCGCATCCTGGCTGCTTGATCGTGACAATATTCCGCCTTCCCCACCAGCACCGCACCTGACCTTGCGTGCCGAATAGATAGCTCCGGCCGCGAATAACCTACAGAGATAGAGAAGAGGACGCACCGTGACCAGCAGCATCAGCCTTGATCGTTTAGCAGAAATTTCTTCGGGCACCGTGATCGGGGATGCCTCGACCACCGTGGGCTCCTGCGGACTAAACTCTGCAACCCTGCCACCTGGTGGACTCTTCGCTGCGCTTCCGGGAACGCGCGTTCATGGCGCACGCTATGCCGCAGACACCGCAGCAGCCGCGATTCTGACCGACCCGGAAGGCCAACGCATCCTTGCCGAAGCGGGAGAAACACGCCCACTTCTCGTGGTCGAGGATATCCGCGCCATCCTCGGACACGTTTCCGCGGAGATCTATGGGCACCCCACTGAAAAGCTCACCATTCTTGGCGTGACGGGTACGTCCGGTAAAACTACGACGAGTTACCTGCTGGAAGCGGGGCTTTTGCACGCGGGCTTGTCGGTGGGCCTGATCGGCACCACGGGCACTCGCATTAACCGGGAGCCGGTGCCTACCTCGCTGACGACTCCAGAGGCCCCCACATTGCAAGAGCTCTTCGCCCGCATGGTGGACGAAGGGGTAACGCACGTGGTCATGGAGGTGTCCTCTCACGCGCTTTCCCTGGGCCGCGTCCAGGGAACGCGCTTTGCCGTTGGCGGATTCACTAACTTGAGCCAGGACCACCTCGACTTCCACCCTACGATGGAGGATTACTTCGAGGCGAAGGCCATGCTTTTCGACGGTCCCCAGGCCGCCGACCGCTCCGTTGTTTGTGTCGACGACGAGTGGGGGCGACGCATGGCGCAGCGCGCCGCGGCGCGTCCGGTCATGACAGTGTCCACGAGCGCGGAGGCCACCGAGGCGGACATCACCGCCCGCCAACTCAGCACTGAGGCCACCGGCGCACAGCAGGTGGAGCTGACGGTGTCCACCGGAGAGCACGCTGGTTCCTATGAATTCCGGCTGCCCATGCCGGGCACTTTCAACATCGCCAATGCGGCCTTGGCCACCGGCATGGCCGCAGCCAGTGGCATCGAGCCGCGCGTCTTCTTGGAAGGCGTAGAAAAGGTGGCGGTTCCGGGCCGCATGGAGCGCATCGACCGCGGCCAGCAGTTTGTCGCCGTGGTCGATTATGCGCACAAGCCAGCTGCGGTCGCCGCGGTCCTCGATACCCTGCGTGCGCAGCTGGAAGGCAGCAGCGGCCGGATCGGCATTGTCGTCGGCGCGGGAGGTGACCGCGATTCTTCCAAGCGCCCGCTCATGGGGGCGGCTGCTGCGAAGGGCGCCGATATGGTCGTGATCACCGATGACAACCCCCGCACCGAGGACCCAGCAGCTATCCGCGCGGCAGTGCTCGCGGGAGCGCGCGAAGCGAACCCGGAGGCCGATATCCGGGAGGTCGGCTCCCGTGCCAAAGCCATCGACGAGGTCGTGGCGTGGGCACAGCCGGGCGATGCCGTCATCGTCGTCGGCAAGGGCCACGAAGTAGGACAGCTGATTGGTGATACCGTCCACCACTTCGACGACCGCGAAGAGATGGCGCGTGCACTTGATGCCGCGATGACAGCGACTACCCTGAGTACCGAAGAATCCAAGGAGCAAGCATGATTGCGTTAAGCCTCGCTGAGATAGCTCAGATCACGGGCGGCCGCCTGGATAGCGTCGACGAGCCAGAGACCCCAGTGACCGGCTTTGTTGAGTTCGATTCTCGCAAGGTCACTCCGGGTGGACTCTTCGTGGCACTGCCCGGAGCCCGCGTCGATGGCCACGATTACGCCCACACCGCGGTGGAGAAGGGAGCCGTCGCCGTCTTGGCTGCCCGGCCGGTGGGTGTACCCGCCATCGTCGTGGAGCCGCGCGGACGCGTAGAAGGTGACGGAGCCAACGCCGATATCTATGCCAACGATGTCGATGGCTCCGCCGCCGCCGTCGTCGAGGCGTTGTCCGCGCTGGCCCGCGCAGTAACGCAGCGGCTGGCGACAGAGCAGGATTTGACCATCGTGGGAGTGACGGGATCGGCGGGCAAGACCTCGACCAAGGACCTCATCGCCACCATCTTCCGCGAGGTGGGGGAGACCGTCGCCCCGCCCGGCTCCTTCAACAATGAAATTGGGCTTCCGTATACGGCTCTGCGCTGTGATGAGCACACGCGCTACCTCGTGGCGGAGATGTCGGCCCGCGGTATCGGGCACATCCGCCACCTCACCGAAATCACCGCTCCGCGCGTCGGCGTGGTCCTTAACGTCGGCTCCGCGCACCTCGGCGAGTTTGGCTCGCGCGAGAATATCGCGCAGGCCAAGGGAGAGCTGGTGGAGGCTCTGCCGAGCGCGGAAGCGGGCGGTGTGGCCGTCCTCAACGCCGACGATCCTTTCGTCGCCGCAATGGCGACGCGCACGGGGGCCAAAGTGGTGTACTACTCCACGGATAACCGCCGCGGCGGCGCGCCGGCGGCACAGTACTATGCCACCAACATCGAGCTCGATGACGTGGCCCGCCCCTCCTTTGTCCTCCACAGCCCCAACGCTGAGCCAGTTGCAGTGAAGCTGCAGGTATTTGGTTCCCACCAGGTGTCTAATGCACTGGCCGCGGCAGCCGCAGCCATCGAGCTGGGGGTATCGGCAGCCACGGTAGCGGCTGCGCTGTCTGGGCACCGCCTAGCCTCCGAGCACCGCATGGACGTGCGCACGCGCCGCGATGGCGTCACCATCATTGATGATTCCTACAACGCCAACCCGGATTCGATGCGCGCGGCGATTGCCGCCTTGGCCTATACCGCAGCAGCACGCCCCGATGCCCGCTCCATCGCGGTGCTTGGTGAGATGGGAGAGCTCGGCAGCGATGCCGAACAATCGCACCGCCAGCTCGGGGAGATATTGGCCAAATACCACGTGGAGCACCTCGTCGCGGTGGGGGAGAACCCCAACTGTCGGGCAATGACTGAGGCGGCTGCGCAGCAAGGTATAAATACAATGGTGTGCGCCGATGCCGCGGCTGCCGCTCGGGCGGTCGACGGCATTCTGCGCGCGGCCCCGGCAGGGGTCGATGATTGGGCTAGCCGTAGCGTTAAGGACGTGGTCTTGATTAAGGCCTCCAATGCCCAGCGCCTCTGGTTGGTCGCGGAGCAGCTGAACCACAGCTAGCCGCTAGAAAGGACTTCAAGCTCGTGACTCAGATCATCATCGCTGGTGCGGTTAGCTTCCTCGTGGCGATCTTTACCACCCCGGTTCTCATCCGATACTTTTCCGACTCCGGTCGCGGTCAAGAGATCCGCGAGGACGGACCCAAGTCCCACCTGCGGAAGCGGGGTACGCCGACGATGGGCGGCCTGGCTATTCTGGCCGGTATCTTGGTGGCTTATCTCGTGGTTGGTTTTTATGGAATGCTGACGGGCCACGGGGGGTTTACTGCTTCGGGTCTGCTCGTCCTCGGACTGACGCTGGGCTTGGGCGCGGTGGGATTTGCGGATGACTTCATCAAACTCTTCCGGAAGCGCAACCTAGGTCTCAACAAGACCGCGAAGCTGGTCAGCCAGCTGGTACTGGCCCTCCTCTTTGGCTTTCTTGTGCTGCGTTTCCCCAATGATGCGGGCCTGACTCCTGGCTCCACCAAGCTGTCGTTCATCCGCGATTTGAAAACTTTCGACTTTGCGGTTGGCGGCGTTGTGATCGGAACCATCGTGTTCTTGATCTTCATGTACTTCCTCATTGCGGCGTGGTCGAACGCGGTCAACCTCACCGACGGCCTCGACGGTCTTGCCGCAGGAGTGACGGCGATTGTCATGGGCTCCTACTCGCTGATGACCTTCTGGCAGTTCCGCTATTCCTGCGCCACCAACTTTGCGGCAGGCTGCTACCAGGTGCGCGATCCCCTCGATCTCGCCGTGCTCGCGGCGGCGGGCCTCGGTGCCTGCCTCGGCTTTTTATGGTGGAATGCCGCGCCCGCCAAGATCTTCATGGGAGACACCGGCTCCCTGGCGCTCGGCGGATTGGTTGCCGGCATTTCGGTCACCAGCCGTACCGAGCTTCTCATGGTGATTATCGGCGCCCTGTTCGTTATCGAGACGGTGTCCGTTGTCATTCAGATCGTGGTCTTCCATTCCACCGGCAAGCGCTTCTTCCGCATGGCCCCGATCCATCACCACTTTGAAAACGGCGGTTGGGCGGAGACTGCTGTGGTTGTCCGTTTCTGGTTGCTGGCCGCGATGGCGGCGATGGCCGGCGTGGCCATCTTCTACGGTGAATGGCTGACCTCCACAGGTATAGGTGTCGGCGCATGACGCGCCCCGACTTCCTCTCTGGCCGGGTCCTCATCGCCGGTGCCGGCGTTTCCGGCCGCGGCTGTGCTGCGGTCCTGGACCACCTAGGCGTGGACGTCACGGTGGCTGATGGAAACCAGGAATCCCGCGCTCGCCTCGCCGCCGAGCTCGACGTTGCCACCGTGGACACAGCAGCAGTAGACCTGTCGGATTACTCCCTCGTCGTGACCTCGCCGGGGTGGCGCCCGGATTCGCCGTTGCTCGCCGCCGCAGCTTCCCGCGGCCTTGAGGTCATCGGTGACGTGGAGCTGGCCTACCGCCTTGACCAGGCAGAGGTATTTGGGCCCTCCCGCCGCTGGCTCGCGATCACAGGTACCAACGGCAAGACCACAACGACGGGGATGCTCGCTGCCATCATGGCCGCTGACGAGCAGCGATCCGGGCAGCGCGCGCAGGCCGTAGGAAATATCGGGGTCTCGTCTTTTGATGCCCTGGCCGCCGAGCCCCGCGTGGATATCCTCGTCGCGGAACTGTCCTCGTTCCAGCTGCACTGGGCCTCCCAGCTGCGCCCGGATGTGGGAGCGCTGCTCAACCTCGCCGATGACCACCTCGATTGGCACGGCTCCTTCGAGGCCTACGCGGCGGATAAGGCGAAGATCTTGCGCGGCACGCACGCCGTTTATGGAAAGGACGACGAGCACGTTCGAGCGCTTGCCGCCTCTCTATCCAGCGCCACCGCCTTTACCCACGCCGAGCCCGCCCCGGGCGAAGTCGGCGTGAGCGCCGGCAGCCTCGTGGTCAATGAGGTCGCCGGACTGCACGCGGCAGTGGTGGAGGATGTCACCACCATCCAGCCCGCAGGTCTTGCTGGGGTGCTGGATGCCGCTGCTGCCGCGGCGGTTGCCGCGCTTGCCGGCGCTCAGCCTGAGTCCATCGCGGAGGGCCTCGACGCCTACGTGGTGGCCGGGCACCGCGGTGAGGTTGTCCACCGTCATGGTGGCGTGACCTACATCGACAATTCCAAGGCGACGAATCCGCACGCCGCGGAGGTGGCCATGCGTGGTCTTGACTCCGTGGTGTGGGTCGCCGGTGGTCAGCTCAAAGGCGCAGATGTCTCGGACCTCCTGCGTACCCACGCTGCGCGGCTGAAGGCGGCGGTTCTGGTGGGCGTCGACAAGCACGTGCTGGCCCAGGCCCTCGTCAAGGCGGCACCCCACGTGCCTCTCGTCATCGTGGACAGTCATGACCCGCAGATCGCTATGGACCAGGCCGTGAGCGCCGCCGTGCAACACGCCGAAGCCGGCGATACCGTACTTTTGGCGCCCGCTGCGGCATCGTTGGACATGTACACCGGAATGAGCCAACGCGGCGACATGTTTGCCGCCGCTGCCCGCCGCCTCGCCCGCTAGCTAGGAGCACCCAGAAGCCGTGACTGCCACCAGCACCCAGAAGCCACACCGCACGCTGGGCCACCGCCTGCGTGATCTTCGCGAGCGCCTGCGCGCCTACCCGGGGCTTGACTACCTGATGCTGCGCATCGCGATCTTCTCGCTCATCGGCATCGGCGTACTCATGGCCTTCTCTTCGTCGATGGCGACGTCCCTGTCGGAGACCGATAGCCCGTGGTCGGCCGCTTTGCGCCAGTGCGTGTTGGTCGCCGCCGGCCTCATCGTGTTCTGGATAGGCCTCCGCATATCGCCGCGCACGTTGCGGGCGCTCGTACCGTGGTTCTTGGGGCTATCCATCCTGCTGCTTATCCTCGTGCTTGTGCCCGGTATCGGTACCGGCCGCGCGGAGGTCGGTTCACAGTCGTGGATCATGTTGCCGGGCGGTGTGGCCTTCCAGCCCTCTGAGTTCGCTCGCGTCGCCGTGGGTATGTATGGCGCCTCAGCGCTGGCGGATAAAACACATCGTTCGATGCGCTTGACGGATCCGTTCATGATGTATTCCATCATCGCCGGCATCATGTTCGTGCTCATCGTGGCCCAAGGTGACTTGGGCATGGGCGTATCCTTCGCTCTCATCGTGGTCTTCACCCTCGTATTCGCCGGCGTGAACTGGCGTGTGCCCGTCGTCGTCGGCGTCTTTGGCGCCATCGGCATGATCACTGTTTTCCTGGCGGGTGGATTCCGTTCGCACCGTTTCCACACTTACTTTGATGCGCTGCGCGGCAACATTGAGGACACACAAGGTACCGGTTTCCAGGCTTATCAGGGCTTTCTTTCGCTTGCCGACGGCGGCTTCTGGGGCGTTGGCCTCGGCCAATCACGCGCCAAGTGGTTCTACCTCCCAGAAGCCAAGAACGACTTCGTCTTCGCCATTATCGGTGAGGAGCTAGGCCTCTGGGGCGGTGCGCTCGTCATCGTGCTTTTCGCCGTGCTGGGCTACTTTGGGTTGCGTACCGCAACCCGCGCGCAGGACCAGTTCCAGTCCTTGCTGGCCGCCACGCTGTCGGTGGGTGTTGTCGTGCAGGCCTTCATCAACATCGGCTACGTCATCGGTGTGCTGCCGGTGACGGGTATTCAGCTCCCGATGATTTCTGCGGGTGGTACGGCTGCGGTCATCACCATCGGCTCGATGGGCCTGCTGTGCAATGTGGCACGCCACGAGCCGCTGCAGGTGTCCGCGATGCAGAACTTTGGACGTCCGCTCTTTGACCGTATCTTCTTCATCCCAGAGCCGACCCCGCCCAACGAGCGGCGCGGCGGGGCGCACCGTGCCCCGCGCGAGCGCGCAGATGCTCGGCGTTCCCAGCGCCCATACCGCGAGCGCTCCCAACGCCACGTGGAACGCAGCCGTGAGGAACGTTTCGGGCGTGCGGTGACGGGGCGCTCTCAGCGGTCGCAGGCGCCGCGCGTGGAGGGGCGGCGGGAGTATCGGCGCGGCGAGCGCCGGTAGCGCAGTGCGGCGCTGGTAGCGTGTAGTGCATGAATGACACGCCGATTTCCGTCGTCATAGCAGGTGGCGGCACCGCCGGACACATTGAGCCCGCGCTTGCGGTGGGGGAGGAGCTACGCCAACGCCACGGGGCGCGGGTCACCGCCTTGGGTACGCCGCGGGGTCTGGAAAGCGATATCGTGCCGGCTCGCGGTGTCGATCTGCGCATGATCACTCCGGTTCCTGTCCCGCGAAAGATCAACATTGACGCGGTGAAACTGCCCTGGCGGATTCTCAAGTCCGTTCGGGAAACTCGCGCGGTGCTTAAGGACGTCGGGGCCAACGCTGTGTTTGGCACCGGTGGTTACGTTGCGGCGCCGGCTTACCTGGCGGCGAAGTC
Source organism: Corynebacterium sp. HMSC035E02 (assembly GCF_001836065.1). Classification (NCBI taxonomy): domain Bacteria; kingdom Bacillati; phylum Actinomycetota; class Actinomycetes; order Mycobacteriales; family Corynebacteriaceae; genus Corynebacterium; species Corynebacterium sp. HMSC035E02. The sequence goes on from NZ_KV827369.1 coordinate 46,486, forward strand.
TTTGGGCATTCCGTTCTTCGTTCTCGAGACGAATGCCTTGGCCGGTATGGCTAATAAGCTGGGCGTGCGTCTTGGCGGCACGGGAATCAACGCCCAAGAGGGTTCTGGCATGCCGGGCGAGGTCCTGGGCATTCCGGTTCGCCCGGGCTTGGCCGAGGACCCGGATGGTACGAAGGCCGCTGCTGCGCGCCAGAATTGGGACTTGGATGAAGGCCGCCCGACCATCGTGGTTACCGGCGGTTCGCAGGGAGCGGTGAGCATTAACACCGCCGTCGCCGGTGCGCTCGAGGATCTGTGCCGAGACTTCCAGGTGCTGCACGCCTACGGCAAGAAGAACACGGTGCCGACTGAGCACGAGCACTACACGGCCGTGCCCTATATCGATGACATGGCCGGCGCGCTCGCCGTTGCTGATGTGATGGTCTGCCGCTCCGGCGCGATGACCGTGGCTGAGGTGTCTGCGGCCGGCCTGCCCGCTATCTATGTGCCACTGCCGCACGGCAACGGCGAGCAAGCGTTGAACTCCCGGGCTCTGGTGGAAGCGGGAGCCGCGGTCCAGATACCGGACGCGGAGCTTACTCCGGGGCGCCTTGTCGCCGAAGTTCGCGCTATCCTTGACCATCCCGACGCCCTTTCGGCCATGCGTGCTGCTGCTGACGCCAGCACTGCCGGCGATGCCGCCGCGGTGATCGCTGACCGAATCGCGCACCGCGTCGCCGCCGACACCCGCGGCTAGGCGCACAGTACAGGTTTATTAAAGAAGGAAATTTTCACCATGACTGATACCCCCGCCACCACGGACCTGTCCCGCGTCCACTTTGTCGGCATCGGCGGTTCCGGAATGTCCGGCCTCGCGCGCATCCTGGTTAGCCGTGGCGCGGTCGTCACCGGCTCGGACGTTAAGAAGTCGACGGCCGTTGACGTCCTCCGCGCGATGGGTGCGCACGTCGCCGTCGGCCACGTGGCTGAGAACCTCGATCTGGCTGGGGACAAGCCGACGGTAGTCGTCACCTCCTTCGCCGCCATCCCGCAGGACAACCCGGAGCTGGTTGCGGCACGGGAAGCCGGGATTCTAGTGATCCGTCGCTCGGACCTGCTGGCTGAGCTCATGGAAGGCCACCGTCAGGTGCTGCTCGCCGGCACGCACGGAAAGACCTCGACGACCTCTATGGCGGTCACCGCGCTCCAGCAGGCGGGGATGGATCCTTCCTTCGCCATCGGCGGGCAACTCAACCGAGCTGGGACCAACGCGCACGGCGGCACTGGCGACGCCTTCGTGGCAGAAGCCGATGAATCCGATGCCTCCCTCCTGCGCTACAGCCCCTTCGTGGCAGTCATCACCAACATCGAGCCTGATCACCTCGACTATTTCGGCACGGCAGAGAGCTACTATCGGGTCTTTGATGATTTCGCCGACCGCGTGGTTGAGGGCGGCTACCTCGTCGTGTGCCTCGAGGATGAGCATGCGGCCGCCACGGGTGAGCGGGCGGCTCAGCGCGGGATTCAGGTGCTGGGCTACGGCACGCGCAGCGAGGTAGCCGCGGATTCTTCCGTGCCGCTGGCAGCGGAGATCCTAGAAGAAACCGTCTCCGCCGCCGGCGCGCACGTCCGCGTTCGCCTGACCTTGCCGGGTCAGGCGCCACAGGAGCTGTCCTATGACCTGCATGTCCCAGGCCATCACATGGTGCTCAACTCGGCGGCGGCCCTGCTGGCCGGTGCGCTGGCTGGCGGAGACCCGGCGGAACTGGCTGCAGGCTTGACCGACTTTACGGGTGTGCGCCGCCGCTTCGAGTACCGCGGCAGCGCCCAGGGGATCCGCGTCTTCGATGACTATGCCCACCATCCCACGGAGGTGTCTGCGGTGCTCACCGCAGCGCGCGCGAAGGCGGACGCCGAGGGCGAGGGTGCGCGCGTGATCGCTTGCTTCCAGCCGCACCTGTACTCCCGGACCATGGAGTTTGACGCCGAGTTTGCTCAGGCCTTGGCGCTTGCCGACGCCGCCGTCGTCCTCGACATCTACGGCGCCCGCGAGAAGCCGGTAGAAGGAATTACCTCCCGCATTATCACCGACAAGATGCCCGAAGACATGCCGGTCATTTTCGAGCCGGATTTCTCTGAGGCTGCCGGCGACGTCATTTCCCTGGCGCAGCCCGGAGATATCGTCCTTACCATCGGCGCGGGAACTGTTACCTACGTGGCGGGTGAAATCTTGTCGGCGCTTGAGAATGCGAGCGGCGCGGAGGAACCGAAGGAACCGAATGTCTAAAAAGACTGGGGCGCTCGCGCTAGGCGCGGTGCTTCTCGTAGTGGCGGTTGCTGCCGCGGCGGTGTGGCTTTTTCCCATCCTGAAGGTGACATCCTTCGAAGTCGTGGGAAATGATCACGTTGAGGCAGAGGAGGTCGAGCAGGCCAGTGGCGTCGTGAAGGGCTCTAATTTGGCGCGGCTGGATGCGCGCGAAGCCGCGCACGGCGTGGCCTCCCTGCCGTGGGTAGAGAGCGCGACGGTGTCGCGGGCCTTCCCGTCAACCGTCCACATCGAGCTCGTCGAGCACGAGGCGGTAGCTTATGTACGACAGGGCGATAGGACGATTTTGGTGGACAACCACGGTAAGGAATTCGTGGAGGACGAAGCGCCACCCGAAGCCGTAGAGCTGACAGGGCACACCGACTCCGGTTCGCCTGAGATGCAGGGGGCTGTCGACGCCGTCGCTGCGCTCCCCGCGCCGATTCGGGAGAAGGTCGCGGCCCTCGAAATTAAGGACCGGTATTCGCTGACCTTCCGCACGGAGGATGACAAAACCATCTTTTGGGGTGCGTCGGAAGACAACGCGAACAAGGCCATTGCTTTTGAGGATGTGCTCAAGCTCGAGGGCGATTCTTGGAACATTTCGAACCCGTCGCTGGTGACTCGTCGCTAAGCGCGTCGCGAGTGGGGCGGGTGGGACGCCTGTTAAGAAAACCGCATGTCAGCAACCCTAAAGTAGAGGTTGAGGGTACCGACACGCGGCAAAATGTGCGCCGAAATTACCCCGTTGTCGTTAAAGATGGATGTAACCGCCTCTCAGAAAAAGGGGCGCCTCCTCGTTTACATTAAAACCTTATTCGAAAGGCAAGAGACCCTCGTATGATCTCATCTAGCAACAACCTCGCGGACATCAAGGTCGTCGGCGTCGGCGGCGGTGGTGTCAACGCTGTCAACCGCATGATCGAAGAAGGGCTCAAGGGAGTCCAGTTCGTGGCGATCAACACCGATTCCCAGGCGCTGATTTTCTCCGATGCGGATACCAAGCTCGACATCGGTCGCGAGGCCACCCGCGGCCTCGGCGCCGGCGCCAACCCTGAGGTAGGCAAGACCTCCGCGGAGGATCACAAGACCGAAATTGAAGACGCCCTCCAGGGCTCCGACATGGTCTTTGTTACGGCTGGCGAGGGCGGCGGTACCGGGACCGGCGCCGCTCCGGTGGTCGCCTCCATCGCGAAGAAGATGGGTGCCCTGACCGTCGGTGTCGTTACCCGCCCGTTCAAGTTCGAGGGCGCGCGCCGCACCCGCCAGGCCATGGCCGGCATTGAGGAGCTGCGCGAGGTCTGCGATACCCTCATCGTTATCCCGAATGATCGCCTCATGCAGCTGGGCGGCGAGGAGCTGTCCATCGTCGAAGCCTTCCGCGCCGCCGATGAAGTCCTGCACAACGGTGTGCAGGGTATTACCAACCTGATCACCATCCCGGGCATGATCAACGTCGACTTTGCGGACGTTCGCTCCGTCATGTCCGACGCTGGTTCCGCCCTCATGGGCATCGGCTTTGCCCGCGGCGATAACCGCGCGCTCAACGCCGCCGAGCAGGCTATTAACTCTCCGCTGCTGGAGTCGACCATGGAGGGCGCCAAGGGCGTTCTGCTGTCTATCGCCGGTGGCTCTGACTTGGGCCTCCACGAGGTCAATGCCGCTGCCTCCATGGTGGAGGAGCGCGCCGACGAGGACGCCAACATCATCTTCGGCACCATCATCGATGACAACCTTGGTGACGAAGTCCGCGTCACCATCATCGCCACCGGCTTCGATGCTCAGGCCAACATGACCTCCCAGCCGGCACAGCCTGGCCAGACGCAGCAACACGGTGCGGAGGCTACCCCGGCTGCACGTCCGGGTTCCCTCTTCGAGCACCGCGCTGAGGCACAGCCTGAGAGCCCCGCCGCGCCCCGCACCGAGGCCCCGCGCGAGGAGTACACCCGCGCAGAACCGCAGCGCGCTGACTCCCAGCGCATTGAGCGTGAAGAGTACGCCCCGCGTCACTCCTACGAGCGCGAGCAGCCGGCAGAGCCGGCCCCGTCGAGCGGACTATTTACCACCTCGGATCGCTTCCGCGGTGAGGACTACCGCCGCGGCGGCGATGATGAGTACCGTCTCTCGCGCCCCACGGAGCGTCGAGGTCGTGACTTCGACGATGACGGCGATGACGATCTCGACGTGCCATCCTTCATGCGCTAGTTCCAGCCAGCTACTCTGGAGTGCATGCCAGTAAACGAGGAAGCACACGCAGCACGACGCCCCGTCCGCATGGTTTTTACAAGCCGTGCCGGCGGGGCGTCGTCGTCGCCTTATGACTCTTTTAATCTCGGCGATCACGTTGGCGATGACCCCGCCGCAGTGGCCGCCAATCGCGAGCGGCTCCGCCGTGCCACGGGCTTAGAGGACATCGTGTGGATGGAACAGCTCCACACCAACACCGTGACGGTGGTGGGGGCCGAGCGCCGCGGCGTCGAGGAGCCCGTGCCGGCCACCGATGCCGTGGTAACCACCGAAAAGCGCTTGGGCCTGGGCGTTCTCGTGGCGGACTGCACGCCGGTGCTGCTTGTCGACGTCTCCGCGGGCGTCATCGGCGCCGCCCACGCCGGGCGCCTTGGCGCGCGCAACGGAATCGTCCGCAATACCGTCGATACCATGGTTGAGTTAGGGGCCCGCCCCGCCTCGATTCAGGTGCTCATGGGGCCGGCCGCTTCTGGGCGGAACTATGAGGTGCCGGAGGCGATGGCGGATGACGTCGAGAAGCATCTGCCCGGCTCCAAGACCCGCACGGCGTCGGGTACCTGGGGCGTCGACGTGCGCGCTGGGCTGATTCGTCAATTGATGGAGATGGGGGTTACGGCTATCGAATCGGACCCGCGCTGCACGATTGAGGACACAGATTTCTTTTCTTATCGCCGCGAGGGCGTCACCGGACGCCAAGCCGGCGTGATTTGGTTGGAGGATTAATGACGAACAACGATACTGCGCGCCGTGAAGAGCTGAGGGCTGGCCTGGAGAACACCCGCGCTGCTATTCACCGTTTCGCTGAGGCCGCTGGCCGCCCCGCCCCGCAGCTGCTGCCGGTGACGAAGTTTCACCCGGCCGAGGACATCGCGTTGCTAGCTGAGCTGGGAATCACGGATGTGGCGGAAAATCGCGAGCAGGAAGCGCGCGCCAAGGCGGAGGCCCTGCCCGAGATGCGGTTCCACATGATTGGCCAGATTCAGACCAAGAAAGCGAACCACGTGGCCCGGTGGGCGCATAGTGTTCACTCGCTTGACTCAGAAAAACTCGCCAGAGCACTCGACCGCGGCGTGGCTCTTGCCCAGGAACGCGGCCAGCGTGAGGACACGCTTCCGGTCTATATTCAGGTATCCGCCGACGGTGATACCGCGCGTGGCGGCTGCCCGCTAGAGGGCGTGCCTGCTCTGGTGGATCTGGTCGAAGACCTGGAGAACCTTCAGCTGTGTGGGTTCATGGTGGTTCCACCGCTGGAGAGCGAACCGGCGGAGGTTTTCACCCAGATGAGGGCATTGACGGATGAGGTGGCGGCCAAGCTTGGGAGAGACCTGAAAATGTCCGCCGGCATGAGCGCCGACATGGAGGCAGCGATTGCATCTGGAACGGATATCGTGCGTGTCGGAACCGGAATCATGGGAGCCCGCCCGCTAGGTTAATTGTCATTGTAAAACTGCATTACAAGACAGCAAATGAACAGAACACACTAGGTCAGAGGGAGACCCAGAATGTCACTGATTGATAGGACTAAAGAGTTCTTCGGGCTGGGCCCGATGGACATGGACGCCGACGATGCCTACTACGCCGACGAGCGCAGCTACAACGCTCCGGCCTACGCGCCTTCCTACGAGAAGCAGGAAGAGGAGTTTGTCCCGACCATCGTGGCTCTCTCCCTCGTCTCCTTTGATGATGCAGCAAAGGTTGGCGGCCCTTTCCGTGACGGTGACGCAGTGGTCTTTGAACTCACCGATGCCGACCGCGGCTCTGCCAAGCGTTTCGTGGACTTTGCCGCTGGCCTCTGCTTCGCGTTGGAAGGCCGCATGAAGAACCTGACCAAGGGCATGGACACCAGCCGCAAGGTTTTTGCCATCGTGCCGAAGGGTGCTGATATCTCCACCGTGGAGCTGGAGCGAGCAGCACACCTGCGCTAGAGACGTCAGGCTTTAACCGCTTCATCGTTATTCTCCTCCGTGTTGGCTTAAGGGAGGCGGAAGGCGATGGGGCGGTTTCGTCGTTTTCATCGTGGGGCCTTATCGGAGAGTCATTCTCGGCGGCGGTATGGCTGCCGCGGTGCTGTCTCTGTACGCCGAGGGCGAACCTTAGGGCAGGGGAGTACCGCTGGCGGGGGTGATTCCGATAGGCTCAGGCATTGTGAGTGCTTTAGGTTCAATTCTCCTCGTCGCCGTGAGTCTTTACTCGTGGGTTTTGTTGGCGCGCATCGTCATTGAAATGATCCAGTCTTTTTCGCGCCAATTCAACCCGCCCCGCTGGTTCATGATGGTTGCTGAGGTGCTTTTCGTGGTCACCGATCCGCCGGTCAAAGCGCTGCGAAAGGTGATTCCGCCGCTGCAATTGGGCGGCATCACGCTCGATGTTTCCATCATTGTTTTGTTCCTGCTTTTGTCCGTTCTTTCGCAACTTATTGGCTGGCTATTTTTCAGCGCCAATGGGCTTGCAATGTAATAAACGGGTGTATTAAACCCTCCTGTTAACGTTGAGACTCGTGCCAGCGTTAGATAATGTGTTGATTCGGATACAATGAGTTACCACAATCCGTATTATTAACCGCATATGTACCCGGCCTCTGGACCCTCTAGAGGTTTGACCGATTCGTAAGGGGAAGAGAAGTCAATGCCACTGTCACCAGCTGATGTACACAACGTCGCTTTCAGCAAGCCGCCAATTGGCAAGCGTGGCTACAACGAGGACGAGGTCGATCAGTTCCTCGATCTCGTTGAGGATGCTCTTGCTCAGCTGCAGGATGAGAACGATGATCTCCACGCCCAGGTTGAGGAGCTGAAGTCTCAGGCTCCGGCCGGCGCTGCCGGCGGTGCCGCTGCCGCTAAGGTCGACGAGGCCGCTGTGCGCAAGGACGTCGAATCCAAGCTTCGCGCTGAGTACGAGGCAAAGCTGGCTGACTCCAAGAACGAGATTGCCAAGGCCAAGGAAGAAACCAAGCGCGCCCAGGAACAGGCGAAGGCCGCTCAGGCGCAGGACAATTCCGCAGAGCTCAAGGCCGCACGCGAGGAAGCTGCTGCTGCCAGGCGTGAGCTCGAGGCCTCCAAGAAGGAACTGGAGAGCACCAAGAAGGAGCTGGAGTCCGCAAAGAAGAACTCCGCAACCTCCACCACCGCATCTTCCGCTGCTGCCGTGGCTGGTGCAGGTGCTGCACAGTCCAACGCACAGGGCCTCGCCACCCCGGACACGCATATGCAGGCAGCCCGCGTTCTGGGCCTGGCGCAGGAGATGGCAGACCGCCTTACCAACGAGGCCAAGGCCGATTCCGAGTCCATGCTGGCGGAGGCCCGCACGGCTGCAGAGAAGCAGCTTGCCGACGCTGACTCTCACTCCAAGGCTCAGCTTGCTGACGCCCAGAAGCGCTACGACGCGCAGCTGCAGGAAGCCGATACCCGCTCCAAGAAGCTGGTGGCTGACGCCGAAAACAAGGCAAAGCAGACTGAGGCCGACGCTACGTCCCGCGCGGAGGCACAGATTCGCCAGGCTGAGGAGAAGGCAGCTGCCCTGCAGGCAGATGCTGAGAAGAAGCACACCGAGGTCATGAACACGGTCAAGCAGCAGCAGACCGCTCTGGAGGCCCGCATCTCCGAGCTGCGCACCTTCGAGCGCGAGTACCGTACCCGCCTCAAGACGCTGCTGCAGTCCCAGCTTGAGGAGTTGGAGTCCCGCGGCACCGCTGCCCCCAACGGTGAGGCCGGAAAGTCCAACAATTAATCTCTGAATGAGCGGCGTCCCTGCGGGGGCGCCGTTATTCTTTTCTGTAGGTATACGTCCGTAGGTATACATTCTTTGTAAGCACAGAGCCCTTAGTCATTGGTGGGGAAAGGAGAGCGCACATGCTCATCGGCGCATTGCTTCTGGCCTTTGTTGCTTTCTTGGCGTTCGTGAACTACATCCTCACCGCTGCTGAGTGGTCCTTGTACGTGCTCTTCGCTTCGGCTGGGGTGGGTATCGTCCTGTTCATCGCAGACACCGTGATCAAGCTGCGCCGCAAGCACGACGAGTAGCTCGGTCTCGCCGAAAATCTGTAACGCGCGCAGCTAAGGCACGACGAGTAGCCCTCGACCCAGTGGTAATTCTGGGTGGAGGGCTACTTCTGTGAAGTCGCTAGTCGTCTCGCTCCCCGGAGTTTGGGAATAACCCGGGTGGCGCTTGCAGCGGCGTGGGTGGCGGGGGAGGGCCGTACGTTCTCTTCGCTTTTCCCCTGACCCGAGCCATGCGGCCGCGACCCGGCGGCGCATTCGGATCGTCCTGGTTCACCCCATTGTGATACGGACAGAGCATCACCAAGTTTTCCTGGTTGGTGTACCCGCCGTTCTTCCACGCGATGAGGTGATGAACTTGACATTCATCGGCCGGCTTCAGGCAGTCATCCCAAGCACAGACTGGGAACTCGGCCATAGCCATGATGCGCTGCTTGATGCTGGCCGAGCGCTCCTCGTAGTAGAGGTTGACCGGCCCGTGATAGGGATGAAAAAGAGTCGCGAGCGCGCCGTCTTTATCGATTTCACCGGCGATGACCTTGTTGAGGTACTCTGCCCCGGTCATCGTGGCGCCATTGGTCATCTGGAGGGTGATTTCTTCGCCGTCACCGTCGAGAATTTTCGTCATTGCATCCAGCGGCACAAGGATATTGGTCTGCAAGCCGCGGCGCGGTGCAGCGCCTTTGAAGAAGGCCTCGCGGATGGACTCGAGGGGACGTGCCGGGTCGACGGCGTCGTTAAGCTCTGCAATCAGTTGCGAGGGGCCCGTGATCGCCATCGTCCACGGTGCATTGCGGCGGCGGTAGACAGTCACGCCCTCCTTCGGCGTGGGCGGTGCTGAGTGTTCCTTGAGCTTCTTCTTCGCCAGCGCCTCCATGGCGAGGGTGTCAGCGCTCGTTCGGCAGAGTTCTAGACGCAGCTTCCAGCCCAACGCTTGTGTTTTGGCTTTGCGGGCGTAGCGGTCGATGACCTCCAAGGTAGGCAAAGAATGCTTGCGTTGGCGCGCTGCCTTCACTGCGTCGCGTTGCATCCGCGTCATGGCGGTCTTGCCAAAGAAGCTCGTATACAGCCGTGCCAACTCCGCGGCGGTTTTGTCTGGGGATCCGGCGGCGATGAGGTCTGCTTCAGACATGCCTTCGCACTCGGCGACGACATCGATGCCGGCCCCGAGTGCGTTAAGGAAAGTCTGCAGTGCGCTCATGACAGTGGAGCTTAAAACACCTTATGACCTGCGCGCATTAGAAAAAATGTTCCTGTGGAAAACCTTATCCCAGGTGCCTCTTTCGTGTACTGGCGTTTCTATTTTGGGGCTTTCGGGAACCTGCGCCTGTGAAAACTTGACCGGCTCGCTATACTTTTAGGCGTATGCAGTGAGCCGGCTATCACCGGGGAGCATTCCGGAAGAACGTGCTTTGCGCTTAGCGGAGCATTATTAGAACCGGGCGGGTAGGGACCGTCATCTCCTTCACATCAACGAAGCGGGGCGCCTCGGCGCCCAAGCGGGGTGGTACCGCGAGCCGTAAGGCGCGTCCCCGCCACAGCGAACGAGTGAAGGAATTTTTAGATGAGTAATAACCCCGCGAACGTCGGCAGCGTTTATCCCAAAGTCGATATGACTACTGGGTCTTCCCGTTTCCCCGATATGGAGCAGGAGGTCCAGAAGTACTGGAGGGCCGACGACACCTTTAAAGCCAGCCTCGAGCAAACCGAGGGCTGCCCCGAATACGTCTTTTATGATGGCCCTCCCTTTGCCAACGGCCTGCCACACTACGGCCACCTGTTGACCGGTTACGTCAAGGACATCGTCCCGCGCTACCGCACCATGGCCGGCAACCACGTCCCGCGCGTCTTCGGCTGGGACACCCACGGCCTGCCGGCGGAGCTGGAAGCAGAAAAGCAGCTCGGCATCACCGACAAGGCCCAGATCGAGGAGATGGGCCTGGAGAAGTTCAACGAGTACTGCGCCAAGTCCGTCCTCGAGTACACCGATGAGTGGGAAGAGTACGTCAACCGCCAGGCTCGCTGGGTGGACTTTGAAAACGGTTACAAGACCATGGACTTGAACTACATGGAGTCCGTGATGTGGGCGTTTAAGGAGCTCTACGACAAGGGCCTGATCTACCAGGGCTTCAGGGTTCTGCCGTACTCCTGGGCTGAGCACACCTCGCTGTCGAACCAGGAGACGCGCCTGGATGATTCTTACAAGATGCGTCAGGATCCGACCCTGACGGTGACCTTCCCGGTAGCGGGCGCTGTGGAGGGAAGCGCGGCGGAGAAGACGTTGGCGGATAACGCCGAGCTTGCCGACGCCTCCTTCCTCGCCTGGACCACCACCCCGTGGACCCTGCCGTCCAACCTGGCTTTGGCGGTCCACCCGGAGGTCGACTACGTCCTGTTCAAGGCCACCGAGGGCGACTTTGCTGGCCGCACCTTCATCATGGCCGAAGCGCTCACCGGCACCCTGGCCAAGGAGCTGGGTGAGGCGGAAGTTCTCAAAACGTTCAAGGGCGCTGAGCTCGAGGGCTTTAAGTACCAGCCCATCTTCGATTTCTTCCCGGATGTCGAGAATGCCTACCAGCTGCTGCTCGCAGATTACGTCACCACTGAGGACGGTACCGGTGTGGTCCACCAGGCTCCGGCCTTCGGTGAGGACGATATGCTCACCTGCCAGAAGTACGGTGTGGGCCTGGTCATTCCGGTGGATGAGGATGGCAAGTTCACCTCGCAGGTGCCACCTTACGAGGGCCAGCTGGTCTTCGACGCTAACAAGGGCATCATCAAGGACCTGAAGGAAGCTGGCCGCGTGGTGCGCCACGTGACCATCGAGCACTCCTACCCGCACTCCTGGCGCTCCGGCGAACCGCTCATCTACATGGCGCTGCCTGCATGGTTCGTCAAGGTGACCGAGTTCCGCGACCGCATGGTGGAGCTCAACCACAACGAGATCGAGTGGCTGCCGGAGCACATCCGTGACGGCCAGTTCGGCAAGTGGCTGGAGGGCGCTCGCGATTGGAACATCTCTCGTACCCGCTACTGGGGCGCTCCGATCCCGGCGTGGATCTCCGATGACCCGGAGTACCCGCGCGTGGATGTCTACGGCTCCCTGGATGAGCTGGAGCGTGACTTTGGCGTGCGCCCGACCAGCCTGCACCGCCCGCACATCGATGAACTGACTCGCCCGAACCCGGATGATCCGACGGGCAAGTCCACGATGCGCCGCGTGCCGGACGTGTTGGACTGCTGGTTTGAGTCCGGCTCGATGCCGTTTGCGCAGAAGCATTACCCGTTTGAGAACAAGGAGTGGTTTGAGACCCACTCGCCGTCTGATTTCATCGTGGAGTACTCCGGTCAGACCCGCGGCTGGTTCTACGTCATGCATGCGCTGTCCACCGCGCTCTTTGACCGCCCGGCCTACAAGAAGGTTGTGGCCCACGGCATCGTTCTGGGCAATGACGGACTGAAGATGTCCAAGTCCAAGGGCAATTACCCGAACGTCAACGAGGTCTTCGACCGCGATGGCTCGGATGCGATGCGCTGGTTCCTCATGTCCTCGCCGATCTTGCGCGGTGGCAACCTCATCGTCACCGAACAGGGCATCCGTGAGGGCGTGCGCCAGGCCATCCTGCCGATCTGGAATGCCTACACCTTCCTGCAGCTCTACGCTTCCCAGGACGCGACGTTCGATGTCAGCTCCACCAACGTTCTGGACCGCTACATCTTGGCCAAGACGCATGACTTGGTAAAGAACACGAATGATGCGCTGGCGAATACCGATATTGCTACGGCAACCGAGGAGGTCCGCCTCTTCGCGGACGCGCTGACCAACTGGTACGTGCGCCGCTCCCGTGACCGTTTCTGGGAGGGCGAGGAAGCCCATCCGGAGGCCTTCAACACGCTCTACACGGTCCTGGAGACGGTCTCCCGCGTGGTCGCGCCGCTGCTGCCGCACGTGGCTGAGGTCATCTACCGTGGCCTGACCGGTGAGCGCTCCGTGCATTTGGCTTCCTACCCGAAGGCCGAGGATTACCCGGCTGACGATGCCCTCGTGGCCGCCATGGATGCCACCCGCGCGGTGGCCTCCGCGGCGTCCTCGGTGCGTAAGTCCAACAAGCTGCGCAACCGCCTGCCGCTGCCGAAGCTGACGGTGGCGATGAAGGATTCGGCGCGCCTGGCGGATTTCAAGGACATCATCCGGGATGAGGTCAACGTTAAGGACGTTGAGCTTACCGACGATGTCGACGCGGTGGGCACCTTCGAGGTCGTGTGCAACGCCAAGGTAGCCGGTCCGCGCTTGGGCAAGGATGTTCAGCGAGCTATCAAGAACCTCAAGGCGGGCAACTACGTGCGCGAGGGCGAGGACGTTGTGGTCGACGGCGATATCCGCCTATCCCCGGACGAGTACACCGAGCGCCTCAAGGCGGCGAATGCGAAGTCGACGGCTCGCGTGGAAGGGCTCGATGGCCTTGTCGCCGTGGATACCGAGGTGACGGAGGAGCTCGAGGCAGAGGGCTGGGCTGCGGACGTCATCCGCGGTTTGCAGGATGCGCGTAAGGCCGAGGATTTCGTGGTGACTGACCGCATCACCGTGGTTCTCTCCGTTCCCGCGGAGAAGGAAGAGTGGGCTCATCACCACCGCGAACACATCGCGGCGGAGGTGCTTGCTGTCGACTTCACTGTGACGACCCAGGCTCTCGAGCCAAGCGATGGACAGAACATCCATGATGTCCTCAAGGGCGTGACGGCTACCGTGGCCAAGGCCTAAATCCGCAGCGAAAAGCTCCGCTTCCCTCGAGTGGGGAGGCGGAGCTTTGAGCATCTGTGCACTGGTGGCGCAGGGGCGGCCCGGAGGGGGCCGCGATGACGGGGTGTGTGCGCTAGCGGCGGGTTCCGGGCAGGTGTGCGCGCCACGCAAGGATGACGTTGATGAGGCACACCAGCGCCAAGAAGCTGCCGATGCTGAACAACGCCGTGAAGCCGATATAGGGCGCAAGCGCGCTAAAGGCCATCGGGATGAAGAAGCCAGTGTAAGAAATGGAGTAGTACACGGCGGTCAAGCCGGCGAGCTCTCGCTCGCCCGCGATGCGCTGGACCTCGGACAATCCAGCGACCAGCGCCAAACCGTATCCCGCGCCCATTGTGGCGGCGGCTGCGATGCCGAGCGGCAGGGACAGCGAGTGAGCAGCAAACGCCCCGAGGATTGCGCCGACGGTGATGACGAACATCGACAGGGCCGAGGCTCGCGCGGACTTGTGGGTATCAACCAGGCGGCCCAGCATCTGGACGGCCACGCCGCAGCCCAGGGTGATGACGGTCATCAGGCCGGAGAAAGCGATGGGGGCGTTTCCAGCGGATTCGGATAGCAGCTGTGGAAGGAGCGCATAGGCCGCTCCCGCGCAGCCAAAGACCCAGGGGGCCACGGGCACGACGACACGCAGGAAACGCTTGTGCGCAGCGGCGGGGATGTGGAGCATCTCCAGCATGTCACGCACCCTGAGCTCCAGGATGGTGGTCTTGACATCGCCTCGGCTGGGCTGGCGGGTCTCAGGCGTATGCAGGATCCACGCGGCAGTCAACAGCGTGAGCAGCATGTGGAGGATATAGGCCGTGTGAGTCGGCCATGGCCCCCACTGGGCCAGCACCGAAGCGATACCCGCGCCGACGAGGAAGCCGGCGGTCAAACACAACGAAGCCTTACGAGCGCCGGACGCTGGGTCGCCGCCGGCGCTCGTGATGAGCTCCGTAATCCACGTTGAACCCACCGCCATGACTAGGCCTAATGCCATACCGCACAAGACGCGTCCCAACGCGATGATGAGTGGTTCGTTGGGGGCGATGGACAGCAAGAAAGAGCCTGCCAAGGACAGTGGTGCTGCGGGGAGCAACAGTGGGCGGCGGCCAAGCAGATCGGACAGCGGGCCGCCGATGAGCAGTGCGGGGATGATGCCAACCACGTAGGCGGCTAAGAGCCCGTTGACCGTCACCTGGGAAAAATTCGAGGTCTCGCGGTACATCACCAGCAGCGGGGTGAATTCATTTCCGCCCCAAGCAACCGCGATCATGGCACCGGCGACGGGGAACCACGCGCGCTTAGGCAGCGGCGCTTCGGCGGAGCGGCTGGGCGAGCCTGGGGAGGCAGCGCTTTCAGTGCTTTCGGTGGTGTCGGCGTCTGTGGGGGCGTCGGGTTGGGGAGTAGGCGCCTCGACAAGCGGGTTCGAATGCGCAGAGACAGTCACAGTTGCTTCCTTGAGGAGTTGAGGTGGGAATGGAGTTCGGTCAGGTAGGTGTCGATGTCGCCGGTGCGGAGGGCGTCGGCAAGCAAGGCGTGCTGGGCCACGAAGCCGCGTGCCTTCTCGACGCTGCGGCCGATGGCAGTTGCGGTAAATCGCTGTTGGCGCTCGCGCAAGGTGTGGCCGAGGTGGGCGAGGAGGCGGTTGCCGCCGTTGTCCATGATGGTTTGGTGGAACTTCGCATCCAGTTGGGTATAGGAGCCCAGATCGCCAGCGTCGAGGGCGGCCTTTTGCTCATCGATGGTGGCGACGAGGACATCGGCGATGAGACCGCGCTCCTCTGCGGACAGTCCGCAAATATGGCGGGCAGAGTTCTCATCCACGAGGAGGCGCGCCTCGTAGACCTCACGGATTTCGCGGGGGCTAATCGGTACGACCAGCGCACCGCGCTTGGGATAGAGCTTCAAGAAGCCCTCCACCTCCAAACGGAGGAAAGCCTCGCGCACCGGGGTTCTACTCATTCCCAGCTCGGCGGCAAGGGCGGCTTCGGAGAGCATCTCCGAGTCATCGATGTCGTCATCGATGATGCGGCGCTTGAGGTGATCGTAGGCCCGTTCCGCGGCGGGTACCTTGTCTTTTTGCATGTATACATGATGCATGCATGCGGTGCTCTCGGTCTAGCGCAAACGCCAATTCGTGAGACATTGATCACGCGGTGGGCAAGTGAGAGCTAGTTCTCTGAGCGGCGCGTGTGGTCAGGTAGGAGATGTGTTAGAGGCGAGTGAGGGAGGAAGTGGGGACGTCGTAAAGCACTGCCTCTCCCATACCGACCCAACCGATAAAGGGATTGTCCTGAAGCACTTGTGGAGTGTGGACGTGGCCAAGAATCCATGCGTCGAAGCCACAGGCCTGTAGCTGTTCGGGTGTCGTGGGCAAGCATATGCCTTTAGAGAATTCACCGGTCACTGATGAGTGCAGTAATCCCAGATGCGGCTCGTTGCTCTGGCGCGTTGGAAAGGTGAGTGTGCGGGGATCGGGATCGGCAGCTACCGCGGCGGTGACAACGGTAGCGCCGGCGCAGTGAAAGGAGTGAACGTCGGCGGAATGAACCGTTACAGGCGAAGAGAGACTGAGTTCGTGGTGGACGTCGTGATTCCCGGAGATGAAATGGACGTCGCTGAAAAGCTCGCATGCGCGAGCCATGACTTTCTGTGCTTGGGGTACGTAGGTGGCTGCGTCGGCTTTGCGGTCAATGATGTCACCGAGGCAGATACATGCATCCGCAGTCGTGACCTCCAGTACGTTTAGCACCCACTCCATGCCTGGCGCGTCGGGGCGGCCAAGGTGAAGGTCCGCGAAAATGAGGATACTAGCCACGCGCCCTCCTTCCTTGCCACCAAGTGATTAGGACTAGCACGACAGTGGAGGTTCCTACACCGATGAGCGTCATAGCCATGGCTTCAGCGCGGTGGCCCTGGTCAAATTGGTTCATGATCCACGGCGCAAGGAGATTGAGCTGGCTCGGGCGGATCAGGGAGGACATGACGAGCTCGCGGAAGCCCACAAAGAACGCCAGCAGCCAACCGGCAAAGATACCCGGGGCAAGCAGCGGCAAGGTGATGCTGCGCAACGTGTGGGAGGCGGAGGCACCGGACACGGCGGCTGCCTCGTAGACCGAAGGGGAAACCGCGCCAGCGGAGGTCTTGATGTTCTGCACCGCCATCGGCAGGAAGAGAACAGTAAAAGCCATGACGAGGATGATCATGGAGCCATAAGGTGTCCATGGCAGCCAGGGAGCGTTCCATAGGAGAATGAAGCCAATGGCGAGAACGATTCCGGGGACGGTATCCGGTGCTACAGCAAGGAAGTCGACAACACGGGCGCTGATCTGCCTGGTTCGCTGGGTGAGCAAGGTGACCGCGATGCCGAGGATGACCGCCGTTGTGGCGCCAATTGCACCGAGGGCGATGGAACGCAGCAAAGCTTCTTGAGCGGAAGGCATCTGCAGGACGATGGCGAAATAGTCGAAGGTGAGGTTTTGAGGCGTTGGGGGCGCGGATCGCAGAATGGTCATGGCTGCCAGGGTGATGGAAATATACGGGATGAGCACCGAGCAGGCGATGATGAGGAAAGCAACTAAGCTGCCAAGGACCTTGCCTGCGGTGCCGATGCGGAGCGAGACTTGGCGGGATACTCGTCCACCACCGGTAAGGTCGCGCCGCGAGACCCATTGCTGGAATGCCCATGCGCCCACACCAAGTGCAAACAACACCGATGAGGAGGCTGCTGCATCGGAGAAACTCAACGGGTCGATGGTGACGTCTTGGTAGATGGAGGAGACGAGGACCGTGAAACCGATGGCGTTTCCCAAGGTAACTGGGGTGCCGAACTCGCCGGCAGCCTTGATGAAAATGATCAGTGCGCCCAGTGAATAGGGGCCCACGACGGTGGGGAGGATGATGCGACTAATCTGTTGCCACCGGCTGGCGCCTGCGACTTGAGCCATTTCCAGAGAGGATGCAGGAATTGAGGTCAGACAGTTGCGCAGGATGAGATAGAGGAAGGGGAAGAGCTCGCACGCCATGATGAAAGCCATGCCAGGAACCGAGTAAATGGCGTCATGCGCGAGCTTGCCGACGGTATGCCCGAAGAGCAATTCGGAGACTCCACCGCGGCGGGTGAAATCCATCCACGCCATTGCTGCGGCAAAAGGCGGGGTCATGAAAGGAATCATGATGGCGATTTCTATCCAGTTCGCCTTAGAAAAAGACGTCCACGCGCGCAGGAAAGCTAGCGGGGCGGCGAACAGAGTAGAAAAGACCACCACGAGGAGGGAGAGGACGACCGTATTGAGTAGCACCTCTCCCATGCCCGGCTCCACAATCTTGTGGAGAGAAGAAGGCTCATCGCGGTACCCCACCACAGCGCTGATGAGCACCGATGCCAACGGCGCAGCGACAAGCACGAGCAGCACGAAGAGTACTGCATAAATGCCGAGAGTGCGCTGAGGGCTGCGGGTGGTGGTGCTCATAAGGTGGGGTTGCTCCGTGGTGAGATAGTAGAGGCTACTTCAGGTAGCGCTCAGCGAACTTTTCCTTGATGTCCTTGGAGGAGGAGGCGATGCCATCGAGATCCTCGTTGAGGGTTTCAATCTCCTCCAGCTTCGGGCCGTTCTTCGGGGTGAGCTCGGTGTTGGCCGGGATCATGTTCTTGGAAGCAGAAATCTCCTGTGCTTCATCGGAGAACATGAAGTCGACAAAAGCTTCGGCAGCGTCCTTGTTGTCGGTGGTCTTGAGGATCATGACCGGTCGCGGGGTGACGGTAGTGCCGGAGGAGGGGATAACAACCTCAAGCGGCTCTCCCTTGGCCTGAGCGGAGTATGCGGAGTAGTCCACACCACCCATGACGATGCCTCGAGAACCGGAGGTGACCTGGTCCAGGGCCGGACCGTTAGCGCCCTGGACAATCATGCCGTTGTCGAAGAGTTTGTCAAAGAGCTCCCAGGTCTTGTCCTCGCCCCACTGATCCACCATGGCGGCAATGAGGTCAGCGGCGGTGCCGGACTCGCGCGGATCCGGCATAATGACCTGATCCTTGTATTTTTCGTCAGCGAGGTCCTCCCAGTCCTGAGGAGCGGAGTCCACCACGTTGGTGTTGGTCACCAGTGCCAAGGCGGAGCCATCGCGGCCGGTGAATGTGCCGTTCTTGGATACCCAGCTGGAAGTGATCTTGTCAGCACCTTCCGGGGTGTACTCCGCCAGAGCGCCGGCCTTGTCCTGCTTGGAAGCAGCGGACCAAGAAGCCAAGTAGACCACGTCTGCCTGCGGGTTAGCCTCTTCCGCCTTGAGCTTGGCGGTGATCTTGCCGGTGGTGTCGGCGAAGACGTTGACCTTGACATCGGTCTTTTCCTCGAAGGCTTCGACGAGGGCGTCGGTAAGGCCCTGCGGGTTCGCGGAGTAGTAGTCCAGCTCGCCGGACAGTCCCTCCGGGGCTTCCCAGGCCTCGGCGCTGGTTTCAGCACCGGTGTTGTCGGCGGAGGATGCGTCGGTGGAGTCAGCGGAATCAACAGAACCGCAGCCAGTCAGAGCCAGGGCAGAAGCAGCGGCGGCAGCGAGGGCGAGAGAAAGTTTCTTATACAGCATGGAGAATCCTTAAAGTAGAAAACGGATGTGACTAGTACGCAAGACGTACCGTCGAACCACGATCGACTCGAGAGCGGCTGTAAGCCACCCAAGGCTCGTCAGCGCCTTCGACATCGCAGTGCAGCTCGTAGCGTCCGCCGATGTACTGAGCGGTGCGGACGATTCCGTCCACGTGGTGCGGGAAAGACCCGATGTCTTCCTCCGCGTCAAGGACGGTGAGGTTTTCCGGGCGGACGTCGGGAAGCCCAGCGCGGCGGTTCATAGTACCCACGAAGCCACCGACGAAGGGGGTGGCAGGGGAGTCGTAGAGGGTGACAGGATCGGCGAACTGTTCGATGACGCCGTCCTTCATGACGACGACGCGGTCCGACATGGACAGAGCCTCGGATTGATCGTGGGTGACGTAGATGACCGTGAGTCCTAAGTCGTGGACCAAGGCAGTGAGCTCGGCACGTATCTGAACACGCAGGGCAGCATCGAGCGCAGAGAGTGGCTCATCCATTAGGAGCAACTGCGGGTTGGACACAAGCGCGCGGGCGATGGCTACGCGCTGCTGCTGGCCACCGGAGAGTTGATTAGGGCGAGCTTGTGCCTTCGGGGTAACTCCGACCATGTCCATGCACGCGCGCACACGTTCTGTGCGTTCCACAGAAGACAACTTGTTACCCGCGGTGGTGAGGGGAAACTCGATGTTCTTCTCCACAGTCATGTGCGGCCACAGCGCCAGATCTTGAAACACCATGGACAGGTTGCGCTTATTAACGGGAACGTTCGTGTGTGGGCCGAACACTTCTTTATCGGAGAAGGTGATGGTGCCAGCATCGGGGGTTTCGAGGCCTGCGATGCAGCGCAGAAGCGTGGACTTACCGCAACCGGAGGGGCCGAGAATGGAGATGAACTCGCCGGTGTTAATGGCGAGGTCAGTGGCATGGAGACCAGTGTTGTCCGCGAACTCGCGCTTAATGCCGGTAACGACCACGTGGGCCTGGGAGGCAGGTGGTTGGGGCGAGAGTTGAGAAGTCACGGCGGAAAAGGTTAGGGCGATAAAGTAAGCGGATGGGGGCGTTGAAGTTACGAAGGTGGTAAAGAAACATGAATAATGGGTGACGGACATGCGGTGTTTAAACTGGAGCACATGCAGCGCTGGGTTCTTCACATCGACATGGACGCGTTCTTTGCGTCGGTGGAGCAGCTCACCCGCCCTACCTTGCGCGGCCGGCCTGTGTTGGTGGGTGGAACGAGCGGACGCGGCGTCGTCGCCGGTGCCTCTTATGAAGCCCGCGCATATGGAGCTCATTCCGCAATGCCCATGTTCCGCGCGCAGCAGCTCGTGGGCTATAAAGCCGTGGTGGTGCAGCCGCGCCGGGCGGTGTATGTGGCGGCCTCGCGCCGGGTATTTGGAATTATTGCGCAGCATGCGGGGGTCATCGAACAGCTCTCCATCGACGAGGCCTTCATGGAACCGGCCGCACTCGCCGGAGCCACGCCCGCCGAAGTCCGTGAGTGGTCGGAGAATCTGCGCCGAGTGATTCGAGCTGAGACGGGCCTTCCCAGCTCCATCGGCGCCGGTGCAGGCAAGCAAAGCGCGAAGATTGCGTCAGGGGAGGCCAAACCGGACGGGACTTTCATCGTGCCCCAGGAGCGCTTCGATGAGCTCATCCACCCGCTGCCGGTGGGCAAGCTCTGGGGAGCGGGCCCAGTCACCCAGCAGAAGCTAGCAGCCATTGGCGTGGAGACTATCGGACAGCTGGCGGCGATGAGCCGCAAGGAAGTCGAGATCTCACTGGGCAACGTGGTGGGCGTGCAGCTGTGGAAGCTCGCCCAAGGGATTGATGAGCGTCCGGTCGCCCCGCGCGCGATTGCTAAACAAATCTCCACCGAGTTCACCTACCCCACGGACCTGCGCACGGCGGCGGAGGTGGATGCGGCACTAATCCGCGCGGCGCAGGGCGCGCATTCCCGCCTGCTCAAGGACGGCCGCGGCGCGCGCACGGTGACGGTGAAGTTGCGGATGGCGGATTTCCACATCGAATCCCGCTCGGCCACGCTGCCCTATGCCACGGATGACCTGAAGGTCCTCGAGGCTAAGGCCTTGAGCTTGGCGCGCTACCCGGAGGAGCTCGGGCCCATCAGGCTGGTCGGGGTGAGCTACTCGGGTTTGGAGGAGGCCCGCCAAGACGTGCTATTTCCTGAGCTCGACCGCGAGGTCGTGCGTCCAGCTCCGGATACGGATTACGAGACTGGCGTCAGCGACCACCTGCCCGGCGCGCCGGAAACGGAGACGGAGCCCAGAGCAGAGTCGGAAACGCTGGGAGAAGCGGGATCGGATTCGATGCGCCGCTGGCACGCTACGCAGGACGTCCACCACCCCGAGTTTGGACACGGCTGGATTCAAGGCGCCGGCCATGGGGTGGTCAGCGTGCGCTTTGAAACTCGCGCTACGGGCCCGGGGTTTGTGCGCTCTTTTGCGGCTGAGGATGAAGATCTCCACCCGGCCGATCCATTGGACTCACTGGCCTGGGAGGGGGCGCTGCCAGGCGACGCCACCGAGGCCGATGGGCCCGAGATTGACACCGCTGGGGAGGAACCGCCACGCGAGGATAGCTAGCCCGCGGTATAAGCAGTGGCGGAGGGGGCAGTGCTAAACATCTCTGCCACCGGTGTGTCGGTAGCGAGTGCCGCGGCGAGCATAATGCGGGCTTGGCCGGCTCGGAATCCACCGGAGGCTACCGCACCCATCTCGCCCAAGGTGGCACCGCCACCTGCGCCGCCATAGGCCAGCTTGGTAGTTCCGTAGGGCGTGCGGGTGCTAATCACCACGGGCACGCCCGCTTGCAGCGCGCGGGCAACCCCAGCTCCCATCTCTTCACCCATGTTCCCCGAGCCCATGGCTTCGATGACGAGGCCATGGGTGTGGTTGAGGGAGGCGTCGACAAGCGCGGCGCCGGCACCCGGGTAGGCGGCGATGATCTCAACGGGGTGTTGCGCCATGGGGGAGAGCGGCAACGGCGCCAGAGCGGAGTCACCCACCGGTAGCTCCTCAAAGCCGTTGAGCTGCGAAGTATGCCACTTGCGCGCGCCGCGTCCGGGAATGGTCTTGCCGCCGAATTGCACCCACACGCCGGCCTTTCCGGAACACAGGAGCTCATAGGAATCGCGCAGGTTGCGCGGGCCATCACCAGCCGGGTGGTCGAAGGCGCGCTGCGCGCCAGTGAGCACGATGGGCCCCTCACCGAGGTCGAAGAGGGATAACGCCAGCGCGGTTTCCTCCATGGAATCGGTGCCGTGCGTGATGAGGACGCCATCAATCTCTGGGCGCGCAAGGTGCTGGCGCGCACACAGCAGTAGCTCATCGAGGTCTGCCAAAGTAATCGAGCTGGAATCCAGCGCGCGGAATTCCACCACCTCAATGTCGTGTGTTCCGACTTCAGCGTCGAGGAATTGGGCTAGCTGTTGCCCACTGACGGTGGGGACCAGGGATCCGTCACGGACCGTCGTGCAGGCGATGGTGCCACCGGTGGCGATGAGTGCAAAAGTCATGCCAGCAGGCTACTACAGGCGCGCACCTGCGCGGGAACCCCAGGGCGGCGGTCGTGGACGCTAAAGTAAAAGGGATAAACCACGATCCCCTACGTGAGGAGTATTTGTGAAATCCTTCAAGCTGAGCGCCGCCGTTGTGGCCCTGGGCGCCGCGACTGCCCTGGCTGCCTGCTCGTCTTCCGAGGATGCAGACACCGAGAACAGCACCGCCGCTAAGCCTTCGGGCGAAACCTCCGCATCGCAGGTGGCCTCCACCGAGATGCCTACCGTGGAGCAGCTCAATGAGATCCTGACCAAGGCCGCAGACCCGAACCTTCCGCAGGAAGAGAAGGTCCAGCTGGTCCAGGGCAGCGAGACGGCGCCGGAGCTTTTCGACGTCATGTCGCAGTCCCAGGCCGAATCCGGTGCCACCTTCGAGGTCGTGGCCCCGGTCATCCCTGGCCTCGTGCCGGATTCCGCGCTCGCTACCGTCCACATCAATACCCCTGATGGCCAGCAGCAGACCGCTGACCAGGTGGAGTTCATCAACGAGGGTGGTACATGGAAGCTGTCTAAGACTTGGGCTTGTGTCTTGGTCACCAACATCGTCCCTCCGGAAGAGGTTCCGGAGATGTGTGCGGACTCCGTGCCGGAAGGCGCTGGCGCCGAGGAAGGCGCTGAGGCGCCTGCCGACGCCCCCGCAGAAGGTGCTGAGGCTCCCGCCCAGTAAACCCGGGTTTTCATAACTTAAGCGCCCGCCACTCGCTGGATCTCATGCCAGCCAGGTGGTGGGCGCTGCCTTGTGCGGAGGCTGTCTGGCGGTGCTCGCGCGCAGGAGAAGGTGTGGCGCGAAGCAGGCTACTCGGTGGTGAACTCCATCTCGGTGGCGCTGGTCTGCACCACGCGAAGATCAGAGCCTTCCGCACCATAAGAAATCGCGGTGGTCACGGAGACATCGCCGGCGGTGGGAAGCGGCTTGGTCAGATCAACGGTAACGGAGCCCTCCGAGGTCGATGTGTGGTCCGTAACCTTCAGCTCCTTGCCACGTAGCTCTTCGGGGGCGTCGGCGCCGTCGAAGGACAGTGCGCCCAGGGAAGGCCGCTGCTCAATCTTCACGCTGAGCTCAGCGATATCCCCGTCCAGCTTGTCCAAGGTATAGGTCGTGGTTTGCAACAGCGTGGATTCGCCAGTGACGCGCGATTCCACCACCCACGTCGCACCCGGGCCGATTTCCTCATCAGGGAAGACGATGGGCAGTGAGGTCAGGCTGGTGATGGCGCGCTCGACGGTGCTGCGGGCCTGATCGGTCGCCGCCTGCGGGGCGGCCAGGCGCAGCGAGTTCATCTGGCCCGTATCCGTGCCGCGCCATCCAAACTGGAAGCCCTCGGCGGAGGAGACATCCGCGCCGTCAGCCTCCGGCTTTCCGACGGTGACGAACGCGTTGCGGCTGGCTGGAAGTTGGCCTTCGACATTCTCGGTGGCAGCCTCCACCGAGGCCTGGAGCGGAAGAGTGACCTTGTCCTGAGCTTCCGGTGAAGGGGCGGCGCTGCCGTCCTTGCGTAGCTGCTGGTCGAAGCCCGTGGCGACCTCATAGGTGAGTTCCTGCGTGGCATCGAGGTCCTTAAAAGCCAGGACCTGACCGGCGCCGTCACCTGGTTCTAGGAGGGTCACGCGCGGGGCATCGAGGGCCAGCCCCACTGGCTCCTCGACGGGCTTGGCCGGCTGGGAATAGGAACAGCCGGCGAGCGCGCCGGCGACTCCCAGGACGGTGGCGGACAGGACTGCTAGGGCTCTCACACGAAACACGCATTCCAAATTACCGGATGAGCCTGTTTAGAATGGAACGGGTGAAAGCAAGGAGTTATATCGGAGTGATGGTCGCGGTGGTGCTCGGTGTGGCTGCCGTCGACCAAGCCGTGAAGGCGCTGATGCTGTCCATCCTCACTGAAGGTGAAGCCCTACCGGTCTTTGGTGATTGGTTCCGCTTCTACCTTCTGTTTAACCCCGGCGCTGCCTTCTCTATGGGCGGGGAGGGCTCGACGTGGCTGTTTACCACGATCCAATTGGTCTTCATCATTGGTGTGGCCATCGCCGCCCCGCGCATTCACGATAAGTGGCAGGCGATAGGCCTGGCCATGATCGCCGGAGGTGCCCTGGGCAACTTCATCGACCGCCTCGTGCGTGAGCCGGGGTTTTGGTTTGGGCACGTGGTGGATTACATCTCCGTGGGCAGCTTCGCTGTTTTCAATATTGCAGATGCGGCCATTACCTGTGGCGTCGTGGTCTTTATCAGCGCGATGTTCTGGGCAGAGATGAAAGAAAAGCCACAAGAGCAGGAAGCGGGGGAAGCTTGATGCGCGAAAGTCGTAGGTTGCCGGTGCCCGAGGGCCTCGATGGCATGCGCGCGGATGCCGCCCTGGCCAAGCTCTTGGGTATTTCGCGGGCCCGGGTGGCCCAGTTGTGCGCGGCGGGAGACGTGGAAATCGATGGTGCCGCCGTGGGCAAGTCCGAGCGCTTAAGTGCTGGCGGCTGGATCGATGTCATGATGCCAGCGCCGGAGGAACCGCTCATCCCCAAAGAAGAGCTGGTGGAGGGCATGGATGTTCTCTACGCGGACGAGGACATCATCTGCGTGTGCAAGCCCGTGGGTGTGGCTGCGCACCCCACGTTGGGTTGGGATGGGCCCACCGTCATCGGCGGGCTGCGGGCAGCAGGCTATGCGCTTGCCGACGCCGGCCCGACCGAACGCAAGGGTATTGTCCACCGTCTCGACGTGGGGACCTCGGGCGTCATGGTGGTGGCCGCCAGCGAGCGCGCCTACTCCCAACTCAAGAACGCCTTCCGCGAGCGCACCGTGCAGAAGACCTATCACGCCGTGGTCCAAGGCCTGCCGGATCCCATCGTGGGGACCATTGATGCGCCCATTGGCCGCCATCCTTCGGCGGGCTGGAAATTTGGGGTCGTCGATGATGGCAAACCGGCGGTGACACATTACAAGCTGCTGGAGGCCTTCCGCGAGGCCAGCCTCCTCGAAGTCCATTTGGAGACCGGCCGCACCCACCAGATCCGTGTCCACATGTCCGCCACCGGGCATCCCTGCGTAGGCGATCCGATGTATGGCTGTGACCCGAACCTGGCCAAGCGTGTGGGGCTTAACCGCCAGTGGCTGCACGCGGTCGAACTCGGCTTTACCCACCCGGGAACCGGCAAGTGGTTCGAGTGCACTGCACCCTACCCGGACGATCTCAAGCACGCCGTGGAGGTTTTGCGCGGATGAGCCCGCAGCGAAGCACCAGCCAACGCATTTACCGGCGCCGCCGTGCCGCGGCGCTGGTGCTGTTGGCCGTGCTCGCCTTGGCCGTGGTGGTCGCCTTCGGGCTTTTCGGAACGCAGCCCAGCACGGCGGTGCAGGGAGACCAGCTTGGCCCTGATGGCTCGGAGAGCGCGGCCGATTATCGGGAGCGCGCGGAGACCTCATTAGCGCACGCAACCGATCCGGCCTACGCGCTGGTGGGCTTTCGCGAGCCGCTGAGTCCGCAGGACGTGAGCGACGCCCTGCAGCCCGTCGAGCGCATGGATGCCATCGTGATCGGGCTGGCCGCGCCCATCGCGGTCCCCGAGCCTGTCGCCGGCGCCACGCGCGCCGACGTTATCGATACCGTCTTGGCCCGCGTGGCCGACCATGCCCGTGACATGGCGGAGGATGCACCAGCGAAGGTCGATGCCGTCGTGGTCTATTCCGGGGGGAGTCAACTGCGCGCCCTCGCTAACGATCCGCGGGTCGATACCGTGGAGGTCGCGCCCGCTGACGCCGCGTGGGGCTCCTTCGGCGTGCGCCCGCCCGCCAACGTCGGACAGAATGAGAACCGCTAGAACAGCCGAGGAGAAGACATGCGCCTGTTTCCCAACACATCCGAGTGGCCGCCGAACTACCGCTTTGCCTACCTCTTGATGTGGGCGGGCGCGTTCATCGCCTCTGGGGCCGCCATCGCGCAAGGAATCTGGGGAGCGGACAAGCTCACCTTCGGCATTCTCATCGTGGTGGCCATCTACTGCATCGCCATGGCCATCCTCATGCCGCGGTGGGCGCTTAATGCACGCGAGGAATCCGCCCGGCGCGCCGAGGCTAAGCAGGCGCGCGAGGAGCTGAAGCGCCGTTAGCCCTCTGCGGTGGGTGACGCGTCGGCGGGGTGGAGGCGGGCGCGGCGTCGAGAAGCGCGGCCCATGCGCACCAAGTCTGCAAGGTAGATGATCACCGCAACCCAGATGATGGCAAAGCCAATCCAGCGTTCGGTGGACATGTGCTCCTGGGTCACGAACAGCGCCCACAGCATCTGCATGATGGGGGTCATGTACTGCAGCATGCCGAGCGTAGACAGGCGCAGGTGCTTAGCGCCCTGGGCGAAACACAACAGCGGCAGAGCGGTGACGAGGCCGGAGGTAATCAGCAGTGCGATGTGCCCGGGGCCTTCGGTAGTGAAGGTGGATTCTCCCTGTGCCTGGAGGTAGCCCAGGTAGACCAGCGCGAAGGGGAGCATGACCAAGGTTTCCGCGGCCACTGAGCCCATCGAGGAGACCGTGATGCGTTTCTTCAGCAGGCCATAGATTCCGAAGCTGAAGGCCAAGGCCAGCGAATAATAGGGGGCCTGGCCCGTCATAAAGGTCAGCCACAACACCGCGATGAAGGCGATGCTGACCGACGCCACCTGCGCCTTCGTCAGCTTCTCCTTGAGGAAGATAATGCCGAGGGCCACGGAGACGAGCGGGTTAATGAAATAGCCCAGTGCGGCATCGGCCACGTGATCGCTGTTGATGGCGATGACATAGGTACCCCAGTTGATGGTGATGGCCACGCCGCAGGCGAACATCCACCCCCAGGTGCGCAAGCTGAATGCGCGGAGCTCGCGCCAGCCACCAGTCACCAGCAGCATTGCGGTGACGAGAACCGCAGTCCACACGATGCGGTGGGCCAAGATCTCAAACGGGCTGGCGGGGCGCAGCAGCGGGAAGAACGCTGGGAAGAAGCCCCACATGAGATAGGCGGCAATAGTGTAGAACATTTAAGAAAATGTACCTTAACGAGGACCTACGGGCGAAGTTTGACGGCCCCGCTAAGATGAGCCGCATGGCCAAAAACTCCTCCTTCGTCCATCTGCACAACCACACCGAATTCTCCATGCTGGATGGCATGGCCAAGGTGGACATGTTGGCGGATGAGGTTCTCCGCCAAGGCATGCCGGCAGTCGGTATGACCGACCACGGCAACATGTATGGATCCAATGCCTTCTATCAAAGGATGACCAGCGCCGGCATTAAACCAATCATCGGCATCGAGGCCTACCTGGCTCCTGAGTCACGTTTCAACAAGAAGCGCGTGCTGTGGGGAACCCCGGACCAGAAGCGCGATGACGTCTCTGCCTCCGGTGCTTACCTGCACCAGACCATGTTGGCGGAGAATGAAACCGGCCTGCGCAACCTGTTCAAGCTTTCCTCCTTGGCTTCTTACGAGGGCCAGTTGGGCAAGTGGCCGCGCATGGACGCGGAGCTTATTGCCGAGCACGCCGAAGGCATCATCGCGACCACCGGTTGCCCCTCGGGTGATGTGCAGACCCGCCTGCGCTTAGGCCAGTTCAACGAGGCTCTCGAGGCTGCCGCGATGTGGCAGGACATCTACGGCAAGGACAACTTCTTCCTGGAGCTTATGGACCATGGGCTGGACATCGAGAAGCGCACGCGCGACGGCCTGCTGGAGATCGGCCGCAAGCTGGACTTGCCGCCGTTGGTGACCAATGACTGCCACTACGTGCTGGAGTCCCAAGCCCCGGCGCACGAGGCCATGTTGTGCGTGCAGACCGGTAAGACGTTCATGGACCCGGATCGCTTCAAGTTCGACGGCACCGGCTACTACATCAAGTCCGCCGCGCAGATGCGTGAGCTGTGGGATCACATGGTGCCGGAGGCCTGCGATAACACCCTGTGGATTGCGGAGCGCGTGCAGGACTACGGTGCGATTTGGGAGGAGCACACCCACGATCGCATGCCGATTGCCGACGTCCCCGAGGGCCACACCCCAACCTCCTGGCTGACCCACGAGGTCATGGAGGGACTGAAGGATCGCTTCAACGGTGGGGATGTGCCGCAGGAGTACATCGACCGCGCTGAGTACGAGATCAGCGTCATCGACATGAAGGGCTACCCCTCTTACTTCCTCATCGTGGCCGAGCTCATCAAGCACGCGCGGTCCATCGGAATTCGCGTCGGTCCGGGTCGTGGTTCGGCGGCCGGTGCACTCGTGGCCTACGCGCTGACCATTACCAACATTGACCCCATCGAGCACGGACTGCTCTTCGAGCGATTCTTGAACCCGGAGCGTCCGTCTGCACCGGATATCGATATCGACTTCGATGATCGCCGCCGCGGCGAGATGATTACCTACGCCGCCGATAGGTGGGGCGAGGACAAGGTTGCCCAGGTGATCACCTTCGGCACCGTGAAGACCAAGCAGGCAATTAAGGACTCCGCCAAGGTGCACTTTGGCCAGCCGGGCTTCCAGATGGCGGACCGCATTAATGGTGCGCTGCCGCCTGCCATCATGGCCAAGGACATCCCGCTCGCCGGCATCATGGACCCAGAGCACGAGCGCTATTCGGAGGCGACCGAGGTCCGGCAGATGATTGAGACCGACCCGGACGTGAAGAAGATTTATGAGACCGCACGCGGCCTCGAGGGTGTGGTCCGCCAGGCCGGCGTGCACGCCTGTGCGGTGATTATGGCCTCGGTCCGCCTCATGGACCACATCCCGATGTGGAAGCGCCCCGCCGACGGCGCCTACATCACCGGCTGGGACTATCCGGCCTGTGAGGCCATCGGCCTGCTGAAGATGGACTTCTTGGGTCTGCGCAACCTCACCGTGATCGGTGACTGCCTGGAAAACATCAAGAAAAACCGCGGCGAGGAAGTCCACCTAGAGGACCTCCACGCCGACGACCCGAATGCCTCGAAGGTCTATGACCTGCTCTCGCGCGGCGATACTCTGGGCGTGTTCCAGCTCGACTCGGGCGGCATGCAGGAGCTGCTCAAGCGTATGAAGCCGACGGGCTTTAAGGATATTGTGGCGTCGCTGGCGCTCTACCGTCCGGGCCCGATGGGTGTGAACGCCCACTGGGATTACGCGGACCGCAAGAACGGCCGCAAGGAGATTACCCCGATCCACCCCGAGCTGGAGGAGCCGCTTAAGGAGATCCTCGATGAGACCTACGGTCTTATCGTGTACCAGGAGCAGATCATGCGTATCTCGCAGAAGGTGGCGAACTACACCGCCGGCGAGGCAGATGGCTTCCGTAAGGCCATGGGTAAGAAGAAGCCGGAAGTCCTGGCCCAGCAGTATGACAAATTCTGGGGCGGCATGAAGGACAATGGCTACTCCAAGGAAGCCATGGACGCTCTGTGGGGCACCATTGAGCCCTTCGCCTCCTACGCGTTTAACAAGTCCCACGCCGCCGGTTACGGGTTGGTGTCCTTCTGGACGGCTTACCTGAAGGCCTATTACGCGCCGGAGTACATGGCCGCGCTGCTGACCTCGGTGGGTGACAAGAAGGATAAGTCCGCTATCTACCTGGCCGACTGTCGCCACCTGGGCATCCGCGTGCTCTCCCCGGACGTCAATGAGTCCCAAGAAACCTTCCAGGCCGTGGGCGAGGATATCCGCTTCGGCATGGGCGCTATCCGCAACGTCGGTGGGGAAGTGGTGGATTCCATCGTGAAGACCCGCCGGGAGAAAGGCGCTTTCACGTCCTTCTCCGATTACCTGGAGAAGATCGAGCTGGCTGCCTGTTCGAAGCGCGTGACCGAATCCCTCATCAAGGCCGGCGCCTTCGATTCCCTGGAACACCCGCGCAAGGGCCTCATGCTCATCCACGAGGATGCCGTGGATTCGGTGCAGACTACCAAAAAAGCAGCCGACAAGGGCCAATTTGACCTCTTCGCTGGCTTTGGCGGTGGTGATGAACAGGGCGACTCTGTCTCCGCCTTCGCCATCGATATCCCAGATGAGAACTGGGATCGAAAGCACGAGCTGGCCTTGGAGAGGGAGATGCTCGGCCTGTACGTGTCCGGCCACCCGCTCGATGGCTTCGAGGAAGCCCTCAACGCGCAGACCGACACCCCGATTACCAAGATCCTCAACGGTGAAGTCGGCAACGGGCAGGAGCTGGTGATCGGCGGCATTATCTCGGGCGTCGACAGGCGCTTTTCCAAGCGCGATGGCTCGCCCTGGGCCATCGTCAGCATCGAGGACCATAACGGCGCCCAGGTGGATATCCTCGTGTTCAACCAGGTGTACTCGCTGGTGGCCCCGCAGATTGCGGAAGACAATATCATCCTGGCCAAGGTTCAGGTGAAGATTCGCGATGAGCGCATGTCCTTGTTCTGCTCCGATATCCGCGTTCCCGATTTGGGGCCGGGCAACGGTGCTGGCCTGCCGCTGCGACTGACCATGCGCACGGATCAGTGCACGATGGACAACATTGCGCGGCTCAAGCAGGTCTTGGTCAACAACAAGGGTGAGTCCGACGTGTACCTCACGCTTGTCGACGGCGAAGAGTCCACCATGATGGTCCTCGGCGAACATCTGCGTGTGGAGCGCTCCAGCAACCTCATGGGTGATCTCAAGGCGACGATGGGCGCCGGCATCCTTGGGTGAGCCCACGTGTTGGGGCCGCGTGCTGAATAAAAGTACAGAATGAAGCGGGCCGTGCTTCGTACGTGGGTTACGCTAGACAGCACAGTCTAGTTGAAAGGGAATGTACCTCCTATGGTCAATAAGATCCGCACCACCCACGTCGGCTCACTGCCACGCACCAAGGAGCTGCTGGAGGCTAACCTCGAGCGTTCTGCCGGCACCATCTCCGATGAGAAGTTCCACGAGATTCTTCAGCGCTCGGTCGCTGACGTGGTCAAGCGCCAGGTTGATCTCGGCATCGACATCATCAACGAGGGCGAGTACGGCCACATCACCTCCGGCGCTGTGGACTATGGCGCTTGGTGGAACTACTCCTTTACCCGCCTGGGTGGTTTGACCATGACGGACAAGGACCGCTGGGAAATCGGTGACAAGATCCGCTCCGAGCCGGGCAAGATTCGCCTTTCCTCGATGAAGGATCGCCGCGACCGCGCACTGTTCGCCGAGGCTTACAACGATCCGGATTCGGGTATCTTTACCGGCCGCAAGAAGGTAGCTAACCCGGAGTTCACCGGCCCGGTTACCTACATCGGCCAGGAGCAGGTCGAAGCAGACGTAAAGCTGCTTGCCGACGCCCTCCCCGAGGGCACCGAAGGCTTCGTCGCCGCCCTGTCTCCGGGTGCTGCGGCGCGTCTGCCCAACAAGTACTACGAGGATGAAACCGACCTTGTTCGCGCCTGCGGTGAGGCGCTCAAGGTGGAGTACAAGGCCATCACTGATGCCGGCCTGACCGTGCAGTTCGACGCCCCGGATCTGGCCGAAGCTTGGGATTCGGTGGTTCCGGAGCCGACCGTAGAGGACTTCCAGGCATTCCTGCGCGGGCGCATCGACATCCTCAATGAGTCCATCAAGGACATCCCGCGCGAGCAGACCCGTCTGCACATCTGCTGGGGTTCCTGGCACGGCCCGCACGTGACGGATATTCCGTTCGCGGACATCATTGAAGAGATCCTGCAGGCCAAGGTCGGCGGCTTCTCCTTCGAGGGCGCCTCGCCGCGCCACGCGCACGAGTGGCGTGTGTGGCAGGACCACAAGCTGCCGGAGGGCACCGTCATCTACCCGGGCGTGATTTCGCACTCCACGAACGCCGTGGAGCACCCGCGCCTGGTGGCGGATCGCATCATCCGCTTCGCAGAACTGGTAGGCCCCGAAAACGTCATCGCCTCGACGGATTGCGGCCTCGGCGGGCGCCTGCACCACCAGATCGCGTGGGCAAAGTTGGAGTCCCTCGTCGAAGGCGCACAGATCGCTACGGAGGAACTGTTCTAACCCGTCGCCCGGGCTGGGGCGCGCAAATGCTCTAGTGCGCGGTCCCGTCCGAGGGCGAAATAAATAGGCGCGAACCAAGTGTGGTTCGCGCCTTCGAGATCGTGCGGTAGGGAATTATTCCTCAGCCGCGTCAGCCTCTTCCTTCTTCTTGGTGTTATCCCAGTAGAAGCCGTGGCTCTTGAGGAAGGCACGCAGGTCGTTGAGGACAGCCGGGTTGGACTGCGCGACCGCGGCCAGCAGGTTGATGCCGACGGAGAGTAACGCAGCCGCGCCACCGATCCACGCAAAGACCTCCTCGGCCGTGTCATTGGGGCGTGCAGACTGTACCCAGTCCGGCATCTCGTCCCATTCCTTCTCCAGCTCAGCGTCCTTTTCTTCCTGGACGCAGTCCGGCACTTCCGGCATACCGGAGGAACCATAACCGTTAAGGATGCCGAGTCCGAGCTCCTTCGGCCCCATGAAGGACGAGCCCGCAGTGTCATCGGCCACCGCGTTTTCGTGCTCCTCGCGCGCCTTGCGCACCGCCTCCGCGCACTCCTCGGAGAGGCCGGAGGTATTGGTGTGACCGATGTTCATCGAGCTTCCGCCAGTGGAGCTCTGACCGTTCTGTCCGCTCTGGCTCTGCGCGGCGGGCTGAGCGCTACCAGAAGCGTCGTCGGCTGCAGCCAGCGGAGTTACCAGGGCCATGGTCGTGGTGCACACAGCGATCAGGGAGGTTGAAAGGCGCATAATCAGAGGGTTCTCCTTGGGAAGGGATGCGAGGGGATGAGAAAAAAAGGGGGGGGGCTTGGTGCAAGCCCACTTCAATGTAGCAGCCCTCCCCGTGAGCGCGGTAGGGGTTAGAGGAACTTCTCCAGCTGCTCGCGCAGCGGTGCTGGGGCCAGGCTGAGAACCGTTTCACGGATACCCGGGGCACGCAGCAGACCTACGGCAGCGGCTAGGGCGGCGACGACACCGATGACAGAACCAGCGATGATGGCCGCGGTGGATGGGCGGGAGCTCTGGCCGTCCTTGTTCTGGTCGTCCTGGTCCTGCGAGTCATCGCCAGGGTTCTCATCCGGATTCTCGTCCGGCTTCTCCTCGTCGTCCTTGTCGCCAGCGAGGAGATCCTTCACGGAGTAGACGGTCGTGGTTCCGGATACCTCGTTGCCGACGATGAGCAGGTACTCGCCGTTGGGGGAGTCCGCCTTGTCGACGAAGGCAAAGCCCTCCGGGCCTAGGTCGCCGGCAGCAGCGGACTCGTCGGTGGAGAAGTCGCGGTTGTTGACGTAGGTAACGAAGGAAGAGTTAGCAGGGTCGGTGACATCGTAGACGAAGACGCCGCCGACGCGCTCCGCGCCGATGAAGGCGTATGTGCGATCTCCCACGGTGCCGATAGTGAGAGCCTCGGGCTCGGGGCCCTTGTTGTCGGAGCGGTCATCAAACTCGGCGCTCTCATTATCGGCGTTGTGGTGGAACACGCCCGGCTCGTTGAGCTCGGCGGTGATCTTTTCGAACTCGGCACCGGAGTCGAAGACAACGTTGCCCTCCGCGTCGTAGATGCTGAAGGAGCGGGAGCCGTAAGCATAAAGCTCGTCGAAGCAGCCCTTCTCTTCGTTCCAGCCAGAGGCGTTGCTCAGCTTCAGGTTGCCGGCTTCCTTCTTGTCGGCGAGCTTGTCCAGGTCGACGTCGCCAAGCGCGCCCTCGCACACCTTGCCATCCTCGACCACGTCCTTGAGCTCCACCTCATCGGTGTAAACGCCGGAACCGCCGTCCTTCTCCTCCACGCCCCATTCGCGGGCGTCGCCCTCGTTCGCGGTGGCGAAGTAGGTGTGGCCGCCAGCGGTGAAGGCACCGATGGAATCGGGCATGGACAGACCCTTAACCGGGATGGTGCGCAGCTCCGCCTTGTCATCCTTGTTCGAGGGGTCCAGCGGGACTGTCGAGTGATCCGCAATGTGTGCGGGCAGAATCTTTTCCACGGTGGCGGACTCGATGTCAATGACACCGATGGCGTTGGCCTCCTGCAGCGTTACAAAGGCCTTGCCGTCCTGGGAGGTGATGTACTCCGGCTCGAAGTCGATTGAGGGCTTGGAATCGTGGCCGGAGGGGCCGAAGACGCGCACGCCCTCCGGCAAAGGCTGACCGTCGAAGGCAGAGAAGTCGGCGATACGGGCGTCCGCTTGGGTTGGAGCCTCAACACCCTCCGGCAGCTTAATGACGGAGACGGAACCTTCCGGGTCCGTGACGTAATCGGTGCCCTCGGCGTTGAGCTCGTTCGAGGGCTCGCCCTCATTGGCGAGGAGAGCGTAGCCACCATCGGCGGTGATGTGGACGTTATCCGGCAACGCGCCCACCATCACGCGCCCTAATTCGGCGGTCGCCAGGTCCTCGGCCGCGGCGTTGAAGAACAGTGCTTCGCCCTCCTCGGTCTTGTCCGCTTGCTGGACGGCGGCCACAGCCAGGCCATCGGGGCGCACGGCCACGGAGTTGATTTCCTTGCCCTCGCCAGCAGAAATGGAACCGATGAGCGTGAGCTTGGTCGGATCCGAAGCATCGAGGACATCAATCTGGCCCGCATGCGCGTTGACGGTGAGAATGCGCTTGGAGGCCGGGTGGAAGGCCACGATCTCTGCGGCGGACTCTTCGTAGACCCCAGACTCATAGGTGCCAATCGGGGTGACCTTGAGGTTAGCGTCCGCAGCAGAGTGCTCGATGACGTTATCCACAATCGCGGCCGAGGAAGTCGGCACAGCCAGGCTAAGACACGTGGCGGTCGCAGCGCACAGGGTGAGGGAGCGGCGGGAGATAGAACGAGACATGCAGAAAGACTCCTTGTTGCGAGACGAAAAGATTCCGCACCACCGTACGTTTGCCCCTAGTGCTTTTGGGGAACAGTAAGTTGCGGCCAAGCGAGATCTGGGTAAACGTTCGGTGAACCGGTCGATTGCTAGGTAATGTGCGACGCGTGGAGGGCGGGGCGCTAAAATAAGCCACCATGACAACCATCCCGCAAGACTTCGAGCCTATCCACGCCTCTGATATCCAACTGGCCCAATCGCGAATTAGCTCGGAGATTGCCCCGACTCCGCTGCAGTACTGCCCGCGCCTGTCCCAAGAGACAGGTTATGAGGTGTACCTGAAGCGCGAAGATCTGCAGGATGTGCGCTCCTACAAGATCCGCGGGGCTATTTACGGCATGTCAAACCTCAGCGAAGAGCAGCGCACGCAGGGGATAGTTACCGCCTCGGCGGGAAATCACGCCCAGGGCGTCGCCTACGCCTGCCGCACCATGGGAATCCACGGCAAGATCTACGTGCCGGAACCGACCCCGAAGCAAAAACGCGACCGCATCCTGGTTCACGGTGGTGATTTCGTGGAGTTGGTGGTCACCGGCGCCAACTTCGACGAGGCGGCTGCGGCCGCGCACGCGGATGCCGCCGAGCGCGGCGCCTTCTTCATCGAGCCTTTCGACTCGCGCGATACCGTCACCGGTCAGGGAACTGTGGCCGCGGAAATCGTGTCCCAGCTGTCCTCAATGGGCAAGTCCTTGGATACCGTGGTGGTCCCCGTGGGCGGCGGCGGACTCATTTCCGGCATCACCTCTTACCTCGCCGATATGGCCCCGCGCACCGCGGTGGTGGGCATTGAGCCGGCCGGGGCGGCGTCGCTGAGCGCTGCGTTTGCGGCCGGTGAGCCGGTGACCCTGGAGACCGTCGATCCTTTCGTCGACGGTGCTGCCGTCAAGCGCATCGGTGAGCTGCCTTTCAAGATTTTGGAAGCCAACCAGGGCCGCCTGCACCATGACATCGTCTCGGAAGGCGCCGTGTGCACGGAGCAGCTCGCGCTCTACCAAAACGAGGGCATCATCGCCGAACCCGCCGGCGCGCTGAGCGTGACCGGCCTGCGCACGCTCAACCTACAGCCGGGCTCAACGGTGGTCTGCGTGATTTCCGGCGGCAATAATGACGTGCTTCGCTATGCCGAAATCATGGAGCGCTCCCTGGTGCACCGCGGACTCAAGCACTACTTCCTGGTGAACTTCCCGCAGGAGCCCGGCCAGTTGCGCCACTTCCTCCAGGATGTTCTTGGCCCAGAAGATGACATCACGCTGTTCGAGTACCTCAAGCGCAACAACCGTGAGACCGGCGCCGCGCTGGTAGGTATCGAGCTGGGGAGTGCCGCAGGCATTGACGGACTACTCGAGCGCATGGAGGCGTCGAAGCTCAATTGCCAGCAGCTTCAGCCCGGCACGCCTGAGTACGACTTCCTCGTCGCATAATGCTGGAGAGCTATCAGCGCCCCGCCGCCGGTGAGATTGTCGAGCACGAGATTGAGATCAAGCGCTCGCGGTTTATCACCCTCATCGGTCGCGCCACGACGGAAGAGGAAGCACGCACGCTTATCGACGGCGCCCGCGACCGCTTCCCTGACGCCCGCCACCACTGCTCGGCCTACATCTACCACGTTGACGGCTCGAATCCAGTGGAGCGCTCCTCCGATGATGGCGAGCCCTCCGGCACGGCGGGCAAGCCGATGCTCGATGTTCTGAAGGGCTCCGGACTGCTCGATATCTGCGCGGTCGTGGTGCGCTACTTCGGCGGTATCAAGCTGGGCGCGGGCGGGCTCGTGCACGCCTATGGAGGTGCCGTCAGCGAGACGATGGAGCAGGTTGAGCCCGTCACGCGTGCCTTGCGCGAGCTCTATACCGTCGAGGTTTCGCACGCGGAGGCCGGGCGGCTGGAGGCGGAGTTGCGCAACCGTGGCGTGGACATGGTGGATACCGCCTACGGCCAGGCGGT
Organism: Corynebacterium sp. HMSC035E02; assembly: GCF_001836065.1. Lineage (NCBI taxonomy): Bacteria > Bacillati > Actinomycetota > Actinomycetes > Mycobacteriales > Corynebacteriaceae > Corynebacterium > Corynebacterium sp. HMSC035E02. The sequence goes on from NZ_KV827369.1 coordinate 83,690, forward strand.
GACCTTCACCGTGTCTGTGGAGCCCGGCGGCAAGGAGGAACTCGCGGCGACGCTCGCGGCGCTGACCCAGGGCGAGGCAGAACCGAAGGAAGCTGGAACTGCCTGGGTCGAGCTTTCAGGCCGCTAGCTTCTGGCCATGTAGAATAAGCCCCATGACTATGCAGCGACGCCCCAACAACCCCATTGAGCAACGCAAGCAAGCCGTGCGCACCCACGCCCGCAACGGAGCTATCTGCGTCGTGGGCGGCGTCGCCGGCGGTGTCCTCTTGGGCTGGGCGCTCACCGGTTTCTGGACCTTCATGGCGATTGGCCTCATCGTTGCCGTGGTGGGTGGCGGGTACAACTGGATTAAAATCCAGAAGATCGTGAACGAGAACCACAACTTTTAAGAACCCATGGTGAATCAGCCCGACGGGCGGCCCGTGCGCATCGATGCCTGGGTCTGGTCCGTGCGCATGTTCAAGACGCGCTCGGAAGCCGCCACCGCCGTGCGCGCCGGGCACGTCAAACTCAACGGCAACGCCACCAAGCCCGCGCAGCAGGTTGTGCCCGGCGACCGCGTGCGCGTGTGGCGCAACCATCACGAGCATGACCTTGAGGTGCTTGCTACCGTGTCCAAGCGCGTCGGCGCCCCGATTGCGCGCACCTGTTACATCGACCATGCCCCGCCGCCACCGCCGAAGGAGTTCATGCCCTCCGTCCCGGTCCGCCCGCGCGGTGCCGGCCGCCCCACGAAGAAGGAGCGCCGGCAGATGGAGAAGTTCCGTGGTGGATTCCGCTAATTATTCCGGAAGTTCTTTAAGGCCTTAAGTCGAGCATTCAAACGGCGCTTGCGGTCCCTGCGGTCTCCGGCATCGGCGGTGGCCTCGATGTGCTGGGCGCCGAATTTGTTGAGCAGCAGGTCGTCGATAAGCCTGACCTGGCCCGGGCGGAAGCGGTAGCGCATGGCGTCGTGAACGTGGGCGATGTCGTCATCATCGAGTAGCTGCCTGAGCTGGCTTAGACGATTGATGCCGTTGTTTTCTAAAAGCTCCGCCAGGAAGCGGTAGTGCTCCGAGCGTGAACGCGGAAAGCGGTTACCCAGAATGATGGCGAGGACGCCGGGGAGGGTCTCTGCCGTGATTTCCACGTCATCGTCCGCCTCAGAGCTGGGAGCCTTGAGCGCGGCGATTTCATCGAATTGCTGATCCGCCAGCTCAATGAGGCCTGCGGCGAGCGTAAAGAGCCGATCGACCTGTGGGGAGGGAGGATTCGGACCCTGTTTGTAGCGGATATCGTGTTCGAACTCGGCCCACGCGTGCTGGAGTACGGTGCGAATCTGAATCTCGAAGGTCCAGCCGATATAAGGCTCAAGTTCCTCCAGCGTGGCGGCGCTATCCTCCGATACCGTCAGTACCAAGTGATGGGAGCCATAACCAAAGCCACCGGAAATTCGCGTCTCCGCTGCCTTATCCACTGAGCGAAGCACGGTAAAGGTCTCTCCTAAAACCTCCAGGGCCTCTGGGATAATCGTGGAGTGGAAGACAGTAATCCGCACGCCTAAGACATCGTGAATATCCTCCCACGGGCTCGGATACATGAGCTCGCCGTTCTCCCGACGCTTTTTCGCCTTGGCCTTGAGCGACGGCCATTGTTTTACGCGGGTGGCCACGCGGTCGAAGATAATTCCGGCGTCGTTCAGCAAGTCCTCGATGGCGTCGCGGAAGTCTTGCGCCGCGGTGGGGTGCGCGCGTACCCAGGAGTGGTACTGGTTGCCCAGGCGGGACATGGATGATTCAGGCATCGTGAAGAACGTGACTCCTTTCGGCCACGGCAAGAATGACGTGAGGCGTATCTACACCTCGAGAGGGAAGCCGTTAGCCAATACTAGTGGTTGCAGGCTCAGAGGGGGACGATGGCGCGGGCGCAACTCAGCCGCGCGGCAGGCCAGTTCCGTCGCTCGCTGTGGGGAAACGTTTAGCAGCGCGTAGAGGGTGTGCGCATCAGGAACGAGGTAGGTAATGCTCGTGGCTTGGCTCAAGCGTTTCAGATGATTATCCAGGATAACGAAGGCCTGCGGATGCGCCAACCACGACGATACGGTGCAGCGATGCACGCGCACCTCGAGGCTGCCTTCAGCGCCGCTGAGACTCTGCTCCGCTGGCCGGGTAAAGAAACGCAGTCCCTGCTGTGTTAACGCGCGGCGTTGAAGATTAAGCGCTGCGGTATCCCACGCTTGGCGCGTAGTCAGGCCCAGATCGTCCAACGCACGCTGGCTCACGCGCTTGGTTTCGGCACCCGTGCCGTGCACCATGGACATCGATAGCGTCCGCGAGAGCTGGATGCGCGCGGGCGAGTCGCCGAAGCCATCATCGCACAGCTTAATTCCGTTGAGCTCTTCGCTCGGGCAGAGCGAAGGGAGTAGGTGATCGACGTGAAGCGAGGTGGGCAGCGCGATGGTCATGTGTTCGTCTCCGTGAAAGGTAGGCTAGTGCGGATTCCTTGCCTTTATTGGACTGTGTCTTGCGCCCACAGGTTCCCACCGGAGAAGAGAAATTTCACTGCGCGCTAGAGCTTGGATGCCCTAGCGCCCTAGCGCCTTTTACTGCCTAGAACGGTGGGGCTTCGTCGAGCTGCAGTTCCTCTAAGAGCTTGTCGGACTGCCAGATGGCGATGTCCTGGCCGTTGCTTTGCAGCTCTTCGGCACGCTTTTCCTTCGACGTCTTGGTGGCCCACTGGCCCACGACGAGGATGGTGGTCTTCTTCGTGACGTTTTTGCCTACCTGGCCGCCGCGCTCAGCGATCTTGGACCACAACAAGCCCTTGTCGAAAGGCTCAAAGTCACCGGTGAGGGTGACATTCTGGCCAAACAACGCGCCTTCCGGGTCGGCATCGGGGTTCGGATCCGGGATGGTGTCCGGGGTGGACACGGACTGCCACGGGGCCGGCCCGCGGCGCTCCTGCGAGGAGGAGCGCTTCTTCTGAGCACCCGAGGTAGCACCCGCCATGCGGGTGTTGTCGCGGAAATCTGTACCTGCGCCTAGGTCTGCTGCGGAAAGCGGTGCGGTGTTGGCGCGGAGGACAGGGATAACCGAATCCTCGCTTAAGGTTCCCAGTGCAAACTCGCGGGTAGAGAACAATTCCTCGATGGAACCGGAGTGGCCAAAACGTTGAGCCAAGGCACTGACAATTTCCCCAGCGGCGCGGGCATCCGCCGTGGCCTCGTGGTGCTGAAAATCTTCGGCGCCAATGTAGGAGGCAACGGTGGGAAGCTTATGGTTGGCCACGTCGATAACGCCGGCGCGGGAGGCGTCGCGAGCCAGCGCTAGCGAACATGCTAGGCGCACTTCTGGGACTGGAGCCGCCGCCTTCTGGAGGCCACTGCGCAAAGCGGTGGAATCGAATTGCGCGTTGTGGGCGACCAACGTGTCGGAACCGAGGAACTCGAAGAGCTCGGCAGCGGCGTCCGCGAAGGGGGAAGCGCCGGCGACGTCGTCTGCTGTGATGCCGTGGATACTGATGTTGACATCGTCGAAGTGCTCCAGACCCGGCGGGGGAGTACACAGCCACGTGCGGGACTCAGTTTCTTCACCATCGCGGAAGCGGACCGCTCCGATTTGGCAGACCGAACCCCAGTTGTCGTTAGCGGTTTCCACATCGACAGCGGTGAAATTCAGTCCGTCGACTCGGCTGCTGGTCGCCGGCGCTTCGCCGCGGAGGGCGGCCTTGACCGCCTGAGCGAAGGCCTCCGCGTCCTGGCCTGGGGCGAAGCGGATGACCGTGTCCCCAGCATTCCCCGCAGCATCGACCGTGCCGCGCACCACGACCTGCCCGAAGCCCGTGGCCGTTGGCGCCGTGCACTCCACGCTCGTGGCATCGGCCATCGAGAGAGCCTCGTGGGCCGGTGCGCCGAGGGACGCAGCAAGCTGGGAGCGGCGGAACGTGAGGGCATCGGCGGTGACATCAATGACAGCGCCATGGGCGGTATAGGACACAGATTCCTTTCAGGACAGGGGAGCAGAGCGTAGGTGGTAAAGGAGCAGTCTAGTTCTCGTCTGCTCCGGCGGACTCATCGCTGTCATCGAAAACCGGCGGCTCGGTCTGGCGGAGGATGAGCGACGTGCGCGGTTGCACCACGATGGATCCCTCAGCCGCGATGAGCTTTTCTTCATCTGGGTAGCCACCGGAGTCAGACGTATCCACGATGAGGCGCCAGCTAGCACCCAAGTCCTTCTTCGGCAGAGTGAACTCGATCTCCTCGTGGTGAGCGTTGAAGATCATGATGAAGGAATCATCCGTGATGCGCTCACCCCGGGCAGTCGTCTCCGTAATCGCGTTGCCGTTGAGGTAGACCATAAGCGCCTTACCGAACTCAAAGTCCCAGTCTTCAGGGGTCATCAGCTTGCCGGAGGGAACCAGCCACGCAATATCTCGGTCTTTCACCTCAGAACCGAAGGGGCCGCCGGCCAAGAAACGCTGGCGACGGAACACCGGGTGGTTCTTGCGGATATTAATCAGGCGCTTGGTAAAGCCGTGCATGGCGATGTTCTTCTCTTGCTCCAACATCGACCAATCGATCCACGAAATCTCGTTGTCTTGGCAGTACACATTGTTGTTGCCACCCTGGGTGCGGCCCAGCTCATCGCCGTGGCATAGCATCGGGGTGCCCTGGGACAGCAGAAGGGTGGTGAGGAAGTTACGCACCTGGCGGCGGCGAAGCTTCTTAATCTCTTCGTCGTCAGTGGGGCCCTCCACACCGTGGTTCCAGGAGCGGTTGTGGGATTCACCGTCGCGGTTGTCTTCTCCGTTTTCGGCATTGTGTTTTTCGTTGTAGGAGACCAAATCACGCAGCGTGAAGCCATCGTGCGCGGTGATGAAATTGATGGACGCGGTGGGGCGGCGGCCGTTGTTGGCGTAGAGGTCGGAAGATCCGGTCAGGCGCGAGGCAAACTCGCCCATCGTCGACGGCTCGCCGCGCCAAAAGTCACGGACGGTGTCGCGGTACTTGCCGTTCCACTCGCTCCAAATGGGCGGGAAGTTACCAACCTGGTAGCCGTTATGGCCCACGTCCCAGGGCTCGGCGATGAGCTTGACCTTGGAAACCACCGGATCTTGCTGGACTAGATCGAAGAAGGTAGCCAGCTTGTCGACGTCATCAAGCTCGCGCGCCAAGGTGGAAGCCAGGTCGAAGCGGAAGCCGTCGACGCGCATTTCCGTTACCCAGTAGCGCAGCGAATCCATGATCAACTGGAGGGAGTGCGGGTGGCGGACATTAAGAGAGTTACCGGTGCCGGTGTAGTCCATGTAGTGCTCGGGGTTGTCATCAACCAACCGGTAATAGGCGTGGTTATCAATGCCGCGGAAAGCAATGGTCGGACCCATGTGGTTGCCCTCGGCGGTGTGGTTGTAGACAACGTCGAGGATGATTTCGATGCCGGCCTCGTGGTAGGCGCGAACCATGGCCTTGAACTCGGCGACCACCTCGCCGGGCTTCTTGGCGTAGGCATAGTCCGCATGGGGCGCGAAGAAGCCGAAGGTGTTATAGCCCCAGTAGTTGCGCAGCCCCAGCTGGCGCAGGCGATCATCCTGCAGGAACTGGTGGACTGGCAGCAGCTCGACGGCTGTCACACCCAGGTCCTTGAAGTAGTTGATGATGGCCGGGTGTGCCATGCCGGCATAGGTTCCGCGCAGCTCCTCCGGAACATCCGGGTGCGTCATCGTCATGCCCTTGACGTGGGCTTCGTAGATGATGGTCTCGTTATCTGGCGTGTGGGGGCGGTTGTCGCCGTGCCACTCGAAGAAGGGATTAATCACCACCGACAGCATTGTGTGGCCTAGGGAATCATCGTCGTTGCGTCCGGTGCCGGGCTCGTCCGCGAAGATATCGTAGGAGTACAGAGAGGCATCGCCATCAAAATCACCGTCGAAGGCGCGAGCATAAGGATCGACAAGAAGCTTTGAAGGATCGCAGCGCAGGCCATGTTCTGGTTCATAAGGGCCATGGATGCGGTAGCCATAGCGCTGCCCCGGGCTGACGTTGGGAAGGTAGGCATGCCAGACGTGGGCGGTGATCTCGGTCAGTTCAATGCGTTCTTCGTTGCCGTTGTGATCGATGAGGCAGAGCTCGACCTTCTCGGCGATCTCGGAAAAGATAGCAAAATTAGTACCGGCCCCATCGAAGGTGGAGCCGAGTGGGGAGGGGGAACCAGGCCACACCTGGCGAGATGGCGTTATATCAGCACGGGTCTCAGTCATGAGGCTTAGTTTAGTCAATTCCGCTGCATGCGATCGGTTCACAGCGTGCGTAAACCCGCGACCATGAGTTCTGCGGCGCGCACCAAGGTGTCAACGCCTGACACAGCATTCGACGCTGAGGGAGCTGCGCTTGGTGACGCCCCACTGAGCTGTTCTCGGGATTGCTCCATGAAGGTCGCTCCCAGGACGTAATGGATGAGAGCGCGGGCGGCGACGCCACTATCCTCCGGTGATGCCCCGGGGGCTTCCCGCTTCAACGCGGAGGTGAAAAGCTCCTCCAAGTCAGAACTTGCTGAGGATTCGGGGAAAGCGGCACCTGCTATGGCGACTTCGGCGCCGTCGCGCCAGCGTGTGAGTTCCCCATGAAGGGAGCTGACCAGCTCCGTTGTGGTCTCTCCTGTAACGGGGGAGAGGATCTCGGAGGTCATTGCGGCGATGAGCGATTGCTTATTGGCCACATGCCAGTACAGCGCGCCGGGAGCAACGCCGAGGTTGGTGGCAACACGGCGCATGGTGACATCGGCGAGCCCGTAGCGTGTCAAGAGCTCGAGGGCGGTGGAAACGATAGCGTCGCGAGAAAGGTGCACAACAACCCACTCTACGCGGCGCGGAAAAACACCAAGCGTGGCTCACAGGAAGCTTCAAGGTGAAGTGTAGGGTTTATACAATCATGCCTTGTTAGGGTTATGTGAAGTGCCCAAGAGCAACTGCCACGCCCAGCGTGGTTTTACTATCGCTCTCTATAGATATTAGGAGTTATCCCTTGTCTTTTCTGACACCTGCCAAGAAGTCCCTCGTCGCTGTTGCGCTCGTCGCGCCGCTCTCCTTGGCTGCTTGCGGTTCCGATGATGAGAACGCTACCGATACCGCTTCCTCCGCGGTGAAGACCACCACCACGACGGAGTCCAAGGACAAGACCTCCGAGGGGCAGTCGAAGGAGAAGGATTCTGAAAAGAAGGAGGGAGACGAAAAGAAGGAAGGCGAAGAGAATAAGGACGGCGAGAACGCCGATCCGAAGCCGGAAGGGGAGAACCCCGAGGGCGGCGAAAACCAGGCCATGGCTAACCCCTTCGAGAACGGTGTGGATCCGTTCCAGAGCATGCCGAAGGTTGAGCCGGTCCAGGGTGAGGCTGCAAGCCAGGAAGACATTGACGGCATCAATGGTCTGGTCCGTGGCATGTACGAGCAGCAGACCATGCGTTCCTTCGTGAAGTACCTCCCGGAGCACACCTGCGCTGAAGTGCGCAACGACCCGAACTCCGGCCTTGACCAGGTGGACTACAACCAGGTTCCGGATGTTCCGATGGACCAGCTCAAGGACATGATGGCGGCAGCTGGCCAGGACACCTCGCAGATGGAAGGCTTTGACTGGTCCAAGACCGGTGTTGAGTCCATCAACGATGTCGTGGTCAACGGTGACGATGCATCCGCAACCGTGAACGTCAACACCAGCAAGGGCATGGACAGCTCCACCATGCGCTTCAAGCGTGAGAACGGCAACTGGACCTTCTGCGGCTAGAACATATCGTGCCTGCACTGCGTGCACCTAGCTTTCGCATACCCCGCGCCATCGGATTTGGTGCGGGGTTGCTCGCGTTAGCGCTCCTCGGGTTTTCTGTGGCCGGCGCCGCGTGGGGGCTGTGGCGTCCTGCCCTGAAGGGGCACCGGGTTGATGATGGCGGCTACGCCCTGCGCAACGTCGCTAACGTTCAGTTTGATTCCTACATTACTTTTGTACTCATTACCGGTGCCCTGGGTATGGCGTTGGGGCTTATTGCCTATCGGCGCGGCGAGCGCTACCGCGGCGTCGGGGTATTGCTGTGGGTAGCCCTGGCTTCCTTGGCTGGCGCGGCGTCGTTCTACGTCTTTGGTGGAGCTACCGCAACGAGTATCCCGGACGATCCCGGGGAAATTGTGGAGTTCGTGCCGAAATTCTCGCCCGGCATCGCCTGGCTCGTGGGGCCGTTCATGGCCATGTTTACGTACTGGTCCGCAGTATTTGTCAATCCTCCTCGTGCCGTGGACGACGAAGAAGCGGAGGCAATGGTGGCTGAGGCAGAGGCTCCTTAGGGCCAAGCGACGGGGGAGGAGCCCACAGCATCGCGTGAAATGTCATCGATGCCGTGGAGGACGTGTTTGATGCCGCGGCCTAGGGCGGTGATCAGTTGGGCGTCGGAAAGCCCAGCGCCCGTCATGACGGCGTAGTCAATGCGCACCTGCAAGCCATCGACGTTGGAGTGGCAGAAGGCAGAAGCCGAGTGGTTGGTGCGGTTCCAGTCATTGCAGATGAGGAAAATTTTGGAGAATTCGCTGCCTGGGAGGTTGGGATCCCAATGGCCTTTAATGATGAGGCTCGGCCCAGAGTCGATGGCGAAGGCAAAGAGGACATCGTTAATCCACGCGTAGACGGCCTCTTCCGCATCTGCTTGGAAACGCGTAATACCGAGGGCGGGTAACAGCTCCCCGAGACGAGCGGTGTCGACTGTGCCGACGGGGCCGTCGAGCTCTATCTGTTCTTCCGGAGCCGCCGGGCGGGGAAGCGTCAGAACGGGGAAATAATCCGCTAATTCCTCAAGGCAGGCCGACGCGTTGTGCAGCGCAGGAACGACAGAGGCGGAGAGCTGGGCCGCCGTGGGTTTCTGGTGCACGACGAGGAAGGAATGGCCCCACACCTCGACCTCGGTCGGGGAGGAATAATTGAGCACGAGCTGCGGCGAAAGACAATCGTGGTTCCAGTCGTTGACGAACTCGCTGAGTGCGGGGATATCGCCGAAGCCCAAGACACCGTGGTGGGTGGTGCAGAAGCGCAAAATAGGCTCGCCCTCGGTATCCATAAAGGCACGGGTCTCCCCGAGCGGCGGATGGGGGAAGAGGAGTTCGTGCGCGCTGACCCGGATGCAGTGGAGGCTTTCGCGGTGCGCGAGGTGCTCCACACGGGCAAGCAGATCCGAGGTGGAGTGGCTGTCATTACCTTCGGCGCCGTTGCTCATCTCGCCGCCTCCCTTCGCCGAGTCGGGGTGCCGGAACGTGTTAGTAGTGACACATTCTATAACCTGCACCTGCCAGCTCGCTGGCTTTTTGGCACGGGTATAGTAATGGGAAGGTATAGAAACCGCTGCATATTATGCGGCTGTATATTATGAAAAGGGCTTGAGCATGCTACGAACCATTGACCTGCGCGGAGAGACTCTCACCACCTCCCGCCTGCGCCGAGTATTGCCGCGAGGCGGAACCGATGTTTCCTCAGTCATGGACATTGTTATCCCCATGGTGAACAAGGTGCGAGAAGGTGGTGTTGCGGCGGCCCTCGACTTTGGTGAGAAATTCGATGGCATCCGCCCCGCCACGGTGCGGGTCCCGCATGAGGAGCTCGAGAAGGCGGCCCAAGAACTGGCCCCTCAGGTCCGGGCAGCTATCGAAGAATCTATCGCCCGCGTGCGCGCCGTTCACGCGGACCAGAAGCCGGCCCCACACACGACAACGCTGGCGCCAGGTGCAACGGTTACCGAGGTTTTTCAACCCATTGAGCGGGTAGGACTGTATGTGCCAGGAGGCAAGGCGGTGTACCCATCCTCCGTCATTATGAATGCCGTCCCGGCCCAAGAAGCAGGCGCTGAAGCGATGGTCGTGGCTTCTCCGCCGCAGAAGGAATTCGGCGGCCTGCCGCACCCGACGGTGCTGGCTACGTGCCACATGCTCGGCGTGGACGATGTCTGGGCAGTCGGTGGTGGACAAGCCATCGCCTTGCTGGCCTACGGCGACGATGAACCCGCCACGGGGGAGGATGCTCTTGAGCCCGTGGACATCATCACCGGCCCCGGCAATGTCTTTGTTGCTGCTGCCAAGCGCGCGGTACACGGCGTGGTGGGTATCGATGCGGAAGCCGGCCCCACCGAGATCGTTATCCTGGCCGACGAGACCGCCAACCCGGTCTACGTGGCCTATGACCTCATTTCTCAGGCGGAGCATGATCCGATGGCTGCCTCCGTGCTCATCACCGACTCGGAGGAGCTTGCTGCCGCCGTGAATGCGGAAGTAGCTCAGCGCTACACCGCCACCGCGAACGCCGAGCGCGCAGCTGAGGCTTTGCGCGGCGAACAGTCCGGCATCGTGTTGGTCGATGACCTCGAAGCGGGCATTGCTGTCGCGGACGCCTATGCCGCTGAGCACTTGGAGGTTCACACGAAGAATGCCCGGGCAGTAGCGGAGCGTATCCGCCACGCCGGTGCCATTTTCGTGGGTGATTATTCGCCGGTGCCGCTCGGTGATTACTCCGCTGGCTCCAACCACGTCTTGCCCACCTCGGGAACCGCGCGGTTTAGCGCTGGGCTGTCGACGCACACCTTCCTGCGCCCGGTCAACCTCATCGAGTATGACCGCGCAGCACTCGGGGAGGTGGCGGAGAATGTGATTGCCTTTGCCACCGCGGAGGCACTGCCTGCCCACGGTGAAGCAATTGCTGCACGATTCGCCGATGCCCCAGATACCCAGAAAGTAGAGGCTTAAGTAATGGCTGAGTTGAAGGATCTTCCCCTGCGCGAAGAATTGCGCGGCTCCAGTGCCTATGGAGCCCCGCAGCTGACGGTGACCAACCAGCTCAACACCAACGAGAACCCCTACCCGCCGTCGGAGGCGCTGGTCAAGGACATCGTGGCGGCCGTCGAAAAGCACGCCCGAGAGCTCAACCGCTATCCAGAGCGCGACGCCGTCGAACTGCGCACAGCGCTGGCGGGGTATGTCAGTGAGCAGACCGGCGTGAATGTCAGCGTGGACAACGTGTGGGCGGCCAATGGTTCCAACGAGGTGCTGCAGCAGCTGCTCCAAGCCTTCGGAGGGCCGGGGCGCAGCGCGCTGGGATTTACCCCGAGCTATTCCATGCACCCCATCCTGTGCGCGGGCACCCAAACCGAATTCATCTCCTGCCCGCGGAACGAGGATTTCCGCATTGCGGAAAAGGAGGCGCTGGAGGCCGTCGCCAAGCACCGCCCCGACGTTGTCTTTATTACCACCCCGAACAATCCCACCGGTGACGTCACCCCGATCGACCTAGTGGAGAAGATCGTGCAGGCCGCGCCGGGCATCGTCATCGTGGACGAGGCCTACATGGAGTTCTCGCCTTCACCTTCTGCCACCACGCTGCTGGCGAAATATCCGACCAAGCTCGTGGTCTCACGCACGATGTCCAAGGCCTTCGATTTCGCCGGCGGACGCTTGGGCTACTTCGTGGCCGATCCGGCTTTCGTGGAAGCCGTGATGCTCGTCCGCCTGCCCTATCACCTCTCTGTCCTCTCCCAGATCGCGGCCACCGTGGCTCTGACACACAAGGAGGAGACTTTGGGCACCGTGGCGAAGCTGTCGGCGGAGCGGGACCGGGTTGTCGCACGGCTCCAGGAGCTCGGGTACTACGTGGTGCCGAGCGAATCCAACTTCGTGTCCTTCGGACGCTTTGCCGATCAGCACGCGGTGTGGCAGGGGTTCCTGGACCGCGATGTCTTGATCCGAGATAACGGCGTACCGGGACTCCTGCGCGCCACGATTGGCCTGCCTGAAGAGAATGATGCCTTCCTTTCGGCCGCAGAGGACTTGGCAGATACAGTAGAGATGATTAACTGAGCCCCTCCTATGGGGCACGATTTGAAGGAGGAGAGTGGGGACGATGAGCGCTGATGAAGCTGCACGCCGCGATGGCGGCGACCGCATTGGCCGCGCCGAGCGCGTTACTGGGGAGACAAAAATCTCTGTAGAAATCAACCTCGATGGCACCGGCCAAGCGGATATTTCGACGGGGCTGCCGTTCTTTGATCACATGCTGAATGCTGTGTGCACCCACGGCTCCTTCGACCTTCGCGTCCACGCCGACGGCGATATCGACATCGATGCCCACCACACCGTCGAAGACACCGCGATTGTTCTCGGCCGTGCCTTCCTGGAAGCATTGGGGGACAAGTCCGGTATCCGCCGTTTCGGGTCCCAGCTGCTGCCCATGGATGAGGCACTGGTGGAGGCCGTCGTCGACATTTCTGGGCGCCCCTACTTCGTGATGAATGGCGAACCGGAAAACATGGAGTGGCAGGTCATCGGCGGGCACTACGCCACGGTGATCAACCGTCACTTCTTCGAAACCTTTGCCACGCACTCGGCGACGACTCTGCATGTCAACGTGCGGTACGGCCGCGATCCGCACCACATCACGGAGGCTGAGTACAAGGCGGTGGCCCGCGCCCTGCGCCAGGCTACTGAGCGGGATCCGCGCGTGACCGGAGTTCCTTCGACGAAGGGAGCCCTCTAAGCCGTTATGAACTTGTTGGTTCTCATTCTCTTTCTGGTCACCGGTTTGCTCGTCGGCGGCGCGTGGGCGGCGTATCAGAATGGCTCGGTGCTGATGACCGTGGTCGCGGGTGCGCTCGCGGCGGTCTCCGCGATCGCGGCGCTGGCCTGGATGCTTGACATCTTCTCAGCGGGGGTGGCAGCGAAGTGACGGAAAAGACCCCTCAGAGCGTATGGAAGGTCGCCGGCTTTAAGGAAACCATGATCGCGGTGGTTTCCGCCTTCGGTGCCTGGTCGGTCCTGCTTCCAGTGGTGCCCCTGGCCGTGCTGGACTCCGGTGGCTCCGCCACGTTGGCTGGCGCCACCACCGGCGTGTTCATGTTGGCCACGGTGCTTACCCAGATGGCGACTCCGATGCTGCTGCGCATCTTTGGGTACCGTCCGATCATGGCGGCCTCGGCACTGTTGCTGGGGCTGCCGGCATTGGGGCACATGCTGGGCGATGCCGCCCCGATCGCCCTGGGATTCTCCGCCCTGCGCGGCATCGGTTTTGGCGCTCTCACAGTGGCGGAGAACGCTCTCATCGCAGAAATTACGCCGCGGCGTTTGCTGGGCAAGGCCACCGGTATCTTCGGTTTGTTCATCGGTGCAGCCCAGATGGCGTTCTTGCCTTTGGGTCTCGCAGTGGCTTCAGCCTTTAACTACAACACGGTGTATCTCCTAGCCGCTGGCCTTGGCCTGCTGGGATTCTTTACCTGCATTTTGGTACCGCAAATCAAGGCAGCTCCAGTGGGGTTGCCGGACCCAACGGATACCACTCCGCGGGCACCAATGTGGAAGCTTGTGCTCGTCCCAGCGCTCGCTCTGACCAGTTTCTCCGTGAGCTACGGCGTCGCCTCCAATTTCATTTCCCCGGCGGTGCGCGAGCTGGATCCTGAGCGTGGCGCTGTCCTGGGTGGCCTCATGCTGTCCGTGATCGGTGGCGCGGCCATGATTTCACGCTATGTCGCCGGTGTCGTGGCGGACCGCGTGGGCCAGCCAGGCACGTTGATGATTCCAGCCCAGGCTTTCTCAGTCTTTGGTGTGGGTCTAATCGCCGCCGTGCTGTGGCAAGAATGGTCAGTATGGCTGCTCGTCTTCGGCACGGTCATCTATGGTGCGGGTTTCGGCATCGTCCAGAACGAGGCCTTGTTGTCGATGTTCGACCGTCTCCCTCGCGAGCGCCTGTCCGAAGGTTCTGCGGTGTGGAATATCTTCTACGACGGTGGAACTGGACTTGGTTCGACGGTTCTCGGCGCCGTCGTGGCTATGTCCGGATACGATGGCGCCTTCGCGGCTGGTGCCGCCATCATTGCGGTTGGCCTGCTCATGTCCGTGGCTGACCGCGCTTTGGGCAAGACCCGTGTGAGCGAGCTGAATGATATTCAGACTCGCCTGCGCATGATTAGAAGGCCGAGGAGGCCCGGAAAGGAGCCACGATGAGCTCATACGACGTAGTAGTCCTGGATTATGGTGCTGGCAATGTCCGGTCGGCAGTGCGCGCGCTGGAGCGGGTCGGCGCTACCGTGACGGTCACCGCGGACCCCAAGACCGCCGTGGAGGCCGATGGCCTCCTAGTCCCCGGCGTGGGCGCCTTCGCTGCCTGCATGGAGGGGCTGCGCGCCGCGCAGGGACCACGGATTATCGGCCAACGCTTGGCTGGCGGGCGCCCCGTCCTGGGAATCTGTGTGGGTATGCAGATTCTTTTTGAGTCAGGCACTGAACACGGCGTGCACACCGAAGGTTGCGGCGAGTGGCCCGGGGAGGTCACCCGCTTGCAGGCTCCCGTCCTCCCCCACATGGGATGGAACACCGTGGAGCTTCCCAGCGGTAGCTGCATGTTTGAAGGCGTGAGCGCGGATGACCGCTTCTATTTCGTGCACTCCTATGCCGCGCGCAGCTGGGAGCTCGAGACCGAGATTACTGAGCCACCGAAGGTGGCGTGGTCTGAGTATGGCGGTGACCGCTTTGTCGCCGCGGTAGAAAACGGTGCGTTGTGGGCCACTCAGTTCCATCCGGAGAAATCGGGTGATGTGGGCTCGCAGCTGCTAAAGAACTGGATTGGAACGCTTTAAAGAGCCCGCGTGAAAGGTAGACTACCCACCATGAGCTTTACACTGTTGCCCGCGGTTGACGTCGTTGATGGTCAGGCAGTACGCCTCGACCAAGGAGAAGCAGGAACCGAAAAGTCCTATGGATCGCCGCGGGAGGCCGCCCTCAAATGGCAGGCCCAAGGCGCGCAGTGGTTGCACGCGGTGGATTTGGACGCCGCCTTCGGTCGTGGCTCCAATCACGAGCTGCTCGCTGAAATTACGACGAGCGTGGACCTAGACGTGGAATTGACCGGAGGCATCCGGGACGACGATTCCTTGGCGCGCGCACTGGCCACTGGTGCCCGCCGCGTCAATATTGGAACCGCGGCGCTGGAAAACCCAGAATGGATTGCCAAGGTCCTCGCAGAGCATGGCGACCGCATTGCAGTGGACCTCGCCGTCCGGATGGTGGATGGTGAGTGGCGCACACGCGGTCACGGCTGGGTATCCGATGGCGGGGACCTCTGGGAGGTGCTCGAGCGCCTTGACGCAGCTGGCTGCACCCGTTTCGTGGTGACGGATGTGTCGAAGGATGGCACGCTCCAGGGGCCCAATATCGAGCTGCTGCGTGAGGTGGCGGCCGCCACGGACGCCAAGGTGACTGCTTCCGGCGGCATTTCCACTCTCGACGATCTGCGCGAGTTGGCTCTTTACGAGAACGAGGGGATCGATTCCGCCATCATCGGTAAAGCACTCTACGAAGAGCGCTTCACCTTGGAGGAGGCTCTTGCAGCCGTTGCGGAGGTTACCCCGCTGCCGGGAGAGGAATACATCGACCCGATCGAGGAGAAGTAGGCCTATGGCCCCGATGACAGGAACTTCAGCGTCGGATCCGCGCGAACTTGTTGCCTTTGCGGAAGCCGCGGTGGACCAGGTTGATGATCTCTTCCGCAGGGGCCTCGGCGCGGCACCCGCGCGTTTCAAAGGCGAAGGAGACTTTGCTACCGAGGTGGATCTGCTCATCGAACAGCAGTTGCGCCAGACATTGGGCCAGCTCACCGGCATTCCGGTGTTCGGTGAAGAGTCCGGTGGCAACTTGGAGGAGACGGTGTGGGTTGTGGATCCGGTAGACGGAACCGCGAACTACTCGGCTGGGAATCCGTGCTGCGGCATTCTTGTTTCGCTCCTGCACGATGCAAAGCCGGTCGTCGCCGTCGCCGACTTTCCATTGTTGAACCGCCGTGTTGTTGCGGCGCAAGGGATGCCGCTGCGTACGACCGGCGGCCCGGCGACCGGGTTCGGGGGAGGAGAGGAGGCTCTCGGATTCGACGAAGCGCGCGGACACGTGGGCTGCTCCTCGCACCTGCCCACGAGCCTATTCAACGACCTACGGGAGACCGGGTTGCGGCCCCGCATGACTGGGTCGGTGGGGCTGGACAACGCTTTTGTCGCTCAGGGCGTGTTCGACGGTGCAGTGAATTTCTCGCCGCACCCGTGGGATAACGCGGCGGGCGCGCTCATCATTAAGGCTGCCGGTGGCCGTGTGAGCGACCCCGAGGGCAATGAGTGGACTGCACACTCGAAGGGTTTCGTGGGCGGGACCCCGCAGGTGCATGCCACGATTTTGGAGGCCATTGCTCGAAATCCGCGTGGGGACCGCTAAATAGGCCCCGTCCCGGGGCTGAAACCGGTGCTCAGCACTGGCGCTGAATCCCGGACTTATTCTTTAACGTTTTACCGTTTTCCTACTATGTTCATCACCGTTCGGTGGTCCCGAGTGGACTGCTGTTTATCTCACCTTTAGCTATGAGGAGGATTGTCACCATGGCGCTTGCCGTGCGCGTGATCCCGTGTCTGGACGTTGATAATGGCCGCGTGGTCAAAGGCGTCAACTTTGAAAACCTGCGTGATGCCGGCGACCCAGTGGAGCTGGCCGCTCGCTATGGTCAGCTGGGCGCTGATGAGCTGACATTCTTGGATGTCTCCGCGTCCAAGGACGGCCGCGGCACCATGCTCGACGTCGTTCGCCGCACGGCGGATCAGGTGTTCATCCCACTAACCGTCGGCGGCGGCGTGCGGTCGGTGGAGGACGTTCGTGAGCTATTGCGGGCTGGTGCCGATAAGGTGTCCGTTAATTCTTCCGCCATTGCGCGCCCCGAGTTGTTGCGAGAGCTCGCGGATGTGTTTGGTTCTCAGTGCATCGTGTTGTCCGTCGATGCTCGCCGTGCGGCGGGCTTTCCCAGCAGATTTGAGGTCACCACGCATGGCGGCACACGCTCCGCGGGGATCGACGCTGTGGAATGGGCCAAGCGCGGCGAGGAATTGGGGGTCGGCGAGATTCTGCTGAACTCCATGGATGGTGACGGAACCAAGGCAGGCTTCGACCTCGAATTGATTGAGGCCGTGCGTGCAGCGGTTTCGGTGCCGATCATCGCCTCGGGTGGGGCCGGGAAGGCCGAGCACTTTCCACCGGCTATCGACGCTGGAGCGGATGCCGTGCTCGCGGCTAGTATCTTCCACTTCGGCGAGGTGGAGATTTCCGAGGTCAAGCAGGCATTAGCTGCTGCAGGAAAGGAGGTCCGTCAATGACAGAGGACAGCACTAACTCCGCCAGCACCACGAACGTCGGGGACTATGAGCTGAGCGACGACATTGCCCTGCAGCTCAAGCGCAATGAGGCGGGCCTAGTCCCGGCTATCGTGCAGTCGGAACGAGGTGAGGTACTCATGCTGGCGTGGATGGATGACCACGCGCTGGCTTACACGCTGGCGACGCGCCGCGGGACCTACTACTCACGCTCGCGTCAAGAGTATTGGATTAAAGGGCTGACGTCCGGCAATACCCAAGAGGTAGTGGGTGCGCGCCTAGATTGCGATGGTGACACCATTTTGCTCACCGTGCGTCAGCGCGGCGGGGCATGCCATACCGGCGACCGCACCTGTTTCGACGCTCGAAACCTCCTTGGGGAGGAAGATCATGGCTAAGCGCGGCGGACCCATACTGATGTTGGTCGGCGCCATCTTGTTGTGGCTATCCTCCCGCATGACGTGGGTGAAAGCGGCGGTCGAAGACGATAAGGCCGGATCGAGCGTGGTGGAGCTATCCGGCTCCTTATGGTCCCTTGAGCTCATCGCGCTGAGCGTGGTGGTCCTGGCCGGTGGCGTGGCTGCCTTCGCTCTCGGGCGGACTGGCCGGCGCATCGTCTCCGTCATCACCGCCCTCGCCGCTGCGGCTGCGGGATGGCGTCCGGTGGCGCTGTTGACCGCCGGCCCCGAGGCGGAGCGTGCCCAGGAGCTTCTGCAAGGCGGGACCAACGATACCTCTGTGGATACGACGACTATTTCCGATTGGGCCGTCGTCCTCACCGCGGACGCGTCGACTGCGGGCCCAGTTCTCGCTCTCGTCGGCGCCGCCCTGGCGCTCTTTGGGGCGGTGCTGGTGGCGAGCAACCCGGGTGCCGATAAACCCCGCACAGCCAAATACGAAACCCCGGCGGTACGGCAGGAGCGCCTGCAGGAAGAACTCGAAACCTCCCAAGATTCCGGCCGCGTGATGTGGGACGCGCTGGATGCTGATATTGATCCCACAGATCCCCGCTCCTCCTAAACACACGCGCCGCGACGGCGAGCATAGTGACGGAGAGCCTGGTGAGAAAGGCCCTGTTGCGGGGAACGGGTGCCCCGGATTTCTAGTTAGAGGTGAGGGCGCGCTAGCCTAAATGTGATCTCGAACGCCCCTGTTTCTTTCTTTGAGTCTCCTTCGGGGAAGGGAGGTGGAATCATGCCTACCCCGATCGCCGTCGATCATCTCGTGGCCGGAGTGCTGGCTGATGTAGCCGCGCGGGAGGCCCGTGTCCCGTTCAAGGAAATTAAAGCGAGGTCCCGCGACATGGACGCTCCGCGCGATGCCGCGAAAGCTCTGCTGCGCCCGGGATGCTCTATCATCACCGAAATCAAGCGCGCCGTGCCCTATGGCGGTGAAATTGCCCACTTGGATAGCCCGAAGTCGGTGGCAGAACTGGCACATAGCCTGGAGGAAGCAGGGGTTCATGTGATGGCCTGTCAGACAGATCGTCGCCGCTTCCACGGGTCACTCGAGGACATGCGGGTCGCCCGCGCGGCCGTCGACTTACCGATGCTGTGCCGCGACACCATCGTTGATCCCTATCAGATTCATGAGGCGCGTTGTTATGGGGCAGACGCGATTCCCTTGCAGGTGGAGCTGCTCAGCCAAGCTCGCCTCGAGTCACTTCTCGACCGCGTGGAATCCCTCGGGATGACCGCCATCCTGGAAGTCCGCACCTGTGCCGAGGTGGATCGCGTTATCAAGGCAGGGGGAACTGTCGTGGCGATCAACGCGTGGTCATTGGCCTCCGATGCTATTAATCGGGAGGCCTTTTCTGCTATTTCGCCCGGTCTTCCTGAGAGCATCACTCGCATCGCGGTGGGCGGTGTTAATAACCCGCGCAACGTGCTGTCTTATGCCTCGCAAGGTGCTGATGCCATCCTCGTCGGTGAGTCCATCATGGCTGCCCAGGACCCGATGACCTTGGCCCGTTCTTTGGTGGCCGCAGGCCAACATCCTGCGTGCCCTTCGCGTAGAAGCTAAGCGCGTTGTCGCGGCCGTCATTTTCAGGCACACTGTTTCCCGTGCAGATTTACAACCTCGCCAATATTCCTTCCCCGCCACAAGGCGTGTGGCATCTCGGCCCGGTCCCGATTCGTGCTTATGCCATGTGCATCATCGTCGGCATTCTCGTTGCGATGTGGATGACGCTGCGCCGCTATACCGCCCGTGGTGGCAACCCTGACGTGGTGTGGGATGCTGCCCTGGTGGTAATCCCGGCCGGCATCATTGGCGGGCGCCTCTATCACGTGATTACGGATTACGATAAGTACTTTTGCTCCACGTGTGATCCGATCGATGCAGTGAAAATCACTAACGGGGGGCTCGGTATATGGGGAGCGGTCGCGCTGGGTGCGGTGGCTCTGTGGATCATGTTCAAGCTTAAGGGTATTCCGTTGGGGCCCTTTGCTGATGCCGTAGCCCCAGGGCTTATCTTGGCCCAGGCCATCGGCCGCTTGGGCAATTGGTTTAACCAGGAACTGTATGGCCGTGAGACCACTGTCCCGTGGGCCCTCGACATCTACTACCGAGTTAATGAAAGCGGTGAGTATGCGCCCATCAGCGGCCGCTCGACTGGGGAAGTAGTGGCCTCTGTGCATCCGACCTTTCTCTATGAGCTTGTGTGGAACGTGGCGGTATGCGTGTTCCTGCTTTGGGCGCACAAGGCGTTCAAGCTTGGCCATGGTCGTGTCTTCGCGCTGTATGTTGCCGGGTACACCGCGGGCCGCTTCGTCGTGGAAAACATGCGTGCGGACGATGCCACGCACATCTTCGGCCTCCGGGTCAACGTCATCGTTTCCGTGGTCTGCTTTGTCGTGGCGCTTATCGTGTACTTACGGTTGCCGCGCGGGCAGGAGTCGCCGGAGGAAGTCGATCCCACCCGCGCCACGGAGACTGCGGTGGGCAGCGCTGCCGAGGGTAGCGCCGGTGAGTCTAAAGGGTGACGATGCGGGTAGTGCCCACCGGATATAGGCCCTGAGATTCTGTGGAGTAGCCGGGATCACACGTGGCTTTTGCGGTGCCTAACACGGCAACCTAAAGACCGGTGCGGCGGAACTGAAATGCCCGGATGTGCCCGGTTATTCCCGTTTGTAGCTGCAATACGGGCGTTGCGTTTTCCGCTTGGAATACCGGCGTTACGGGTCGAAAACCCGGCATGAGCTTCGTTCGTGGTGGCCGAGACCAGTAAACGGGGGTAGTTTAGGAACCGTTAGAAACTCCCGATGTGAATAAGGCACTCCATGTTGGATAGAAGAACCAAAATCGTTTGTACGTTGGGTCCTGCAGTCGCAAGCAAGGAAGGAATTCTTGGGCTTGTTGAAGCAGGCATGAACGTGGCGCGTCTGAACATGTCCCACGGCGAGCATGCGGACCACGAGGCGAACTACCGCTGGGTCCGCGAGGCCACCGATGAGACCGGCCACGCAGTCGGCGTCTTGGCGGACCTGCAAGGCCCGAAGATTCGCCTAGGCCGTTTCGTCAACGGTGAAGAGATGTGGAAGGACGGCGAAATCGTCCGCATCACCGTTGATGACGTCGAAGGCACGCACGACCGCGTGTCCACCACCTACAAGAACCTGGCACAGGACGCGAAGCCGGGTGACCGCCTGCTGATCGACGATGGCAAGGTCGCCGTCGTGTGCAAGGAAGTCGACGGCAACGACGTTGTCTGCGAGGTTACCGAGGGCGGACCGGTCTCGAATAACAAGGGCGTTTCCCTGCCGGGAATGGACATTTCTGTTCCGGCGCTGTCGGAAAAGGACATCGCGGATCTTCGCTTTGCCTTGAAGCTCGGCGTAGACATGGTCGCCTTGTCCTTCGTGCGCTCCCCGGCCGACGTGGACAAGGTCCACGAGATCATGGATGAGGAAGGTCGCCGCGTTCCTGTCATCGCCAAGCTCGAGAAGCCGGAGGCAGTCGACGCCCTCGAGTCCATTGTCTTGGCCTTCGACGCCATCATGATCGCCCGCGGTGACCTCGGCGTCGAGGTTCCGCTGGAACAGGTTCCGCTGTTCCAGAAGCGCGCTATCCAGATCGCTCGTGAGAATGCCAAGCCGGTGATCGTGGCAACGCAGATGCTCGATTCGATGATCTCCAACCTGCGCCCGACTCGTGCGGAGGCCTCTGACGTTGCCAACGCAGTGCTCGATGGCGCCGATGCGGTCATGCTCTCCGGTGAGACCTCCGTCGGCATTGACCCCCATAATGTTGTGCGCACGATGTCCCGGATCGTGATGAATGCTGAGCAGGGCGGCCAGGTTCCTCCGCTGACGCACGTCCCGCGCACCAAGCGCGGTGTTGTGTCCTACTCCGCGCGCGATATTGCTGAGCGCCTTAACGCGAAGGCTATCGTGGCCTTTACGACGTCCGGTGATACCGCCAAGCGCGTGGCTCGTCTGCACTCCCCGTTGCCGCTTTTGGCCTTTACCCCGCACCCGGCGGTGCGCTCGCAGCTGGCCTTGACGTGGGGCGCGGAGACGTTCCTGAGTGACGCGGTTGAGTCCACCGATGACATGATGGCAGCCATCGATGAGGCTCTGCTGGGGATGGACAAGTACAAGGAGGGCGACATGATCATCGTCATCGCCGGTACCCCTCCTGGAATCTCCGGTAACACGAATATGATTCAGGTCCACGAACTGGGGCAGACCCTGCGCGATAAGTAATACTGTCGCAGATAAGCAGACAGCGCCGCCTCACCCCGGTTGCTTCCTTGCCCACTAAGTGGAAGGAGGAACGGTGGTGAGGCGGCGCTTTGTCTGTGAGGAAAGCCCGTCTAGGGGTTAATAGGCAATAGTGAGTCTATTAACCCCTTTTTGTCTAGACGTTGGAAATGGGGGTCGGGGCCAGCTTCCACACCTCGTTGGCGTAGTCAGCGATGGTGCGGTCGGAAGAGAAGCGGCCGGAGTAGCAGATGTTGAGCCAGGCCTTCTTGGCCCATGCCATTTCGTCGGCGTCATAGTCGTCAGCCATGCGGTCACGGGTCTCGCGGTAGTCCGCGAAATCTCCGAGGACGTAGTAGGTGTCCTGAGCGTGCTCGCCAAAGCCGTCGAGCAGCGAGGAGCGCAGATCCCCAAACATACCGGCATTCTCAGAGCCCAACGTGCCATCGGTAAAGGCATCGAGGACGCGGGACAGGCCCGGAACCGTGTTGTAGAGCTCGCCCGGGTTGTACTCGGCGCGAAGCTGCGGGATCTCCTCGTTGCGGGCGCCGAAGATGTAGGCATTCTCTTCGCCCACTGCCTCGACGATCTCGACGTTGGCGCCATCCATCGTGCCCAGGGTCAGTGCACCGTTCATCATGAACTTCATGTTGGAGGTGCCGGAGGCCTCCTTGCCGGCCACGGAGATCTGCTCGGAGACATCGGCGGCAGGGATGATGTGCTCGGCAGGGGAGACGTTGTAGTTCTCCACAAAGACCACGTTGAGCACGTCCTTGGTGGCGGGGTCGTTGTTGACCAAGTCACCGATGGTGTTGATGAGCTTGATGATGGCCTTTGCACGAACGTAGCCCGGGGCGGCCTTCGCGCCGAAAATGAAGGTGCGCTTCGGAACGGTTTCGCCGTCGACCTTGATACGGAAGTACAGGTCCAGAATGTACAGAGCGTTCATCAGCTGGCGCTTGTACTCGTGCAGGCGCTTGATCTGGACGTCGAAGATCGAATCCGGATCCACCGTGGCGCCTTGGTGTGCCTCGATCCATGCGGCAAAGTCCTGCTTGTTGGCGCGCTTGATGTTGATGAGCTGGCGCAGCACCTTCTCATCCTCGGCCAAGGAATCCAGCTTGGCCAGCTCGGTCAGATCGGTGACCCAGGCATCGGAACCAGCCTGCTCAGTGAGCAGGTCGGACAGGCGCGGGTTGCACATGCGCAGCCAGCGACGCGGGGTGACGCCGTTGGTCTTGTTATTGAACTTCTCCGGCCACAGTTCGTACCACTCAGACAGAGTGTTCGCCTTGATGATTTCGGTGTGCAGCGCCGCCACGCCGTTAATGGAGTAAGCAGCGTAGCAGGCAATCCAGGCCATGTGGACGTGGCCATCGGACACCGGGGCCATGTAATCGATGCGGCCCTGGTCGAGGCCGCGCTGGGCCATGTCCTCGCGGAAACGGCGGTCAATCTCTTCCACGAGCTCCCAGATGCGCCAGAAGAGCTTCTGGAAGATGGAGATCTCCCAGCTTTCCAGGGCCTCCGCCAGCACCGTGTGGTTGGTGTAGGCAAAGGTCTCGGTGACGACCTTCCACGCCTCGTCCCAGCCCATTCCGTGTTCGTCGAGAAGCAGGCGGAGCAGCTCTGGGATGGCCAGTACGGGGTGGGTGTCATTGAGCTGGATGCAGTTGTACTCAGCGAAGCCGGTGAGATCCTCGCCGTGGTGCTCAATGTAATTGTCAATCATCTGCTGCAACGAGGCGGACACGAAGAAGTACTGCTGGCGAACTCGAAGGACCTTGCCTTCATAGGTGGTGTCGTTGGGGTAGAGGACACGGCAGATATCCATGACGCGCTCGCGCTCCACGATGGCCTCGGTGAAGCGCTGCGAGTTGAAGGCGTCATAGTCGAACTCATCGATGGGCTCGGACTTCCACAAGCGCAGCGTGCCCACGTTGTCGGTTCCATAGCCGGTAATTGGCATGTCATAGGGGATAGCGCGCACGTCCATGTCATCGAAATGCACTAGGCGCTGCTCGGAGGCGCGGCGAATGATGAAGTCATAACCATTCTCCATCCACGCATCCGGCTCTTCGCGCTGGAAGCCGTTGTCGAAGGACTGGCGGAACAGGCCGTAGCGGTAGAGCAGGCCGTAGCCGGTGACGGGGAAGTCTTGGGTGACAGCGGAGTCGAGGAAGCAGGCAGCCAAGCGGCCCAAACCGCCGTTTCCTAGTGCGGCATCGTGCTCGGCCTCGAGGACATCGGCCAACTCGTGGCCGGTGGCCTGGGTGGCGGCGCGGGCCTCGTCGACGAGGCCGATGTTGGTGAGATTGTTGAGCAGGGCTCGACCCTGCAGGAATTCAGCCGAGAAATAGTGCTGCTGGCGGGTGGCGGCGTAGGCGCTGCGGGTGGCTTCCCAGTTGTCCGCAATCTGCTCCATTACCGAGGAAGACAGGCCGGACCAGAACTTGCGGTCGGTGGCAGCGGTGGGGGAGACGCCGGCGGCGGCGCGGACGTGTCCGGGAACTGCGGTCTGAAAATCGGAGTGCTGGGGTTGACTCATGAGAATCCTTCACCTTAGGCATAAAAAATGCGGAAAAATACCAACTCCCAAGCTTAACCAGTTCCGTACTCACTCGCAGACCGCGCTGAGTACGGAAGACTAGTTCCCAAGGAAAGACAGCACGGCGGCAGCCCCAGCGCGGGTAGCTGAGCGCATGGTGGGCTCATAGTCCGGGAGGAACGTGGACTGATGGTTGACCGGCGGGTTGTCTAGGAGGTCTTCCGGCGTGGAACCGATGAACCAGAAGTAGTACGGCACGCCCCAGGCCTGCGGGAGGTAGCAGAAATCCTCGGACACGGTGGAGGGCGTGGCAGTGACGGAGAGATCACCGAAGACCGCGTCGAAGGCTGAGCGAACGGTCTCATGTGCGGCGGCGGCGTTGTCGGTGACTTCGCCGTGGGCGAAATACTCGAAGGTGGG
The DNA here is from genome assembly GCF_001836065.1 of Corynebacterium sp. HMSC035E02. Lineage (NCBI taxonomy): Bacteria > Bacillati > Actinomycetota > Actinomycetes > Mycobacteriales > Corynebacteriaceae > Corynebacterium > Corynebacterium sp. HMSC035E02. Next base: position 108,520 of record NZ_KV827369.1, read on the forward strand.
TTCAGCGGGGCATCCCGATGCTTCACATTCAGCGCGCACCATGCGCTCGAGGGAAGCGTAGACGCGCTTGGCCAACTCCGGTTTGTAGTAGCGGGTGTTGAGGACCAGCTCCGCGCTTCCTGGAATGATGTTGTTCTTGTCGCCCGAGTGCAGCTCACCCACCGAGATGACGAAGAAGTCGTGGGGAGGTACTTCGCGGCCGACGATGGCTTGCAGGCGGGTCACCACCATGGCGGCCACGTAGGACGGATCGATGGCCTCATGCGGCATGGAGGCGTGCGCGGAGCGCCCCGTGATGCGGATGCGGAGGGAGTCGCAACCGGCCAGGATGGGGCCGGCGGTGGACTGCACTTGGCCGGCGGGGCCGGGCATGACGTGTTGTCCTAGGCAGACATCCGGGGTGGGGACTCGGTCGGTGAGTCCGTCAGCAATCATGTACTTGGCGCCCATGGATGATTCCTCCGCCGGCTGGAATAGTGCTAGGAAGGTGCCGCGCCAGGCCGCACGGTGGGCGTCGAGAATCGCGCACGCACCGAGCAGTGCGGTGGCGTGTACGTCGTGCCCGCACGCGTGCATTGCCCCGTTGGTGGCGGCGAAGGGCACGCCGGTTTCCTCGGCCACGGGGAGGGCATCAAAGTCTGCGCGCATCAGGGCGGTAGGGCCGTCGCCATTGCGGAAAATCGCGACGATGCCGTGGCCGCCGATGCCGGTGACGAGCTCGCAGTCGTAGTTCTCTAGTTGTTCGAGGATGCGCCCGGCGGTGCGTTCCTCTTCGTGGGACAGCTCCGGGTGGGCATGCAGATCTTCGTAGAAGGCGCGTTGCCAGCTGAGATCAACGGCGTCCTCCGAAAGGAGTGCGGTCAGCGTGGAAAGTGTGGGATCTGCCATAGTTACCGTCCTTGAAGTTTGGGTAGGGTTACCTACATGCCAATGATTCACTTTGATGTTCTGGTGCCGGATGCCCAAGCGGAGCGTGTGGCCGAAATCTTTAGCACTGCCACCCGTAAGTTGGTGGAAAACAACTCGCTGGCCTCTGCAGAGGTTACTCGTGTGCCTGAACCTGTATTCCCAGAGGGGTTGGAAGAACAGCTGCGCCAGACTTACCGTGAGGAACACGAAGAGCGGGACCTGGAGGGGGCAAACGTGTATCGCTACGCCATCGCCGTCGATGGCGTGACGGGGTCCGTTAACCAGCTGACGATGGTCCTCGCGCGCCTGCTGACCCCGCATGCGGTGCTACCGAAAGATCATGTGTTGCTGGAAGATGAGCTCGCCCACGAGCGCCCGGCTATCTTCCCGTGGGCGGTGCAGGTAGCCCCTTAGTCCCAAGAAAGCTCTAATTCTGCAGGAAGTTCAGCACAAGACGCTCGGCCGCGGCGCTAAGTTGCTCGGCCACGCTAGCGTGCGCGTCGCCGTCGAGCTCTTCGAGTAGCGCGCCCTGCGGTGCCGGGGCGGTAGCGGAGCCGGCGATGATGCCGAGAGTGGGCGGTCCAGTGAGCTCGGCCAGCGTGCCTACCACCTTTCCGGTGAGTGATTGTTCGTCGAAGCGGCCTTCGCCGGTCAGGACGAGGTCCGCCTCGGCGATGCGGGCGGGAAGATCGAGGGCCTCAGCTACATAGCGGCCGCCCGGCACGATGCGGCAGTGCTCCGAGGTGCCCCAGAGTGTGCGCGAAAGCCAGCTCAGGGCGATGGGGATACCGCCGGCGGCACCAAAGAACTCGGCCTCCGGATCGGTGTCCGTGACCTCACACAGCCGCAGCATCGCGCCGGCCAGGAGCGCGACCTGGTCGCCCTTGGCCCCCTTCTGCGGCCCATACATTGTTGCGGCCTGGACGGGCACGGCGCGGGTATCGGTGACCAAGGTGTAGTCCAGCATGGCCGCCTTCATGTTCAGTTGCGCCGTGTCGATATGGTCGAGGTTCACCAGCGGCGCACCCCCTTTGGGGAGGGCATAACCGCGAGCATCGTGTGCGGCGGCGCCGAGCGCGGCGAGGATGCCGAGCCCGCCGTCGATGCTGGCGCTGCCGCCGAGGCCGAGAACGATGTGCTTGGCGCCGCGCGATTCGGCATCGGCCACCAACACGCCCGTGCCATAGGAATCCGCATGGAGTGGATCGAGGGCGTCGGAAACAGCAGGCAGCCCAGTTGCGGCGGCGACGTCGATGAAGGCTGTATCGCCGACGAGCTGATAGCTGGCCTCGGTGAGGCGTCCAACAGCATCGGTAGTTGGCAGCGTAATGGTCTGGCCCGCAGTGCCGTGGCGAGCCACGGCGGCACTAGCGAGAACCTCCGCGGTTCCCTCGCCACCATCGGCCGTGGGAAGGGCATGTACCTTCGTCGTGTCGGCATACGGGGAGGAGCTCAGCGCGCGGCGCGCGCCGAGTGCAATGGCAGCAGCGGCTTCGGCGGCGGTGGCGGTGCCTTTAAAGGAATCGGGGGCAACAAGAATGCGCATGTTCACGAGTATATGGCAGAGATGTGAGAAAAAACTTTCGCGCTCTGACCAGCCTTTAAGGCGCGCCACAGTACGGATGTCTTGCAATTTAGGTCGATTGATAGAAAACTATCGCTTGTTCAATGGATGACGCACCGACCGTGAGGAACGGTGCCCAATGAAAGGATTGCCATGTCCATCGACCAGCAAATCTCCGACTATTACAGCAAGCTCCTCAAGCGTAATGCGGGCGAACCGGAATTCCACCAGGCGCTCGCTGAGGTTCTTGACTCCCTGAAGATCGTCCTCAACAAGGACCCGCACTATGCTGATTACGGCCTGGTCGAGCGTCTATGCGAACCCGAGCGCCAGCTCATCTTCCGCGTTCCATGGGTAGATGACAGCGGCCAGATTCAGGTTAACCGTGGCTTCCGCGTGCAGTTTAACTCCGCCCTCGGCCCCTACAAGGGCGGCCTGCGCTTCCACCCGAGTGTGAACTTGGGCATCATCAAGTTCCTCGGCTTCGAGCAGATTTTTAAGAACTCCCTGACCGGCCTGCCTATCGGTGGTGGCAAGGGCGGTTCCGACTTCGACCCGAAGGGTAAGTCCGATGCCGAGGTCATGCGCTTCTGCCAGTCCTTCATGACGGAGCTACACAACCACATCGGCGAATACCGCGATGTCCCGGCCGGCGATATCGGCGTGGGCGGCCGCGAAATCGGTTTCCTGTTCGGGCAGTACCGCCGGCTGGAAGGCAAGCATGAGTCTGGCGTTCTTACCGGCAAGGGTCTGTCCTGGGGTGGCTCCCTCGTGCGTACCGAGGCTACCGGTTACGGCCTGGTGTATCTGACCTCGGAAATGATGAAGACCCATGGTGAGTCCTTCGACGGTGCCAAGGTTATTGTCTCCGGCTCCGGCAACGTCGCCATCTACGCTGCTGAAAAGGTGCAACAGCTCGGCGGTACCGTCGTCGCGATGTCTGACTCCTCCGGCTACATCACCACCCCGAACGGTGTGGACCTGGAGCTGCTCAAGGAGATTAAAGAAGTCCGCCGCGAGCGCATTTCCACCTACGCCGGCGAAGCGGGTGCGGGCGTGGAGTACCACGAAGGCGGCAACGTATGGGAGGTGAGCGCCGACGTTGCCCTGCCGTGCGCTACCCAAAACGAACTTGACGGTGACGATGCCAAGCTTCTGGTGAAGAATCAGGTCCGCTATGTTGCCGAAGGCGCGAACATGCCCTGTACCCCGGAGGCAGCGCACTACTTTGTGGAAAGCGGCATCGCCTTCGCGCCGGGTAAGGCCGCGAATGCGGGCGGCGTGGCGACCTCCGCGCTAGAGATGCAGCAGAATGCGTCCCGTGACTCCTGGTCCTTCGAATACACCGACCAGCGCCTGCACGAGATCATGTCCAACATCTTCCGCAACATTGACAAGACCTCCAAGGAATATGGCTTGGAGGGCGACTACGTTGCCGGCGCCAACATCGCAGGCTTCAAGAAGGTGGCCGACGCCATGCTGGCACAGGGCGTTATCTAGCCCCGCTCCTGTCCTCTATTGCCAGGTTGAGCCTCCCCGCCTAGCGGGGAGGTTTTCGCCGTTTTGCCCGCGTGGGATACGTGGTGGTGCGCTCTTGCTTGGATAGTCTGGTGCCATGTACCGCGTATTTGAGTCCCTCGATGAACTTGTTCGCAACCTGGAACAGGCCTATGCCGTTCCCATGACCTCCAATTGCATGGTTCCGCGCCACGAGATGCTGGCGCTTCTCGACGATCTCCGCAACGCTCTCCCCGTTGAAATGGATGATGCCCAAGATGTTCTGGACAAGCAGGATGAGATCCTGCAGGGTGCCGAGGAACGCGCGAACCAAATCATCTCCGATGCCAACGCAGAAGCCGATGACACCGTTACCCGTGCGCGCGAGGACTCCGACGCCATGCTGGCTGACGCCCAGCACCGCGCCACCACCATGGTGGCCCAGGCAGAAGATGAGGCCACCAACCTCGTAGAAAACGCGCGCTCTGATGCCGAGCGCACCCGCGCCCAGGCAGATGAGGAGTACCAGCGCACCGTTGCTGCGGGCCAAGCTGAGCAGGACCGTTTGGTCTCTGAATCCGAAGTTGTGCGCCGCGCCGACGACGAAGCGCACCGCATCGTGGAATCCGCCCACTCCGAATCCAACCGACTGCGCACCGAGTGCGATGAATTCGTCGACGCCAAGCTGGCGGAATTCGAAACCACCTTGTCGGATCTCCTGCGCACCGTCAACAACGATCGCTCTGCCCTGCGGCGAGGCGCCGGTGTGCGCTCCCGCGGGGAGTCCCGCGGCGAGGGGCGCACTAGTGCGCGCGAACACCGCGAGCCGGGGCGCCGTGCACCCCGCGCGCCGCGCGACTACTAACGTGAACTAACGCGCGTGCCTCCTCCGCGCGGCGGATACGGGCGGCTTCCTTAGCTGACATGGTGCTCAGTGCTGCGGCAAGTCCGGCGGAGATGAGGCCTGGGAGTGCATAGAGCAGCCACATGATGCCGAAATTCGTGTCTACGGCGTGGGGTTCTGAGAGAGGGCCCCAGGCGGCGTCGGCAAGCATCAGCAACACATCCACCGCCCCGACGGTGAGCATCATCAATCCAATCCCCATGCTGGCGGCCGAAAAGGACTCCCGCGCGCCCCAGGCGATGAGCGCAGCAAAAAGCGAGAACAGCGCTGAAGAAATAATGACAATTGGCCCAAAGTGCAGGGGGAGAAGAGACACGGCGCCGACGATCACACCTGCGAGGGCACTGGCGAGAGCCACGCGGTGCAAGGAAAGGCCGGCATCGCCAAAGATGCTGGGGCGGTGTCGAGTGATGACGTGGCGGCATGCCACCCCGGCAACGGCCAGTGCTACGGCGGGGACAAGGCACTGCAGCGGAAAGCTGAGTGCGAGGTCGCGTGCCGTGGCGGCCAGAGGCGCCGTGCCCGTAGCGGTGTAGCTCATGGGCCTTTAGGCTAAAAGCCTGAAGCGGAAGAATCGAGGCTTTTGTGCAAGTGCTTAAGTGGCTATGACCCTGCGTTCAGGTCCTTGCCAGTCTAGGGCGCAGGGGGCAGCACAGGGTAAGCTGGTGGGCGCTATGAAATCACCATTGAAGTTCGACGTGACGGAATTGCTCCGCAGCCAAGGAACCGAGGCGCTGCCTGAGCACCGCGTGCAGACCGGACCCGCGCCAGAGCGCATCGGCGTGGAAATGATCGGCGTCCCGGAAGGCGCTGAAGTCACGGTGGAAGCCACCTTGACCCCGTTGGGCTCCGGCGTGTTGGTGGACGCTGATGTCACCGGCACCCTCAGCGGCGAATGCGCACGCTGCTTGGCTGAGCTACACCCAGAGATGGATCTCCACGTGTCCCAGGTGTTTTCCGCAGACGAATCCTTCGTCGGCGGGGATGAGATCGAGGAAGAGGATCGCGGTTCGGGCGATGAGGTACCCGAGATTCAGGACGGGATTCTTGACCTCCTGCAGACCGTGATCGATGAGGCAGGGTTGTCCCTTCCGTTTGCCCCAACGTGCGAAGGCGGCTGCGAGGTGGACGTGCCCGAAGGTGTGACCACGGGGGTATCCGGGGAAGAAGAACGCGTTGATCCGCGGTGGTCCGGGCTGGAGAAATTCCTATGAGCAAGAAGAAGAAACTGACCGGTGAGCAGGCCCTTGCCGCAGCATTCGCGGAGGTAGACCACGCCCCGTTGCTGAAAGCACTCGGCGTGGAGCTCAGCGATGAGCTGCTGTGTTTGGCGCTGACACACCGCTCCTTTGCTAATGAGAACGGGCACCTTCCCAACAATGAGCGCTTGGAGTTCCTGGGGGACGCGGTCTTGGGCTTGTCCGTCGCGGCCAAGCTCTACGACAAGTACCCCTCGCGCCCCGAGTCGGATATTTCCAAGATGCGCGCGTCCATCGTGTCGCGCTACGGGTTGTCTGACGTGGCCCGTGAGATTGGCGTGGGCGACCACGTCTTGTTGGGCAAAGGCGAGCAAGCCACTGGAGGACGCGACAAGGATTCCATCTTGGCCGATACCACCGAGGCCATCCTGGGCGCTATTTACCGTCAACATGGCTTCGAGGTCGCCCGCGGGGTGGTGCTGAAGCTGTTCGCCGCCAAGATCGACAACGCCGTGGTGTCCGGTCGGCACATGGACTGGAAGACGACCTTGCAGGAGCTGTGCGCTGAGTTGAAGGCCGCGATGCCGGTCTATTCAGCCACGTCGACGGGTCCTGAGCACGATCAAACCTTCAACGCCGTGGCCACCGTGGCCGGTTTGACCGTCGGCCGGGGGACGGGCCACAACAAGAAGCTCGCTGAGCAGCAGGCGGCGGAGGAAGCGTGCCAAACCTTGCGTGAGACGCCGTTGCTGGTGCAGGGCACCGCCGGCAAAGAAAGCTAAAACACGAGGACTCGATGCCAGAACTTCCCGAAGTTGAGTCCGTCCGCCGCGGGCTCGAGCCTTATGTTGTGGGGCGCTCCTTCGCAGCAGTAGAGGTTCTCCACCCGCGCGCTAACCGGGGCCAGGAAGTGCCGCTGTCCGCGCTGCTGGTGGGCAGGAAGATTGCCGCGGTGGCGCGCCGCGGCAAGTTCATGTGGCTGGAGTTCGCCGACGAGGACCACACTGACCCGGCACGCGATGTGCTCTTCATCCACCTCGGTATGTCGGGGCAGGTGCGGATCGGTGAGGTAGATTCGCCGCATGTGCGTATCGCCGCCGTGCTTGACGACGCCACCCGCCTCAGCTTCGTGGACCAGCGCACCTTCGGCTATTGGCGTCTCGGGCCATGGCTGACCATGGCGCATATCGCTCCCGATCCTCTCGAAGCAGACTTTGACCTTACAGCGGCAGGGCGGCGCCTGCGCGCGAAGCGCACCGCGGTCAAGGTAGCTCTGCTCGACCAAACGGTGCTCAGCGGGGTGGGCAATATCTATGCCGATGAGGCGTTGTGGGCGGCCCAGATTTCTCCGCTCAAGAAGGCTAGCGCCCTGCGGCAGCGCGATGCCGTCGCGGTGATATCCGCGGCCGGTGATGTCATGCGCGCGGCGCTCGCCGTTGGCGGAACCAGCTTTGACGCGTTGTACGTCAACGTCAACGGTGAATCCGGATATTTTGACCGTTCCTTACATGCCTATGGCAGGGGTGGCCAGCCCTGCGATCGCTGCGGTGAGGAAATCGTGAAAACCGTGCTTGGCGGGCGTGGGACCCACTACTGCCCGTCCTGTCAGCGCCGCGGAGAGGGGAGGCTGCCCGCGGCCAACTAGGACGATTCTGGTGTGAGTTATTAATGTGTAACGCATGCAAGAAATCTTCAGCACCGTGATCGGTGTCATTAACGACAGTCTGTGGTCTTATGTCCTGCCATGGCTGCTCATTGCCGCGGGCCTCTTCTTCGGCATCCGCACCGTCTTGGTGCAGATCCGTATGGTGCCGGACATGTTCAAGGCGGTCGTCGAAAAGCCCAAGGGCGTCGGCGCCGATGAGGATGCCGACTATGGCGGAATCTCCGCCTTCAAGGCATTCACCATTTCGGCAGCCTCCCGCGTGGGCACCGGCAACGTCGCGGGCGTGGCCGTGGCCATCTCCGTGGGCGGACCCGGTGCGGTGTTCTGGATGTGGCTCATCGCCATCCTTGGTGGTGCGACTGCATTCGTCGAGTCCACTTTGGCGCAGCTATGGAAGGTGCGCGAAGGGGATACCTACCGTGGTGGCCCCGCCTACTACATGTCCCGCGGCTTGGGCTGGAAGCCTCTGGCGACCATCTTCTCCGTCGCCATCGCCATTACTTTTGGCTGGTTCTACAACGCTTTCCAGACCAACGCTATCTCCGATTCCTTGGCGGCCTCCTTCGGGCAGGATTCCAGTGCTTTCAAGGCAGGCGTGGGCATCGCCGTCGTCGCAGTGTCCGGTCTCATCATCATCGGTGGCGTGCAGCGCATCGCCTCGATGACTCAGTTCATCGTGCCTTTCATGGCCGGTGCTTACCTCATCATGGGCATCATCGTGGTGGTCCTGAACTTTGACAAGGTGCCGGACATGCTTGCCTCCATCATTGGCTCTGCGTTCGGCTTCCGCGAGGCCGCCGGTGCGACCGTGGGCATGGCGATGCTCAAGGGTATCCAGCGTGGTTTGTTCTCCAACGAAGCGGGTGAAGGTTCTGCTCCAAACGCAGCAGCTACCGCGACGGTGTCCCACCCAGTCAAGCAGGGCCTCGTGCAGACCCTCGGCGTGTACTTCGACACCCTGGTGGTGTGTACGATTACCGCCTTCATCATCCTGCTGGGTACTGATTTCGAGCGTTTCGGTTCCGATGCGATTGAGGGTGTAACCCTGACCCAGAATGCGCTCTCCGGTGTGGTGGGTGAGTGGGGCATCCACTTTGTCACCTTCATCCTCTTCTTCCTCGCCTTCTCCTCGATTCTGGGCAACTACTACCTTGCCGAGTCCAACGTGGAGTACCTCTCTGAGAAGAAGTCGGTGCTGTGGATCTTCCGTCTCATCGTGTTGGCCTTCGTCTTCTACGGTGCAGTGGCCCCGCTGGGCACCGTGTTCGACCTGGCCGATACCGGCGCTGCCATCATGGTTCTGCTCAACGTGTGCGCCATCGTGCCGCTGTCGGGCGTGGCCATCAAGCTGTTGAAGAACTACAACGAACAGCGCCGCAAGGGCCTGGATCCCGTCTTCCACCGTGATATGCTGCCGGAACTGCAGAACGTCGAGTGCTGGGATGGCACGGATCCGGTAACCCGCCGCAGCGCGGAGGACCGCCGCCGTCTCAAGCACGAGCATGACTTGGGTGACCGCACGAACTTGAGGGAGTACTAGATGACGCAGCAGGCAGCGGCCACAGGGAATGAGCGGCTCACGGCTTTCGTCCATGGCCACGTCCAAGGCGTGGGCTTTCGCTGGTGGACGCGTTCCCGGGCACTCGAACTAGGGCTGGCAGGACACGCGACGAACCTGCAGGATGGCCGCGTCCAAGTGGTTGCTGAAGGGCCGCGTGCTGATTGCGAGAAGCTGCTGGCCTTGCTGCGTGAAGAACCGTCGACCACCCACCGCCCAGGCGTAGTGAACGCCGTGGTGGAGCAGTGGGCCGCACCGCGCGGTGAGTCGGGCTTCATCGAGCGCTAAACTAAACCGAATGCACCTCAAATCGCTCACGCTCAAAGGATTCAAGTCCTTCGCGTCCGCGACGAACCTGAAATTCGAGCCCGGCATCTGCGCCGTGGTGGGCCCAAATGGCTCGGGTAAATCGAACGTCGTCGATGCGCTCGCGTGGGTCATGGGTGAAGGCAGCGCCAAGACGCTGCGCGGCGGCAAGATGCAGGACGTCATCTTTGCCGGCGCCGGGGACCGCAAGGCCCTCGGCCGCGCCGAGGTTACGCTGACGATTGACAATTCCGATGGCGCCTTGCCCATCGAGTATTCGGAGGTCTCCGTCACCCGCCGCATGTTCCGGGATGGCGCGAGCGAATATGAGATCAATGGGGCGAAGGCGCGCCTCATGGATATTCAAGAGCTGCTGTCTGATTCCGGCATTGGCCGCGAGATGCACATCATCGTGGGCCAGGGAAAGCTGGCGGAGATTCTGGAATCCCGCCCGGAGGATCGCCGCGCCTATATCGAAGAAGCCGCGGGCGTGCTGAAACACCGCCGCCGCAAGGAAAAAGCGCAGCGCAAGCTGACCGGCATGCAGGCCAACCTGGATCGCCTGCAGGACTTGACCGATGAGCTGGGCAAACAACTCAAGCCCTTGGCGCGCCAAGCGGAGGCCGCCCAGCGCGCAGCAACCGTGCAGGCGGATTTGCGGGATGCCCGCCTGCGTCTTGCCGGCGACCGCGTGGTGCGGTTGCGCGCGACATTCGACGACGCTGAAAAGCGCGCGGCGGTGCTCGCCGAGCAGGTCGAGGAAGTGACAGCCCAGCTGGAAGAGGCGACCGAAATCCAGCTCGAGGTAGAAGCCGAGTTGGGGGATGTCACTCCGCGCGCGGAGGCCGCGCAGAAGCTGTGGTTTGAGCTCTCGACGCTGTCGGAGCGTATCTCCGCTACGCAGCGCATCGCGGCCGAGCGCGCCAGCAACGTTGGCTCACAGGTCGCCTACGCGGGCCAGGATCCGGATGAGTTGGAGGCACGCGCCCAGCGGGCCGACGAGGAGCATGATGAGTTGCTGGCCGCGGCCGAGGAGGCGGCGGAGCGTCTGGAATCGATCCGGGAGGAAGTGGCTGAGCGTCGGGAAGCCTTCGAGGCCGCCGATAAGGAACACATGGCGCAGCTGCGCGCCATTGCGGATCGCCGCGAAGGCGTGGTTCGCCTCATCGCCGCTGAGGAGAACTTAGCCGGTCAAGTAAGTTCCGCGGAGTCCGAGTTGGCGCGGCAGGAAGAGACGCTGGCGAACACGAAAGCCCGTACCAGGGGAGCGCAAGCGGAAGCTGACGAGGTGGCGGACAAGCTGGAGCACCTGGCCGCCGAGCGTGAGCCACTGGAGGAAGCGCATGTGCGCGCGGCCAGCGAATCCGCAGCGGCCGATAAACGCTTGGAACAGCTGCGTGACGCACAGCGGCAACACGAGCGCAGCGTGTACAGTTTGCGCGCTCGGATCGATACCCTGGGCCAGACCGTTCCAGAAGCACTGGATCTCGGTGAGGGCTTTAAACCTCTCGCGGAGTTCATCTCCACGCGTTATGAGACGGCCGTTGCGGCAGCACTCGGCTCCTTCGCCGAAGCCCAAGCCGGCGCGGTGAGCGGGGGCATCGTGCGCGATCTCGCTGCGGCGAGCCGCACGCCGCTGATCGACGTCGCCGCGGAGCCCACCGGTTCAGCCTGGCGCCTTGACGCGGACTTGCCTTCCGGTGCTCGCTGGCTGCTGGACCAGATGGTCTTGGTCCCAGAAGTCTCAGCGGCGGTGACGCGCTTGCTCTCCGACGTGGTCCTCGTCGACGACTATGCCGCAGCCCGTGAACTCATCGCGGAGGATCCGCGCCTGCGAGCTGTGACCCCTGAGGGCCTGCTCGTCGGCGAAGGTTGGGTAGAGGCCGGAACTGGAGCTGCCTCAACGGTGGAGGTGAGCGGCCAGATCGCGGAGGCCGAGCAACAACTGGAATCAGCCACTCATGAGTTGGAAGAACTATCCGGCACGCTGGAAGGCGCGAAGCTGGCGGCGGACGATGCGCGCGTGGGTGCGGCGAGCGCTAAGGCCGCGCTACGGGAACACGATCACGAGTTAGAGGCGTGGAAGCGCGATCACCAGCGCTTGCTCAAGCAATACGAGGCGAACAAGGCTGAGCACGAAAAGGCCGCCGCCCGCGCCATGGATATCGAGGTGCAGTTGGCCCGCCTACGCGAAGAGTTGGCGGAGGCGCGTGACCGCTTGTCGCGCGTGGACGCTGAAGAGCAGGCTGATGAACCCTCCTCGGTGGAACGCGATGCTGCCTCGACGGCCCTGGAACAGGTCAAGGCCATGGAGGTAGAGGCCCAGCTGGCGGCCCGCAGCGCCGAAGAGAAGGTCGGCCAGGCAGCGGGTAGGGGAGAGGCCCTTCGGCGCCAAGCCCAGCACGAGCGCCAGGCCAAAGCCCGCCACGATCAGGCGATGGCCCGCCGGCAAGCGCAGGCGAGGTTGGCGGGGGCCGTCGACAAGCATGCCCAAGATTTGGCCGCCCGGACCGCGCAGGCACTCGAGCGGGCCGCCGAGGAACGCGATGAGCTGGTCACCCAGCGCGGCGTGCTGCAAGGCCGTGCACAATCGGCGAAGCAAGCGGTCTCCGCGACCCGCCAGCAGCTGGATCGCCTGACCGACTCCGCGCATAACTCCGAGATCGCCCGCAGCCAAGCGCAGGTGCGCGTGGATGAGGCCGAGGAAAAAATCGTGGAGCAGCTCGGCATTGCGATTCCCGACCTGCTCAAGGACTACACCCCGGGGGAGGATTTCGATCGTTCCGCCGAAACTAAGCGGTTGAAGCAAGCCGAGAAGGACCTCAACTCCCTGGGCAAGGTCAACCCGTTGGCCTTGGAGGAGTACAAGGCACTGGAGGAGCGCTACAGCTTCCTCTCCACGCAGCTGGATGATGTGATCCAGGCGCGCAAGGATCTGACTGGCGTTATTGAAGATGTGGACGCGCAAATCTTGCAGCTGTTCACGGATGCCTGGCACGACGTGGAAGCGGAGTTTCCCAAGGTCTTCCAGACGCTGTTCCCCGGAGGCGAGGGTCGCCTCATCCTCACGGAGCCGGATGACATGCTGGCCACCGGCATCGAGGTGGAGGCCCGCCCGCCGGGTAAGAAGGTGAAGCGCTTGTCGCTGTTGTCTGGTGGCGAGAAGTCCTTGACAGCCCTGGCTATGCTCGTGGCGATTTTCCGCGCGCGCCCCTCACCGTTCTACGTCATGGACGAGGTGGAAGCCGCGCTTGACGACGTCAACCTGCGCCGTCTCATCGCCCTTTTCGAGGAGCTGCGTAAGGATTCCCAGCTCATCGTCATCACCCACCAGAAGCCGACGATGGACGTGGCCAACGTGCTGTATGGCGTCACGATGCGCGGCGATGGCGTGACGCGCGTGATTTCGCAGCGCATGTCTCGCGCCGGTGAGGCGCCGGGCACAGCACAGGCGGCGGAGGATGCCACGCGTCTCGGCGTGGATGCCCCGCGCTAGGGCGGGGCTTGCGCCCAGCACTTTTCACCCTCCTTGTCGTGCCGTACGTGGACAACCCTGGCACTATGGAAGGCATGAATACTACTTTTATGTGGATTGCGATAGCAGTCATCGTCCTGATTCTGCTCGTGGTCTTGTTCGTTGTCCTAGGCAAGAAGCGCGGCGAATCAAAGAAGGTCTCCTTCGTAAAACCCGCGGAGGAGCCGAAGGAGCTGACCCAGCAGCAGAAGTCCGGCAACTACCAAGCCAAGTCTGGTTTTAATTTTGCCCCGGCTGGCGGCGGTGCAGTTAAGGAGCCTGTCACCGCCTCGAAGCCCGAGCAGCCGGCGCCACAGCCGCCAGTTGCCGAGCAGCCCGCGCAGGCCCCGGCTGAGCCCAAGCCCAAGCCTGAGCCGCAGGCGGAGCAGCGTGATGCCACTGATCTGGCGAATGCTCAGCTCAAGGGTGAAGAGGAGACCCCGAAGGCAGCGAAGCCTGCGGCGGAACCGACGCCTGAGGCAGAGTCGAAGCCTCAGGTCGAACCGAAGCCTCAGGCAGAGCCCAAGCCGGAACCCGTCGCAGACGCGAAGCCGGTGAGCGAGCCGGAACCGGCTGCGCAGAACGAACCGGCAAAGGAAGACGAGGATAAGGATTCTTCCGCTGGTGTAGCCGCTGCAGGAGCTGCGGGCGCTGCCGCCGCTGGTGCTGCCGTATCCGGCGCCGCTGCTGTTGACAAGGATGACGAGGACACGGAAGAGGATGTCCCGGCCACCGAACAAGAGATTGCCGAACCGGAGCCGGTAGTTGAAACTCCGAAGGTAGAGGAGGAACCGGAGGTACCTGAGGCTCCGGCCGAGTCTGAGGAAGCCGAAGCAGAGGAGGCCGCCGCGGCAGCGGGGGCGCAGGCGGCGTCGGCAAGCGCGGCACTCGAGGCTGAGCCGGAGGAGCTCGAAGTATCCGACGACGCCGAGGTTGTCGAGGCCCCGGCAGCCCAGCCGCAGGAGGACATTGCGCCGGCTGCCGGCCGCTTGGGCAAGCTGCGCGGGCGTCTGTCGCGCTCGCAGAACGCCATTGGCCAAGGCCTCATGGGCATTCTTTCTGCTGGTGACCTTGATGATGATGCCTGGGAGGAAATCGAAGACACCCTCATCATGGCGGATCTGGGTACGAAGTCCACCATGCAAGTTACCGACTCCCTGCGTGACAAGATTGCAGAGCGCGGAGTCAGTTCTGAGGCCGAAGCGCGTGCGATGCTGCGCGAGGCCCTCATCGAGGTGGGCCACCCGGAGATGGACCGTTCTATCAAGGCCATGCCGAATGAAGGCAAGCCGGCCGTCATTATGGTCGTCGGCGTCAACGGCACCGGCAAGACCACCACGACCGGCAAGCTGGCCCGCGTGCTCGTGTCCATGGGGCACAACGTCTTGCTCGGCGCGGCGGATACTTTCCGTGCAGCGGCTGCGGACCAGCTGGAGACCTGGGGCCGTCGCGTGGGCGCTACGACTGTCCGCGGCAAGGAAGGCGCGGACCCGGCCTCCGTGGCCTTTGATGCCGTGGCCGCTGGCGTTGACCAGGGCGTCGACGTTGTTCTCGTTGACACCGCTGGCCGTCTGCACACCTCCGTGGACCTCATGGACCAGCTGGGCAAGGTCAAGCGCGTGGTGGAGAAGAAGACCGAGGTTGATGAGGTCCTGCTTGTACTGGATGCGACGGTGGGGCAGAACGGCCTGACCCAGGCCCGTATCTTCCGTGATGTTGTTGATATCACCGGCGTTGTCCTCACGAAGCTGGATGGCACCGCCAAGGGCGGCATCGTCTTCCAGGTGCAGGAGGAACTGGGCGTGCCGGTCAAGCTCGTGGGCCTCGGCGAGGGTGCAGATGACCTCGCGCCGTTTGAGGTCGAAGGATTTGTTGATGCCTTGCTGGGGGAGAAGTAAGTCCTTATAGATCCCTGGGCTAGACCTAAGTTCTTTCGAGACGTAGCGCCTCCTTTGTGGGGCGCTTTCGTCGTCTTCATCCCATTAAAGATGTGCTTTGGGGGAGGTCACAATGATACTCTGGGAAAGTCCTGTCTATGTGAGGCTGATTAACCAGCCCTAACAACGGTTCGTGAGGCTACTCTTCCGTGACACTCCTGTATGTCGTCCTCCTCGCAGCTGTCGCAGTGGCGCTTGCACCAGTAGCCGTCAAGGTTGCTGATCGCGCAGCCGGCTACCCGCTAGCCGGCATTTTTATTGTCGCCGCGGCACTGTTGGCTAAAGAATTTCCGGCGCTTGCCCGTGGCGAAGAACTGACCTATTCCGTGACGTGGGTGCGCGATGTGATCGCGCCCGGTGTTGATGTCAACCTCGCCTTCCGCGGCGATGCACTCGGCATCTTCTTCGCCATGCTGGCTCTCGTCATCGGTGCGGTGGTGTTTACTTATTCTGCGGCTTACTTGCCTAAAGGAAAAGGAAACGTCAGTTTTTATGTCCTGATGACCGCGTTTACGCTGTCGATCCTCCTGCTCGTGCTCGCTAACGACGTCGTGGTGCTCTTCCTTGCCTGGGAGCTGGTATCGCTGGCGTCGTTCATGCTCATTGCGCGCAGCGGTAAGTCAGGTGAGGCGGGTTCGCAGCGCACGTTGATCCTTACCTTCGTTGGCGGCCTCACTCTGCTATCGGGCGTGGCGATTGCTGCAACCGCAGCGGGGACGACGAACCTTGAGGGCATCTTGGCCTCCGACGTGTGGGCGGAGCGCCCAGGCCTGACCGCCGGGGTTGCCGTGCTCATTGCGGTATCGGCATTTACCAAGTCTGCACAGTTCCCCTTCCACTTCTGGCTGCCGGAAGCCATGGCGGCCGCGACGCCGGTCTCGGCCTTCCTGCACGCGGCAGCAGTGGTCAAGGCCGGTGTCTACCTCTTGATTCGCTTCTCCACTATCTTCCACGACGTTGCCGTGTGGAACTGGCTGCTCATCGTCGCCGGTATGGGTACCGCCGTGATGTCGGCGGTCTTCGCGGTGCAGAAGACGGACCTGAAGAAGCTGACCGCGTACTCCACCGTGTCCCACCTGGGATGGATCGTGGCCACGATTGGTGTGGGCACGCCTTTCGCCATCGCGGCGGCGCTCGTGCACACGCTGGCGCACGCGCTGTTTAAGTCCTCCATCTTCATGCTCATTGGTGTCATCGACCACGAGGCCGGTTCCCGCGATATCCGCCGCCTCGGCGTGCTGTGGAACAAGATGCCGTGGACCTTCGGCTCCATGCTTATCGGTGCTGCCTCGATGGCGGCGGTCCCGCCGCTGTTCGGATTCGTGTCGAAGGAAGGAATGCTCACCGCCTTCGAGGAGGCACCAATTGGTTCTACCGGCCAGGCGCTGCTGCTCATCGTCGCCGGCGTGGGTGCGTTCTTCACGTTTACTTACTCCGCCAAGATCGTCTTCGGCGCCTTTTTCGATGGCCCGCGCAACATGTCGCATGTCCATGAGGCACCGGTGCGGTTGTGGCTGCCCGCGGCTCTGCCGGGTGTGATGTCGGTGCCGATCATTTTCGTCATGGGAGCGCTCGATAAGCCGCTCGATAACATCGTGGCGGCCATCGGTATGGAGGGCCATTCCCACCTCGCGCTGTGGCACGGGCTGAACGTCCCGCTGCTTATTTCTGTGGTGGTGCTGATCGCTGGCATCATCGCGTTGTTCTTCCGCGGGCCGCTGTGGACCGCGATGGAGGAGCGCCAGCTCCTACCGCGCACCGGTAACCAAATCCTGAAGTGGATTCAGGATGTGTGCGCGGCCTTCGGCCGTTTCGTTGGCCGCATGTCCGATACCCACAACCCGTCGAAGCTGATCCTGCCGATCATTCTCCTAGTCATCATCCTGGCGGGCTCCACTCTGGTGTCCACGGGTGTCGACGGTGTGGCTCTCAACCCGCGCGTGGATGGCCTTGATAATCCGTGGGACCTGTTGCCGCTGGGCATCGTGGCGCTGTCCATGTTTGGTCTGGTGCGTACACGCAACCGCCTCACCGGTGCGGTCATGATTGGTACCGCGGGAACCGGCGTGACCTTGCAGATGTTCTTGCTCGGCGCACCCGACGTGGCCCTGACGCAGTTCACGGTGGAGGCGCTGTCCGTCATCGTCATGATGATGGTCCTGCGCTATCTGCCGGAGAAATTCCACCCAGTACAAAACAACAACCGCAAGGTGGGTTCCATCGTGGTGGCCGTGCTCGCTGGGCTCACCGCATTCCTGGGCGTGTGGGCGCTGATGGGGCGTCACGAGCGCTCGGACCTGGCCATGTGGTACCTCAACAACGCTCCGGATATTACTGGTGGCGACAACGTGGTGGCCACCATCATCGTGGAGTTCCGTGCACTCGATACCCTGGGTGAGCTGTCGGTGCTGGGCATGGCTGCCGTGGTTATCGCTGCGGTCACCTCGACGCTGCCGCGCTTCCCGTTCACCTCCGGTACGCGTCCGGCGCCGTTCGGCCAGTCGCAGCTCAACTCGGTGCCGCTGCGCAAGGGCATTGCCGTGGCCATCCCAATCCTGGTGGTCATGTCCTTCATTGTCTTCTACCGTGGCCACCAGGCTTCCGGCGGCGGCTTCCCGGCGGCGCTCATCATGGGTGCGGCCATCGGCCTGACCTACCTGTCCCGCGGTACCGATGAGATTGTCTTCGGGCGCATGACTCCGATTCACCTCACCGGCGTGGGCATCATCGTGGCACTGGTGGCAGGCTTCATCGGCTACATCCCGACGTCGCATAGCTCCGGCGGTTTCCTCACAGCCATCCATGGCCACGCCCTGGGGCAGCACTGGACGACGTCGCTCATCTTCGACCTCGGCATTTACCTTGCGGTGTTGGGCATGCTCACCATGGCCATCAACGCTTTGGGCGGTTACCTGCGCCCGGGCACCGAGCGGGACTACTTGCCGTGGGTTCATGACGATGATTCCGCGCTGCCGAATACCCCGCGCGTGGTCATGGAGGATGTCGACGACCCGTATCCCGAGTCCATCAACCCGTCTTCGGACCCAACGGCGTTGCTCAATGACTCCGAGGCACGCCACCGTGCGTCCTCGTCCCACCGAATCTCGGCTCAAGAGGAGAAGAACTCATGATCCTCGCACTGACCATTGCTTTGCTCATCGGTAGCGCCGTCTACCTCATCCAGCAGCGCGGCCTCGTGCACATCGTGCTGGGCATGATGGCCTTCGGCCATGGTGCCAACCTCATGCTCCTGGCCACCGGCGTGTACTCCTACCGTGGAGAGTCCTTTCCCTCGCAGGTGGGCATGGACCAGATGGCAGACCCGCTGCCGCAGGCCTTCGTCCTGACCGCCGTGGTGATTTCCATGGCTACCTCGACCATCCTGCTGACCATGGCGGCGATGGGCGCGAACGACGACACGGATGTTGTTGAGCCGGTGGATGACAACACCATTGACCACGCTTTCTCCACGCTGGGACGCGACACCCAGAACCGGGAGATTCTGGAGCGCTCGGCTAACAAGATGGATCGTTTGAAAGAACTCGAACAAGAGGAGGACAACTAGATGTATGACACCGTAAGCGCCCTCCTCCCGCTCTTCCCAGCGGTTCCCCTCGTATCGGCGGCGCTGGCGCTCCTCGCGCCATGGAGCCGCGTGCGCGATGCCATCATGCTCATCGTTCCGGGCGTGGGTATTTTCGCCTCCTTTGCGCTGTTGCTCTACACCATGAGCAACGGAGTGGTGGCGCACAGTGTGGGTAACTACCTGGGCAACGCGGGTATTGCCTTCGCCGCCGATACGTTCTCGGCACTCATGCTCATTACGACGATGATCGTGGCCTTCGGTGCCAACTGGTTTGCCATCGTGGGCGGTGAGACCAAGTCTCGCTACTACCCGTCGCTGACACTAATCCTTATCACTGGTGTGTGTGGCGCCCTGCTCACCGCTGACCTCTTTAACTTCTTCGTGTTCATCGAGGTCATGCTGCTGCCGTCCTATGGCCTCATCACGATGTCCGGTACCTGGTCGCGCTTGGCTGCCGGCCGCGCCTTCGTGCTGGTGAACTTGTTCGCCTCCACGCTTTTGGTGGTCGGCGTGGGCTATATCTACTCGGTGACCGGCGTGGTCAACCTGGCGGCGCTCACGGGCGCTGCCGCCGGCAATGGTCCGGTGACGGTGGCCTCCGGCATCATCGTTATCGCCATCGCCGCGAAGGCCGGTGTGTTCCCCGTGCAGTCGTGGCTGCCGCGCACCTACCCGGGTACGTCGGCTGCCGTCATGGGCTTGTTCTCCGGCCTGCACACCAAGGTGGCGGTGTACATGCTCTACCGCCTGTGGGTGCAGCTGTTCGATATGGACCAGCGCTGGGGAACACTCATCATCGTCATCATGATCATCTCCATGGTGGTGGGCTCCTTCGGCGGTTTGGCCGAGAACTCCATCCGCCGCGTGCTGGGATACCAGATGCTCAACGGTATGCCCTTCATCCTCGTGATGATGGCCTTCACTACCCACGATGCGCAGCGCGCGTTGGCTGCCGGCATTCTCTACACGATTCACCACATGCTCACGGTGGGCTCCCTCATCCTGGCCTCCGGTGCCATCGAGGAGACGTACGGTACGGGCAGGCTCAACAAGCTTTCTGGCTTGGCGCGCCGTGATCCGATTATCGCGTGGATCTTCGCCGCAGGCGCCTTCTCCGTCGTGGGCTTCCCTCCCTTCTCCGGTATGTGGGGCAAGGTCCTCATCGTCGCGGAAATTGCCCGTACCGGCGGGGGATGGGCCTGGACCGTGATCACGGTGATCATCATCGCCTCCTTCGCGGCGTTCCTTGCCATGTTGCGCGTGTGGCGTCGCGTCTTCTGGGGCAAGGACCTTCCCAAGGAGAAGGTGCCCGATGAGCTGGTGATCCGCAAGAAGCTGATGGCACCCTCGGCGGCGCTCATCTTGGGCTCGCTGACCATGTTCATTCTCTCCGGTCCGGTCATCAGCGTCACGATGGAAGCCTCAGCGGACTTGCTGGATACGGAGGCTTATGCAGACGCAGTGCTTGGCGACGACCCCGTAGCCCTACCCGACATCGACTCCCTTCAGGAGGGCCGTTAAATGAAGACTGCAGTGCATGCCGTTGTCTACGCGCTATGGCTGATCAAGGAAATCTTCGTTGCGGGTTTCTCGCTCGCCGCGGAATCCTTCAAGCCGCAGAATAACTACCGCCCGGTAGTGGTGCGGTACCCCCTGCGCGTGACCAGCGCGTGGGAGATCTTCTGGTTCACCTCGTCCATTACGGCAACCCCGGGGACTCTGTCCTTGGGTTTGCGCGAGCCGGTGGCAGAAGGCCTGCCGCGCATCGTGCTGGTTCAGGCGGTCATGGGGGATGACCCAGCCAGCATCATGGAGGATCTCGCGGACATGGAGGAACGCCTCGCCCCGCGAGTGAAGGGCATTGACTATGGCGTTCCTGGTCAGGGCCCCACCAAGGAGCTCGCCTCCACGTTCTACGAGTACCCGCTGGATACGCTGGGCCGCCATATGCGTGCACCCGACATTGCAAAGACCGACGATACCCCGCTGGCCGCGCACGATGTGGAGAAGTACTCCGTGTGGCCCTTGCGCCAGGTTGCACAGAACAAGGATGCCCGAAAGGATGATAAGAAATGATTGATTTTTCCTCGATGAGCGCCTTTCAATGGGTAGTTTTTGTCAGTATTTTCCTCATCGGCGCATCGGTGTGCGCGGCGTTGGTATTGGCGTTGCGCTCCCGTGATGAGCTCACCCGAACCGTGATGAGTGACATGGTCTTTTACGGCATGCTGTGCATGTATATTTCGTGGTCCATGACTAATCACGCGTCCATCGTCTATGACATCGCCATGCTCGCGGCTATTGCGGCCGGCGTGCTGCCGACGTTGTCGATGGCCCGCATCATCTCGAAGGGTAGGAGGTAAGACCATGACTATCGCGGAGATTATCGCCTCGATTCTGTTGGTCGTAGCCACGGTCTTGGTCATTGGGACCGCCATCGCCTTGTGGCGTGCGCCCGATGCCCTGACCCGCGTCAACCTGCTGGGGCCGACGGTCGGTTTGGCCGTTCCGCTGCTGCTTGTGGCGAAGTTGGTCGTGGATTTTGCTGAGAACGGGTTTTCCCTGTGGTCGCTGATCAAGGTCATGATCGCGTGTTTCGGCGTGTGGATCATCGCGTCGGTGGGCTCCTTCTACATGGGCCGTTCCATCTACGGCGTGACCGTCACCGACGTGAAGTATGCCAAGCGTATGCGCGAGCGTGAGCAAACGGTAAAGGCTTCCGAGGACGAGCTCTAGGGCGCGTGCTGGGACAAGCGGCGAGGAGAGTGCTTCCCTCGCCGCTTTTTCGATCTTAAGTGTGATCTGCAGCTCACTTTCCTTCCTAATTCTATAGTGCGATAGGTATATTAAGTCCCGTTACCTATCAAGCTATAGAAACGAGGTTAGTTGACGTATGACTCCTGAAGCATTTTCTTCCGGCGACGCAGCATGGATGCTCATCAGCGCATCCTTGGTGCTGCTCATGACCCCCGGATTGGCGTTGTTCTACGGCGGAATGGCGGGCAACCGTCACGTCCTCAACATGATGATGATGTCCTTCGGCGCACTAGCGCTCGTCCCCGTGCTCTACGTTCTGTGGGGGTGGTCCATGTCCTATGCGGAAAGCTCGCTGGCCGGTATCGTGGGCAACCCGTTTGAAGCCTGGGGGCTACGCGGCCAAATCACCGGGCCCTCCGCCGAGTACCTTGCCGGCAGTGCTGGTTACCCCAACATCATCGACATCGGTTTTCAAACAACCTTCGCCATTATTTCGACAGCCATCATCTCCGGCGCCCTCGCCGGCCGCGTGAAGTTCTCCGCGTGGCTCACCTTTGCGGGCGCCTGGGTAACCTTCGCCTACTTTCCACTCGCCCACATGGTGTGGGGCGGGGGAGTGCTCTCCCATGCCCCGCGTTCCCTCGCAGCGTGGCTCTTCGGTGTATCAAACGGTGAGGCTCTCATTGCTCCCATCGACTTCGCGGGCGGCACCGTCGTGCACATTTCCGCCGGCGCGGCTGCCCTGGTTCTGGCTATCGTCGTGGGCCCGCGCGCGGGCTTCCCGAAGCACATCGATAGGCCCCACAACCTTCCGATGGTGATGCTGGGCGCTGCGCTTCTGTGGTTCGGCTGGTTCGGCTTTAACGGCGGTTCCGCTTTCGCTGCGGACGGTCTTGCTGGCCTGGCATGGCTCAACACCACTGTTGCAGCGGCCGCAGCGATGCTCGGCTGGATGCTCGTGGAAAGAATCCGGGACCACGCCGCGACTTCTCTCGGCGCTGCATCCGGCGCGATTGCAGGTCTTGTCGCCATCACCCCGGCCGCAGGAGCACTCAGCCCGCTCGGTTCCATCGCCCTCGGGTTCCTCGGCGGCATTATCGCCTGCCTGTGTATCAGTCTGAAGTACCGCTGGGGCTTCGATGACTCCCTGGACGTCGTCGGCGTGCACCTGTGCGCTGGCCTGTGGGGAACCATCGGGTTGGCCTTCTTCGCCACGGCTAACGGCATCCTCACCGGTCACCTCTCGGAAGGCTTCAAGCTGCTCGTCGTCCAGGCGGTCATCGCGCTCGTCGCCATGCTGTTCTCCGCTGCCGTTACGCTGGTTGTGGCGCTCCTCATCCGCGCCACCCTGGGGTGGAGGGCCGATGATGAAGACCAAGGCATCGACCTGAGCGAGCACCGCGAGTCCGCCTATGACTTCCGTGAGTCCGTGGCGTCTCACCGTCGCCACACCCACGACGCTAGGATTAACCCTGCACCTACCGTCCAGCCGCGGGTCGACACCGCCGGAGCTAAGGAGTAACAGATGAAGCTCATCACTGCCATCGTCAAACCGTTCACGCTGCCGGACATCCGTGAAGCCCTCGAACAGCACGACGTGCACGGCCTGACCGTGACCGAGACCCAGGGTTTTGGTCAGCAGCGCGGCCACAGCGAGGTCTACCGCGGCGCCGAGTACGCCACCGATTTCGTACCCAAGGTCAAGCTTGAGGTGGTGACGGCCGACGAGCAGGTGGAGGACATCCTCTCCGCTATCGTCGACGCCGCCTACACCGGCAAGATCGGTGACGGCAAGATTTGGATCACGCACGTCGAGGACGTCATCCGCGTACGCACCGGTGAACGCGGCGAGGCCGCTCTCTAAAAGGTGTCTACGGCCGCCCAACTGCGTGAGGACGCCTACGCTTCGGCGCTGCGCCTCACACAGTCCCTGCAGCTTCCGCCCGGCTGTGCGCTTGCCGCCACGGGTTCTTTTGCCCGGCGGGCGATGACCCCTTTTTCGGATCTCGACCTGATTCTCCTCCACCCGGATGACACCGAGCTTCCCGAGGACGTCGTCTCCGAAATCTGGTACCCCATCTGGGACGCCAAATACCGGCTTGACTACGCCGTGCGCACCCCGCGCGAGTTCGGCGCCATCGCCGGATCTGATCCCGCCGCCGGCTTCGCGCAGCTGGATCTGGCTTTCGTCGCCGGCGACAAGCAGCTCGTGGACTCCACCCGCGCCCAGGTCTATGCCTCCTGGCGCCGCCTACTGCAGAGCAACTTCGATGCTTTCGTCGACCTAGCAATCACCCGCTGGCGCCGGTCCGGGACCCTGGCCACGATGACCCACCCAGATATCAAGAATGGGCGGGGCGGCCTGCGCGACATCCAATTCTTGCGGGCCCTCGCCCTGGGCAACCTCGCCGACGCCCCAGCGCTCGAGGAAGAGCAGGCCCTGCTTCTCGACGTCCGCACGCTCCTCCACGTCACCGCCCGCCGACACCGCGACGTCCTCGATCCCGAATTCGCTGAGGAGATAGCTCACGAGTTGGGCTTTGCTGACCGCTATGGCCTCTCCGCAGCCGTCGTGACTGCCGCCGCGGCAGTAGACAAGGCCGTGGAGCGGGCATTGGCAACGGCGCGGGGCGTGGTGGCCAGGCGCAGCCACAACCGCACACGTAAGCCCCTCGATATCGGGGTGGTTGATGTCGGGGGCGAGATCCGCCTCGCTCGCACCGCCGATCTCGACGAGCCGTGGCTGCTCCTGCGCGTGGCCGCCGCTGCGGCGCGCTCGGGCAGAACAGTGCCCTCCCACGTCTGGGAGCAATTGCGCGAGTTGCCGGAACTGCCCGAACGCTGGCCCGCCGCCGCGACGGATGCCTTCTTCAGCCTGTTGTCCTCGCCGCTCAACACTCCGCGCCTCATCCAGGAGATGGACGCTCACGGATTGTGGGAGCGGCTCGTCCCAGAGTGGGAGCACATCCGGGGGCTGTTGCCGCGCGAGCGCACGCACGCTCACACCGTGGACTACCACTCCATCCTTACCGCCGCGCGCTGTGCGGAAGCGCGCACCTCCGTGGCCCGGCCGGACCTGCTGCTCCTGGTGGGGCTCTATCACGATATCGGGAAAGGCTATGGGCGCCCGCATGAGATGGTGGGGGCGGAGATGGTGGCGCGAGCCGCAGCCAAGTTGGGACTCGACTTAGCGGACCGCTCCCGCGTACAAACCGTGGTCGCTGAGCACACCACGCTGGCGCGCATCGTCTCCCGCACGGACCCTTCATCCGATGAAGCCCGTGACGAGCTCCTCGAAGCCGTGCGCTATGACTACCTCACCTTGGCTCTCCTCGTCGTGCTCGCCCGCGCCGATGCCGAATCCACCGGACCCGGTGTGTGGAACCGCAGGCTAGAGCAGGGCATTGAAGCGGTCAGCGGGCATGCTTTTGCGCAGTTGGAGGCACTGCGCCCAGTTCGTCCTCTGGTGGCCGCCGACCGCGACATCGGCCTGCGCCACAACTCGGAGGATGACAGCTTTACAGTCCTGTGGCGCGGCAACTACCAAAGGGAGGCCGTGCGTCCGCTGGCCCTGATTGCCGCGCTGGGCTGGAACATTCTTTCCTCGCGCCTCGTGCGCACCGAGGAGGGCTATGCCGGCGAGTTCGACATCCGCGCTCTGCACGGTGCTATCGATCTCGCCACGGTGGAGGAGCGCCTCGTTCAGTCCTATAAATCCGGCACCTATACCGTGCTGCCCGAATTTGTGCCGGGTCCCGCGACTGCGATGTGGAGCAGGGGAGTCTTCGAGGTTCGGATCGATGACTACCCGGGTACCCTCGGCCACGTGCTGGCGCTGCTTCCCGAGTGCGAGTGGGTATCCACCGCCGCGCCGGGCGCCACGATGGTGCTCCACGCCGTGCCGCTTGGTGACGTCCCCCGCGCCGCCCTCGTCCGGAATGTGACCCAAGCACTGGTCAACGGCTAAGCTGGGGAAGTTATAAATTTATCCACGATAGTTGAGGGAGCACTGCACCGTGTTTGAGTCTTTGTCTGACCGCTTGCAATCAGCCCTGTCCGGCCTGCGCGGCAAGGGCAAGCTGACCGAGGCGGACATCAACGCCACAGCGCGCGAAATCCGCCTTGCGTTGTTGGAGGCGGACGTCTCGCTCAACGTCGTGCGCGGCTTTATCAAGCGCATCAAGGAGCGTGCGGCCGGTGCCGAGGTCTCCGAGGCCCTCAACCCGGCGCAGCAGGTAGTCAAAATCGTCAACGAGGAGCTCATCGAGATTCTCGGCGGCGAGACCCGCCGCCTCAACCTAGCCAAGAATCCGCCGACGGTCATCATGCTCGCCGGCCTCCAAGGTGCTGGTAAGACCACTTTGGCGGGCAAGCTTTCCAAGCACCTTGCCTCCAAGGGACATACCCCGATGCTGGTGGCCTGTGACCTCCAGCGCCCGGGCGCGGTGCAGCAGCTCCAAATCGTTGGCGAGCGCGCCGGGGTCGACGTCTACGCGCCGGATCCTGGCACCTCCCTGGACTCCCACGAGCATGAGATGGGTACCTCGCATGGGGATCCGGTGGACGTCGCCAAGCGCGGCATCGAAGAGGCTAAGCGTACGCAGCACGACATCGTCATCATCGATACCGCTGGTCGCCTCGGCATCGATGAGACCCTGATGACGCAGGCGCGCAACATCCGCGATGCCGTCAACCCGGACGAAGTGCTCTTCGTCATTGACTCCATGATCGGCCAAGACGCCGTGCAGACCGCTGAAGCTTTCCGCGATGGCGTGGACTTTACCGGTGTCGTCCTGACCAAGCTGGATGGTGATGCCCGCGGTGGTGCAGCCCTGTCCATCCGTGAGGTCACGGGTAAGCCCATCATGTTCGCCTCCACAGGTGAGAAGCTCGAGGACTTCGACGTCTTCCACCCGGAGCGCATGTCCTCGCGCATCTTGGGCATGGGTGACCTGCTGACACTTATCGAGCAGGCGGAGTCCAAGCTGGATCAGTCCAAGGCGGAGGAAGCCGCCAAGAAGATGGGCTCCGGCGAGATGACGCTCAATGACTTCTTGGACATGATGCTCATGGTGCGCAACCTGGGGCCGATGGGCAACCTGCTCAAGATGATGCCGGGCGGCAACAAGATGAACCAGATCGCCGACATGGTCGACGAGAAGCAGCTCGACCGCATCCAGGCCATCATCCGCGGTATGACCCCGGAGGAGCGCGAGAACCCGAAGATTCTCAACGCTTCGCGCCGCAAGCGTATTGCCCTTGGTTCCGGTGTGAGCGTTTCTGACGTCAACCAGCTCATCGAGCGCTTCACCGAAGCCAAGAAGATGATGTCGCAGATGGCCGGTCGTTTTGGTATGCCGGGCATGGGCGGTGGGCGTTCCGCTACCAAGAAGAAGCCGAAGGGCCGCAAGGGCAAGAACGGCAAGCGCAAGCCGCCGAAGCGTCGTGGTGGCGGCGGTATGCCGGGTGGCATGCCGTCGATGCAGGAGCTGCAAAAGATGCAGGAGCAAATGGGCGGCGGCATGCCCGGGCTAGGCGATATCAAGATGCCTAAGGGCATGGAAAATATCGACCTCAGCAACCTGGACTTTGGGCAGGGCAAGAAGAAATAACCGAAGAAGAACATAGCCTTCTTCGGTGAGACAAGGGCCGGCGCTGTGGCGCCGGCCCTTCTGCGTACTAGATGGCTTCTCCTGCGGGGTAGGCCGGATAGGGGATGGGCTCCGCGGGTGTGGCCGGAGGAGTCTCAGCGGACTGGGGGATCACGGGGCTATCGGCGGGAATCTGCGGGGGCTGCTGTTTGACCTGCTCGCCGTTGAGGATAGGCGCGATTGCTTCACGGATGAGCGGGATGGCGGAGTCGGCGAAGGCCTTGGTGAAGTGGTGCATATCGCGATAGACCATAATATTGCCGATGATGACCGGGCAATCGCCGTCGGCGTTGCAGAACCACTTCGAGGTGTCCACGGCGAGCATGTTGTCGTACTGCGAGAGGACTTCAGCGCCGGGGTCATAGGGTGCGTAGACCTCCTCGAAACGCATGCCACACCCGAGGGAATCCTTGGTGGCCACGTAGCACTCATCAAACTGGCGGCCATTGCCGTGTTCATCGAAGCCCCACGGGTTGTCGCGGAAGCCTACGAAGGGTATATCGTGCTTGGCCAGCTCGTCCCAGAAGGCTATGTAGCCTGGTGGGACGGCGTCGGGGCCGTGGCCAAACGGCTGTCCTGGCCGCGTGGAATTGGACACGACCAACGCTGGGTCCGCGTCGATGATGCGCTTGACCACTTCCTTGCTCCATTCGGCGCAAGAGGGCTTCACACTCAGTTCACCGCCCAACTCGATGGGGCAACCCACGCGGGTGAGCGGGACGAGCTTAAAGCCCATCTCGCGGCCCAGGTAATCCAGCGCCGAGGAGAACTGCTCCGCATGCGAGCCACCCACCAAGTAGACCTCGACGTCGGAATCAACGTCACCAAAGATGCACGGCGTCACGCCGTCCTTCTGTGTCTCGATGAAGTAGTCCGTTGGCTCCTGCTCCGGGATGAAGCACCAATTATCGGCGACCGGCGGCTGGATGCCGCGCGCGAGAATCGGGTCAGGCTTGATTTCCACGTTCTCAGGCGGCGTGATGTTCTCAACGAAGGTCGTGGCTCCCGGGTAGAGCCTCGGATCTAGGATTTCGCGGTTGGCCTCCTGCAGGCTACGCAGCCACAGCGGCTGAACGGCCACGAGTGCAATGGTGCAGGCGGCAACGACGACTCCGCCAACGCCGCGCAGAGCGCCGGTGCGCGTGCGAAGGTCGGCAAGGCCGCGGTGGACGGGGAGGTCGTCGGCAAGCGGGCGTTTGCGATGCTGGCGCAGGGGCTTCTCGACGAAACGATGCGTCACATCCGCCAAGCCCAGCGACACCACGATGATGATGGCGCCGAGCCACCACGGAGGGGTTTCCAGGCCGAGGGCGGCGATGGAAATGATGAGCAGAGGCCAGTGCCACAGGTAGAGCGGATAGGCGATATCGCCGAGCCACCGTGACGGCCGGCTCGTCAGAACACGAGAGAAGGACCCGCCGGAACCGATAATGATGAGCACCGCGCCGCCGATCGGCAACAGGGACAGCGGCCCAGGGAATGCCAAGGTATCGGAGATAACCAGACCGGTGCAGGCGAGCGCGGCCAGACCGACGGCGGTGGCGAGGTTGGACAAGTGCTGCGGCATGCGCAGGTGCGAACCATAGATGACGAGCACCGCGCCCAAAGTCAGCTCCCACGCGCGCGACCACGTCGAGTAGTAGTTCTCGGGGGTGCCCAAGAGTCCATCGCGGGAGGCATACGCGAAAGAGGCGACGGTAACTACGAGGAGAATCGGTCCAGCGATGGAATTAATGGAAGAGAAGCGCTGTTCTCGCAGGCCCGTGTTCTTGGGGCGCAGGCGCATGAAAGCGGCCAGGCCGAGAGCGAAGAAGATGCCCAGCAGATAGAACTGGCCCTGGACCGCCATGGACCACATGTGTTGCAGTGGTGATGTGCTTGCGGAGGCAGCGGCGTAGTCAGCGTTCTGCCGCGCCAATTCCCAGTTTTGGTAGTAGAAGACCGTGGCCGTGATCTGCTTGGTGAGCTCCGTGTTCATGAGCTTCGGCGCGAAAAGCCGGACGAGCAGATAGCTCACGCCGATGACGAGCACGAGGGAAGGAACAAGCCGGCGGAGCGTGCGCCAGATGGGCCACCACGGGTTCAGGGAGGCATTCGGCCGCGCAGCATAGCGCAGCTGCGAGCCCAAGAAGAAGTACCCGGAAAGCAGGAGGAAGACATCGACGCCACCTGAGACACGACCAACGAAGACGTGGTACAGAACAACCAAGGCGATCGCGATGCCGCGGAGGCCGTCAAGGTCGTAACGGTAGCGGAATGTGGAGGGGGCTTGTTTATTCATAAAAAGAGGATTGTGTGGCGTCGAAATAACCGCATTACAGACTACCCCCTTCGCGGGGTAAGGCCTAACTCTGCAAGAGCCAAAGGGAATTTCCTATCTCGTGTGGGTTCCGCTAAAGTTGTTGAGGTTGTTCACGCACCGCGTGGAGGACACGCAAAACTTCATCTCTGCGTAACGCCGGTACCGCCTACGGACGGCCGGCACGTCACGCGCAGGATAAATCCAAGGGTTGAACCGGCGCGCCAGAAAGTGGCGCGTGCCTGAACTGCCCGGTGACTAGAAAAGGAGCCAATCATGGCCGTTAAGATCAAGCTGCAGCGTATGGGTAAGATTCGCAACGCTGAGTACCGCGTCATCGTCGCTGATGCACGCACCCGCCGCTCCGGCAAGGCTATCGAGAACATCGGTATCTACCAGCCGAAGCAGGAGCCGTCCCTGATCCAGATCGATTCCGAGCGCGCTCAGTACTGGCTGGGTGTCGGCGCACAGCCGACCGAGCCGGTTCTCGCACTGCTCAAGGTGACCGGTGACTGGCAGAAGTTCAAGGGTCTGCCGGGCGCAGAGGGCACCTTGAAGGTTGCTGAGCCGAAGCCGTCCAAGCTGGACCTCTTCAACGCTGCTCTGGCTGAGGCCAACAACGGCCCGACCATCGAGGCCATCACCGAGAAGAAGCGCAAGGCCAAGGAAGAGGCTGAGGCTAAGGCTGCCGCCGAGAAGGCTGCTGAGGAAGCCGCTGCCGCTGAGGCTGCTAAGGCTGAGGAAGAGGCCGCTAAGGCTGAAGAGGCCGACTCCGCTGAGGCTGAGGAGTCCGCAGAGTAATTTCTGCACTCCAAACGTAATATCCCCGCTGACCAGTAGGTCGCGGGGATTATCTAGTTTTTCGGCCGTGGGAGGCGGACCTCCAGAGGGTTTTCGAAGTCCAAGCCGCGGACAGCGGAGGCAATAACTGACTGCGCCATAGCTTCCACCTTTTCCTCCGGTAGCGATCCCAAATGGCCGCTGAGGCACAAGACTGTGAAACCGTGCACCGTTGACCAGCCGGCCAGGCAATTCTGCATCATGTGCTGCCTCTTGGGTTGCTGGCCGATGGATCGCGCGTACTGCTCCATGTAGCCGTAGAAATTGAACATGGCTTGCACACGTGGATCTTCGCCGGGCCCCTCAGCCGCGGCTACGAGCCCGGCCGGAATACCAAGGCTGCTCGCGGCCATCATGCACATAAAGAAGTGCGGCTCTTCCAAGGCGTGGTGGAAGTAGGTGAAACCGGCCGCCATCATCTTGTCAATGATGGTGCCCTCAGTCGTTTCGAAGGTATCGCTGAGCTTGTTGATGAGTTCGTAGGTGGCGACGGCCCCGACGGCGTCGAGAAGCGCGGCTTGGTCCTTGAAGTGACGGTAGGCGGCGGTGGGGGAGACGCCCACCGCGCGCGTTGCGGCGCGAATCGTCACAGCCTCCGGTCCGCCCTCCCGGCCGAGCTTAATGGCCTCCCGGAGGATCTCTTCATGCAAATTTCCATGGTGATACGGCTTCGAACTACTCACGATCTTAGAATCGTACTAAAAGTCTAGACATTCGCGCCAGTGTTCGGTGTCAACATGGTGAGCAGCATGAGTGCAGGTTCCTCGCTACATGTCACCGCATGCGGCACGTACGCCGGAAGGTGCACTATGCGTCCGGGAGCGAGCACCTCATCTTGTTCCCCGCAACTAAAAATCACCGATCCCTGGAGCACCTGGACGGTGATGGGGTGCGCGGCCTTGTGATCAGGTAGGTCTTGTCCAGGCAGGAAGGAGAAGAGGATGAGGTTCGCGCCGTCGGCACTGAGGACCCTCTTAACGGCTGGTCTGGGGCGTGTGGGGTGTGGCTCGGGGGCCTCATCGAGCAGATTCAGTGTTGTGAGGGCGGCACTGTTGTGGGAGGCGTCGCCAAAGGCGGTTGCATCATTGATGGGAAGCTCAGTCATACCGCCCCAGCGTAGCCCGTTAAGCTAGCAGGCATGGAACTACTCATTGGTCGCGTGGTGAAATCCCACGGCATTAAAGGCGAGGTCTCCGTCGAGGTGACCACCGATTCCCCGGAGACCCGATTCACCGTCGGCGAGGTTCTCCACGGCACACAAGGCAAGAAGGAACACGAACTCACCATCGCGGCGGTGCGCGCCCACAAGGGGCGCCTGCTCATCACCTTTAAGGAAATCCCGGACCGCACGGCCGCGGACTCGCTGCGTGGCACCCAGTTCTTTGCCGAACCCCTGGATGATCCCGAGGATGACGGCTTCTATGACCACGAGTTGGAAGGCCTGCGCGTCCTCCTCGACGGTGTAGAGGTGGGCGAGGTGACCGGCGTGACGCACGGCCCCACGCAGTCCCTCCTGGAAGTCACGCTCACCGATGGCAAAGAAGCGCTCGTCCCCTTCGTGGAGGAGATCGTGCCGGAGGTCGATCTGGAGGAAGGAACCTGCACGATTACCCCACCGGAGGGGCTGCTCGACCTATGAGAATCGACGTTGTCACCATCTTTCCGGAGTACCTCGACCCGCTGCGCCACGCATTGCTGGGCAAGGCCATCGAGCAGGGGAAGCTCGCGGTGGGCGTGCATGACCTGCGCCAGTGGGCCACCGACGTGCATAAATCCGTCGATGATTCCCCCTATGGCGGTGGTCCCGGCATGGTGATGAAGCCTGAGGTGTGGGGGCCCGCGCTTGACGACGTCTCCTCCGGCACCGCCTCCACCCAGGACCTGCAGAGCGCTCTGCCGCACCTGAGCAAACCGCGCCACGACGATATCCATGGCGTCGAGGCGCGCTCCTATGGCGAAAGCGAGAATTCGGACAAACCGCTCCTTATCGTGCCGACGCCCGCGGGAGAGCCTTTTACTCAGGCCGATGCGCAAGCGTGGTCCGCGGAGGAGCATATTGTGTTTGCGTGCGGGCGCTACGAGGGCATCGACCAGCGCGTCGTCGACGATGCGCAGTACCGCTACCGCGTACGTGAGGTCTCCATCGGTGACTACGTGCTCATCGGAGGTGAGGTGGCCGTGCTGGTCATCGCCGAAGCCGTCGTGCGCCTCATCCCTGGTGTGCTGGGGAACCGGCGCTCGCACGAAGAAGATTCCTTCTCCGATGGCCTGCTGGAGGGGCCCAGCTACACCAAGCCGCGCGAGTGGCGTGGCCTGGCGGTGCCGGACGTGCTGACCTCCGGTGACCACGCCCGTGTGGACCGGTGGCGCCGCGAGCAGTCGCTGGCGCGGACGTGGCAGCGCCGCCCAGAGCTGCTGGATGCAGCGGAGCTAAGTGACGCCGATCGCGCCTACCTGGAAACCTTAAAGGAGGATTGAGATGGACGTCAGCACTGACTTGTCAATACTTATGACTGAGGCTGAATGGAACAAGGTCCTCGAAGGTATGCCGCAGCGTTTGCGTGAAGGCGGAGTCGAACCGCTCGACATCAACGCCGAGGTCGTGTCATTTACCTGCGAACCCGACAACATTCTGGTCAACGAGTACATGGATAAGCACGGCCAGCCGCCGGTGAGCGAACACGTGTGGCGCGTCATCGTCAACGGTACCTCTGACCTGCCGCTGACCAAGGTCACCGCGGCCGTCGCGGACTGTTTGCCGCCGCACACATTGTGGTACGGGACCTCCGAGATCGGCCACACCGAGTTTGGCCTGGGTACTTCCTGCGCGTGGCAGGGCGGGGTATAGGGTAGGAAGGTCTTTTAGTCCCCGACCCATAAAGAGGTTTTGTGAATATCGCAGCCACCATCGCTGGAGAGCTGGGCGTCAAAGAGCAGTTTGTCGAAGCCGCCCTCAAGCTCATGGCGGAAGGTAACACCGTTCCGTTCATCGCCCGTTACCGCAAGGAAGCCACCGGCGGGCTGGATGACTCGCAGCTGCGTATCATCGAGGAACGCTCGACCTACCTGCGGGAACTGGAGGAGCGCAAGGAAACGGTGCTCGCCGCGATTGAGGAGCAGGGCAAGCTGACCGACGAGCTGCGTGCCCTCATTCAGGGCTGCGAAACCAAGGCGCGCCTGGAGGATCTGTACCTGCCATACAAGAAGCGCCGCAAGACCAAAGCGGATATCGCGCGTGAGGCCGGCCTGGAGCCGCTGACCGACAAACTCATTGAGAACCCTTCCGCGGACCCGGCCGAGCTGGCAGGGGAGTATCTCACCGAAGGTTTCGAGGAAACGAAGAAAGCCCTCGATGGTGCCCGCGCCATTCTGGTGGACCGTTTTGCGCTGGATGCGGACCTCGTCGGTGAGGTGCGCGAGCGTATGTACACCAGCGGTTCCATGAACGCCGGTGTGGTGGAAGGCAAGGAAGCCGAAGGCGCAAAGTTCAAAGATTACTTCGAGTTCTCCGAGCCTTTCGACAAGCTTCCCTCGCACCGCATCTTGGCGCTGCTGCGCGGTGAGAACGAGGGCGTGCTGCAGCTCAACCTCGATGCCGGCGATGACGCCATCTACGAGGGCATGATCGCAGATCGCTTCGACCTAGACGTTGACACCTCCCGCTGGCTTGCCGACGCCGTCCACTGGGGCTGGCGCACCAAACTCTCCATCTCCTCGGGCCTCGACGTGCGCATGCGCCTCAAAGAGAAGGCGGAGGAAGGCGCGCTCAAGGTCTTCGCCACCAACCTGCGCGATGTTCTGCTGGCGGCCCCGGCGGGCCAACGCGCGACGCTGGGCTTAGACCCGGGCTACCGCAACGGCGTCAAGTGTGCGGTTGTCGACCCGACGGGCAAGGTCCTAGCCATCACCATCGTCTACCCGCACCAGCCGCAGCAGAAGTGGGCTGAGGCGGTGAGAGAGTTGGCGTCGTTAAGCGCGGCTCATTCGGTGGACCTCATGGCAATTGGCAATGGCACCGCGTCGCGGGAGACGGAGAAGCTTGCCGGTGAAGTCGCGGACCTCATCGCGCAGGCGGGTGGGAAGCGGCCGAGCCCGGTCGTGGTGTCGGAGGCGGGCGCGTCGGTGTATTCGGCTTCGCAGCTGGCGGCCGATGAGTTCCCCGACATGGACGTCTCACTGCGCGGCGCGGTCTCGATCGCGCGCCGCCTGCAGGACCCGCTGGCGGAGCTGGTGAAGATTGACCCGAAGGCCATTGGCGTGGGGCAGTACCAGCACGACGTCAACCAGGTCGCGCTCGCGCGCACGCTCGATGGCGTGGTGGAAGACGCGGTGAATGGCGTCGGCGTGGACCTCAATACCGCTTCGGCCCCCCTGCTGGAGCGCGTGGCTGGTGTGAACTCCACGATTGCGGCCAACATCGTGGCCTACCGCGATGAGAATGGCACGTTTGCCTCGCGCAAGGAGCTGAAGAAGGTGCCGCGCTTGGGGCCGAAGGCTTTCGAACAGGCGGCGGGCTTCCTGCGCATCAATGGAGGTAAGGATCCGCTCGATGCCTCGGCTGTGCACCCGGAGGCCTACCCGGTGGTGGCGCGCATCGCGGAGAAGACCGGGCTGGGGGTTTCGGAGCTCATTGGCAATTCGCGAGTGTTGACGAAGCTGTCGCCGGCGGACTTTGCTGACGATACCTTCGGTGTGCCGACGGTGACGGATATCATTGCGGAGCTGGACAAACCTGGCCGCGACCCGCGCCCAGAATTCAAGACGGCTACCTTCAAGGAAGGCGTAGACAAGGTCTCGGACTTGAAACCGGGCATGATTCTGGAGGGCACCGTGACCAACGTTGCGGCCTTCGGTGCGTTCGTCGACGTCGGAGTGCACCAAGACGGCCTTGTGCACGTCTCTGCGATGAGCCACAAGTTCGTCTCTGACCCGCATGATGTGGTCCGTTCTGGCCAGGTGGTGAAGGTCAAGGTCATGGAGGTCGACGTGGAGCGCCAGCGCATTGGTTTGTCGCTGCGGCTGGATGACGAACCCGGCCAGCCCGCCCCCAAGCGCCGCAACGGCGGCGGCCGTTCCGAGGGGCGAGGCGGCCGTTCCGGCCGGCGCAACGGTGGGCGTGGCCGCGCGGACCGCGGCGGCGGTGGCTCGATGGCCGATGCCCTCAAGAAAGCCGGCTTTTAAAACTCACCTAGTCACGCGCCACAAACCCCTGACTGTTCAAACGGTTGGGGGTTCGTGAGTTTTTCGGCGGGCTGTTCTGTACGGACGGTGCATTGGACAAGCCCGTGGGATGGAGCGATCGCCGAAGGCGCGGAAGACCTTCTAAACGTTGAGGTTTCCGCGTGGCCCAGGGCTGAGTCCGCCGTAAAGATTATTCGGGCGGCGCAGTGCTGGGTGGCGATGGGTGTGTGTCCGGCGGATCGGGTGGTTGGCCTGGAGGAGTGCGCGTCGGGCTCGTGACCTGCCGGTTTATGGCTTCTTGGTAGGCAGGCTGCCCGGTAATCGGTGTTCCCCAGGGCGGGATATAGTCAACGGGTCCTCTCAACCGAAAGACATAGCCTCGGCCGGTCGGGCTGGTGGGGTCATCGTCGTTGATGCCGTTGTGGTAGGCGCACAGCATGGTCAGGTTGGGCGGGTTGGTCTCCCCGCCTGCCTGCCAGGGAATGATGTGGTGGACTTGGCAGTAGTCCGCCGGTTTATTGCAGTCCTCGATAGCGCAGGTGGGGTGTTCGGCGCTGGCCATGATGCGCTGCTCGAGGCTGGCAAAGCGCGAAAGTCGGTGCAACCACACCGGCCCGATGGTGGGGTGGACCAATGTGGCGTAGCCAGTTTCGGCGAACTTGTAGGTGAGAAACTCTGCGCCACTCATGCGCCCGCCGTTGGTGAGCTCGAGTTCGATGTCGTCGCCGTCATGGCGGACGACTTTGTCGAGCTCGTCGAGCGTTATCACGACGTTGGTTCCCACCGCCGGCCGCGAGCCCACGCCTTCTTTGAAGAAAACCTGGTGGGTGGCGTCCAGGAGGTCGGCGGGGTTGATGGACTCGAGTGTGCTGCGAATGGTGGATATGTTCAGAGCGGTATCGGTAACCGTGAGCGAGTGCGGGCCATTCTTGCGGTAGGTCAGCCGCACCCCTGGTGAAGGCACGCGTTTGGGCCTGAGTTCCTTCAAGCGCTCCGCCGCTACAGAAGGAACCCGTTCTGAAGGCGTGGATGCCAGCGCGACGCGCAAATTCCAGACATCGAGTTGCTTCTTCAGCTTGGCGGTGTAGGACTCAATCAGGTTCAACGTGGCAAGGTCGTGGCCCTGGCGTTGGGCCGCCTGACGTGCTGCGCGCTGCTTTCCGGTGAAGCGGGTATCGCCGAAATAAATGGCATGAAGAGAGGCCAGTTCCGCGGCATCACCGGCCGAGGCGCCGAGCGCACGTAAGCCTTCGGGTGTACTGGTTGCTGCTTCCACCAACGCAATCCCCGAATTGCGAAGGCGGATGTAGGTTTCGATATCCCCCATGAGCACAGAGACTAAAACAGGCCCTAATGCCTCGCAACCGGAGGAGAAAACGCCCTGTTCATGTGCCTCATAACTTGGATCTCACGCGGGAATGGCCAGCACCCACACGGCCAAACGCAGCCCCAGGTCGTAACTCACGCGAGAATAACTGGACTGGGCACAATGGCACGAATGGTTATAAGTTCACAGGGACAACATATCAAGTGGTATGTTTGGTGAAACAAATGAACTAGCGTCCCGCTCATCTTTGTTCTGCCGCTGAAAGTCCTGGGCAGAAGGTTAAGAGCGGACCTGCGCTATCACTATAAGGAGGCGGGAATGAGCCGTGAGACTGAAGAAGACCGGAAGAATGGTTCTTCGCCTGGTCGGGCGAATGAGGGGAGTGCTGCGACCCGTGACAGCGAAGCCATGGGCTGGCACCGCGTCCTAGATTGGCGCCCCACGAGTACCGTGTCGCGCGTGCTCATCGTTTTTCTTCTCGTTGCACCGCTGATCGTCGCCGGCACCATGATGTGGGCCATGTGGGACCCGTCAAAGTACATGCGCAACATTGACCTTGCGGTGGTGAATGAGGACGCGGGCGTCGAGAAGCAGGGCAAATACACCAACTACGGTGATCAGGTCGTCGAAGGCCTGTTGGAGACGGGGTACCTGAACTTTGCGGAGGTCAACAAGGCCGATGGTGATGAGGGCCTGCTCAAGGGCAAGTACCTCATGGTGGTGACCATCCCGGAGAACTTTTCCGAGCAGGCCGTCACCATCATCAGCGATAAACCAGTCAAACCGGAGATTCATTTCGCCACCAATGATTATTACGGCACGAATGGCTCGGTGATTTCCTCCAGCCTCATCCCGCAGGTCCAGACCAGCGTGGAAAATGCGATTTCCAAGAAGTACGCCGACCAGGTCATCGAAGGTCTCAACAAACTCAGCGACGGCCTGGGCACCGCGGCGGAGGGCGCCGGCCGTCTCGATGAGGGTGCGGGCAAATTGCAGGAAGGCGGCGGGCGCGCGGTCGAGGGAATCGCCAAGCTGGACGCCGGCGCGGGCGATCTCAACAACGGTACGGGCCAGCTGCTGGACGGCACGAACCGCCTGAATGACGGAGTAGGACGCCTCAGCGATGGCGCCGCGCAGCTCGATGATGG
Source organism: Corynebacterium sp. HMSC035E02 (assembly GCF_001836065.1). NCBI lineage: Bacteria > Bacillati > Actinomycetota > Actinomycetes > Mycobacteriales > Corynebacteriaceae > Corynebacterium > Corynebacterium sp. HMSC035E02. The sequence goes on from NZ_KV827369.1 coordinate 146,363, forward strand.
CGCCGCCCAGCTTGCCGACGGCTCCGACAAGCTCCTTGCCGGCACCGGCCGCCTAGCGGATGGCGCGGGTCAGATCGACGGCGGTGTTAACCAGCTCACGGGCATGCTCATCCCGGTGCTCAAGCAGGCGCAGGCTGTGGCCCCGGCACTCCTGCAGCTTGTCGACGTCCTCCGCGGCCTCGGCATGCACCAACAAGCTGAGCAGCTTTATTCACTGGTCTCCAAGCTGGACCCGGCCGCCAGCGGCAACATGGTGGCGCAGTTGGAGAAGCTTTCTGCCGGCACCGGCCAGCTCTACTACAACCTGGCTGATCCCAATTCGGAGTACCTGGGCGGCATGATGGCTCTTAATGACGGTGCGCACCGCTTGTCCGATGGTTCCCAGCAGCTGCGTGCGGGTGTTGGCGAACTGAGCGACGGTGCCGCCCAGCTGAAGGACGGTGCTTCCCGCTTGCACGAGGGCACCGGCACGTTGAAGGATGGCACGAGCCAGCTCGCCGCCGGTGGCACGGAGTTGAAGGATGGCATGGACCAGCTCAAGGCGGGCTCGAACGAATTGGCCACCAAGCTTGCCGACGGCGCCGCCAAGGCCCCCTCCATTACCCAGCCGGATACGTCTGCGCAGAACATGGCCGTGCCCATCAACTTCACCTCCTCCAACCTTCACCCAGTGCAGACGGTGGTCGACCCGGTCGATCCAACCCAGAAGAACATCACCGGTGGCGTATCGATGCTCTTCGTGCTCGTCTTCGGATTCCTCGTCATGCTGCTGGTTGCCATGACACTGCCGTACTACCTGGGGCGCCGGGGCGAGTCGGCCACGAGCCCGGTGCGCGGTATCCTCGCAGCCTTTGGAGTCGTGGCGGGCTTGAATTTCCTCGTCCTAGCCTTCATGGCCTTCATGTCCTCCATGATGGGATGGTCACCGGCGAGCTGGCCGATGATGCTGCTAGTTATCGCCGCCATCGCCGCCGTGGGGGCGGCGACCTACCAGTTCTTCCTGGTCACCTTTGGACGCAAGATCGGCGCCATCTTCGCCGTAGGTGCGTTCGCTCTGGGCATCATGGTCTTCGGCGGTGTATGGCCGGTGGCGGCGATTCCGCGCCCGTTGAGCATGCTGCATCCTTTCCATCCGATGTCCTATGCGAAGAATGCCTTTACCCGCGCCACCGACGGCATCCACGACGGAACTTTCTGGGCCGGTATTGCAGTGTTGTTTATTGTGACTGCCCTCGCACTGGTGGCTTCCTGCGTGGTCTTCCGGGCTCGCCACCATGGCACCGCCCGAATTGTGGACGAGCACCTCTTCCGCGCTCCGGCGGTGGTCGACGCCTAGTAATCGCGAGACGCGAGCCCACCCGGAAGGTTACGCAGCTCGATGCCCATATCCGCTGCCAGATCGGCGTAGCGTAGGACGAAGCCAGCGCTGCGCCCACCGGAGGGGCAGGCAACGTAGACCAGTTCGGAAGAGCACGAAGCGAGCGCACGGCGCACGGCATCATCATCGGTGACGGTATGCCAGGGCAGTGACACCGTGGCATCAGGAAAGCCGGTGTTCTCGGAGATATCGAGGAGGGCGGCGTGGCCGTCGCGAAGCTCAGGCGGAAAGCTGCGCTCTCCGGGCAAGGTGCTGACCAGCGGGCGCGCAGGATCCGGGCCGACTGTGAGCGTGCGGAAACTACCGGGCAGCGCCTCATAGGACGTAACACGGCCACGCAGCTCCTCATGGTGCGGAAGCTTCCCCAACCAGCCCAGCGTCGCGGTGGCCATGAGCCCCGCGATGACGGACGTCGTAGCACCCAGGACCCCAGCCGTGGAGCACTCGAGCGCCTCGCCCTCCGGCGGGGCGGGGAAGAGATCACGCAAGCCCACCCCGCGCCCGTCAGCGCAGTCCTTACCGGAATGCCACAGCGCGGCCTGCCCGCCGTAGCGCAGCACGGTTCCCCAAGCCAGCGGGGTAGAGGTGAGCTCGCAGGCGTCTGCGACGAGGTACTTCGTGTCGAAGGTATCTGAGCCATCGAGGACGAGGTCGGCCTCTGCGCAGAGGTCAAGAACAGAAGAGGAAGTCAGCCGCGCATGGAGCGCGGTGATTTGCAGCTCGGGGGCAAGCTCGCGGGCGCGCGCGGCGGCTACCTCGGCCTTGGGCTTGCCGACGTCCCCCGCACCAAACAGCACCTGCCTGTGCAGGTTGCTGATATCGACGGTATCGGAATCGATGAGCGTGATTCGCCCGATGCCTGCCGCCGCGAGCTGCTGGAGAGCCGGGCAGCCCAGCCCGCCGGCGCCCACGACGAGCAGGTGCGCCGCGTGGAGCCGCTCCTGCGCCGCGTCACCGAAGCCTGGTAGAAGGCGCTGGCGCGAGGTGCGGGCGAGTTCATCTTTGCTGAGCATGGATCCAGTCAACTGCGTCACGGGCCTAGAGAACTTGGTCGGCCCAGGAGGCTAGGCCCTCGAAGGTGGAGGATGCCTGGGCATGTTCGCGCTGCGGGATACGACCGGCGCTGCGCGCGAGTCGTCCCGCTTCGACGGCGTGGCGCATGGCGGTGGCCATGGCTTCCGGATCTTGGCAGCGGTTGACTGCGCTGGCGAGCAGCACGCCGGAGCAGCCGAGCTCCATGGCGAGGGTGGCATCGGAGGCGGTGCCGATGCCGGCGTCGACAAGCACGGGCACCGAGGCCCGCGAGCAGATGAGCTCGAGGTTGTGCGGGTTGAGGATGCCCAGCCCGGTGCCGATGGGAGCGCCCAGCGGCATGACGGCTGCCGCTCCGGCATCCTCGAGGCGCTGGGCGGCCACGGGATCGTCGCTGGTGTAGGCCAGCACGGTGAAACCTTCGGCGCTGAGCAGTTCGGTGGCGTCGAGGGTCTCCACGACATCGGGCAGGAGCGTGTGCTCGTCGGCGATGACTTCTACCTTGACCCAGGATGTCCCCAGCGCCTCGCGGGCCATGCGGGCGGTGAGCACGGCCTCGCGCGCGGTGCGGCAGCCGGCGGTGTTGGGCAACGGAGCGATGCCCAGCCGGCGCAACAGGTCGAAGATGCTCTCACCGTCACGGGTACCAGCGTGGCGGCGCATGGCCACGGTGGTCAGCTCGGTTCCGGAGGCGACGAGCGCGCGCTCCAAGGCCTCATGGCTCGTGGCCCCACCGGTGCCCATGATGAGGTGGGAAGAAAAGGTGGTATCGGCGATGGTGAGCATGTAGTTTCTAGCCTCCCTGAACAGCGGTGAGGACTTCCACGGTCGCGCCTTCGGTGAGTGGGGTGGACTCCCACTGCGAGCGTGGAACGACCTGCTCGGACAGTGCCACGGCGGTGCCGTCGGCGTCGATGCCTTTTTCTTCCAGCAGTTGGGCGACGGTGTCTGCTGCCGTGTCATAGGGCTGACCGTTAAAGATCAGAATCATTGTTGCTCCTTGAGGTGTCGTAGGGGATCACATGCGGTGAGATCGATGCTGGGTTCGGTGCCTTCGATGAGCTCGCGGGTACAGCGCGCGGCCAGAGCCGTCAGCAGAATGCCGTGGCGGAAATAGCCGGTGGAGATGACGAGCTTGTCGCTGACGCGGCCGAGATACGGCAAGTCATCCGGAGTGCCAGGGCGGGCACCCGCGCTGGCCTCGAGGAATTCGCATTCTTCGATGGCGGGGAGGATGCGGATGGCGTCGCGAAGCAGCGCGTAGACACCGCCGGCCTGGGCCGTGGCAAGCGTGTCCTCGCGGGTTGTAGCGCCGACCGCGAGGGTGCCATCTCCGCGGGGGATGAGGTAGATGGGGCGGTCCTCCACGAAACCGCGGACCACGCGGGTGAGCAGCGGCTGGAGCTCGTCCGGTACGCGCAGTCGCAGGATATCTCCGTACACCGGGCGCAGGTGCAGCGGGGAATCTGTGAGCCCAGCCGCGGCTGCCCACTCGATATCGCGTGCCCCCAGGCCTGCAGCGAGCACCACATCGTCGGCGTGGAATTGGCCTGCGGGAGTGCTCACGACGCCAGTGGCGGCGTCAATAGACTGCGCTGCCGTGCGGAAGAAGCGCACCCCAAGACCCTGGGCAGCGCTGATGAGGGCAGCCGCCCACTGGCGGGGAAAGACCTGCGTGTCGCCCGGGATACTCACTGCAGCGGCCAAACGTGGCGAGAGTAAAGGTTCGGCACGCCGGGCCTCGCGCACGGTGATGCGCTCGACCTCCATGCCGTGGAGGGACTGATAGTCAGCCAGCTCGGTGAGATGCTGAGCATCCGCGCGGTCGGCGGCGACGACGAGTGTTCCCTCGGCGCGGTAGCCAGTGGGGACCTCCGTGTGGGCGGCAACCAGATCGATAAGCTCTGGGTACCACGCGCCGGAGGCACGCATCAGCGGGAAGAGAGGATCCTGCTGGTAGACCACCTCGGCGGCAGGGGCGAGCATGCCGCCGGCGAAGTGGGTAGCTCCGGAGGCTGGCGCCGGATCCAGCACCGTGACCTTAAAGCCCCGCGCGGCCAGTTCCACGGCGGTGGCCAGACCGATGACGCCCGCGCCGACGACGATGACTGAGGATTCAGAGCTAGTAGTCATCGCGCACCTTCATCAAAACCGGCAAGCAGCTCGCGGCAGTAGGCTTCCGGGTCCTCGGCGTGCATGATGCCGCGCACGACGGCTAGGCCGGCCACGCCGGTTGCCGCCAGATCGGCGGCATCGTCAGCAGTGACATCACCGATAGCCACGAGCGGTACGCGGGAGAGCTTCACCAACTCCGGGTAGGCGTGAAGTCCCAGCGGCGAGCGGCCGGAGTCCTTCGTTGGGGTCGCGCGGAACGGGCCGCAGCCGATGTAGTCAATGACATCTGCGACGTCATTGGCAGCCTCGACCAACTCGCGGGTGCCGGTGGTCAGACCGATAATCGCATCCGGCCCCAACAACGCGCGGGCGGCGGCCACGGGCAGATCGTCCTGGCCAACATGCACGCCGTGCACCGGCTCGCCGGCGTGGCGTAGGGCGGCGGCGACGTCGACGCGGTCGTCGATAAGCACACGCGTTTCTGGGTTGGCCTGTGCCACCGCGCGGGCTACCTCTCGACCCAGATGGTAGAGGTCGCGGGCGGAAATCGGCTTGGAGCGTACCTGTACCACCCCGGCACCGCCCCGGGCCGCTGCGGCAGCGATGCGCACGATCTCCGCAGGCGTGCCCTTGCCCGTGACGAAGTAGCAGCGAAGATCAGGCATGCGTGGTTTCTTCCTCCTGATAGAGCTGGGATCCCTGAGCCTTAAACTCTTCCGACATCTGCTTCTCACCGGCACGGGCAGCGGCCACAACCTCGGGATCGATGGCGCCCTTACCCGGGAAACTTGGCATACCAAGGGAATCGGAGAAGGTATCCCGGATGTCCTGGCTGATGCGCATAGAGCAGAACTTCGGGCCGCACATGGAGCAGAAGTGCGCGGTCTTCGCCGGCTCCGCGGGCAGGGTCTCGTCGTGGTAGGCCTGCGCGGTGTCTGGGTCGAGGGAGAGCGCGAACTGGTCGTGCCAGCGAAACTCAAAGCGAGCCTTGCTCATCGCGTCATCCCAGGCGCGCGCACCTGGGTGGCCCTTGGCCACGTCGGCCGCATGGGCGGCAAGCTTATAGGTGATGACGCCGGTCTTGACGTCATCGCGGTTGGGCAGCCCCAAGTGCTCCTTCGGGGTGACGTAGCACAGCATGGCCGTACCACCCATGGCGATGTGCGCCGCGCCAATGGCGGAGGTGATGTGGTCATAGCCCGGGGCAATATCGGTGACCAGCGGGCCCAGCGTGTAGAAGGGCGCATCGGAGGCCCAGTCCTGCTCGAGCTCGTTGTTTTCCTGAATCATGTTGAGCGGCACGTGCCCCGGGCCTTCCACCATGACCTGGACGTCGTACTCCCAGGCGCGCCGGGTGAGCTCACCGATGGTCTTGAGCTCGGCGAACTGGGCGGTGTCGTTGGCATCCGCTAGGGAGCCGGGGCGCAAGCCATCGCCGAGCGAGAAAGCGACGTCGTAGCGCGCAAAAATCTCACAGAGTTCGTCGAAGTTTTCATAGAGGAAGGACTCCTTATGGTGCGCCAGGCACCAGCCCGCCATGATAGAGCCGCCGCGGGAAACAATGCCGGTAACACGGTTCGTGGTCAACGGCACATAGGGCAGCAGCACGCCGGCGTGCACGGTCATGTAATCCACGCCCTGCTCGCACTGTTCGATGACGGTATCGCGGAAAATCTCCCACGTCAGGTCCTCAGCTACGCCGTTGACCTTCTCCAGCGCCTGGTAGATGGGCACGGTGCCGATGGGGACCGGTGAGTTGCGCAGGATCCACTCGCGCGTGGTGTGGATGTCATCACCGGTGGAGAGGTCCATAACGGTATCCGCGCCCCAGCGGGTGGCCCAGCGCAGCTTCGACACCTCTTCCTCAATGGAGGAGGTCACCGCGGAGTTGCCGATGTTGGCGTTGATCTTGGTCAGGAACTTGCGGCCGATAATCATCGGCTCCGACTCGGGGTGGTTGACGTTGTTAGGCAGGATGGCGCGGCCACGGGCGATCTCGGAACGCACGAACTCTGGGTCGCAGTGCTCGCGCAGAGCCACGAACTCCATCTCCTTGGTGACGATCCCCTGGCGTGCGTAGTGCATCTGGGTAACGCGCTTGCCTTCCTTCGCACGCAGCGGCTGGCGACGCTCCCCCTTCCACTCCAAGGAAGCCGCACCGCGGCGCTCGGCCGAGCGGCCATCGTCAGCAAGGTTGCGTGCGCGGCCCTCATACTCTTCAACGTCTCCGCGCTCCGCAATCCATTCGGCGCGCAGGGCCGGCAGGCCTACTTCAGGCTCACACTCCGGGCCGCGCGTGCGGTAGATGCGGAAGGGTTCGTTGGGCCCTGTGGGGGAATCATCCAGCTGGATCTCGGTCTCGGGCACCTCCAGACCTTTCTCCCGGATGGGGGAGTAGGAGTGCTTGGGGTGGATCTCGCCGGAGTCGGTGGACTGGATGGGGTTATGGGTAGCCGTCATGGCTGCTCCTCTCTTCCTTCGCTGGTGCTAACCAGACAGGTTCGAACGGTGCAGGCGCGGTATCAGCGCCACTCTCAGCCCACTTCCCGTGGGCACCCGTGGGGTATCAGTGCGTCACCCACCTTAGAGCCCCCGGTGGGCAGGTGTCAGGCGTTTGGGGCAATTTGTTCTGCGGGGGTGGGGTGTGGAAAGATAGCGATGTTCTGTGTAATAGGCACGAACCGGTCAGCCGCCTCGCGGTGGCGCCAGGGTCCTCTGTCTTAAACTGAAAAGGAAAACACCAATGGCAAACCTCATTGATAAGGTTGATGCAGCTTCGCTGCGCGACGATATCCCGTCCTTCCGCCCGGGCGATACCCTTGACGTCAACGTCAAGGTCATCGAGGGCAGCACCGAGCGTACCCAGCTCTTCAAGGGTGTCTGCATCCGCCGTCAGGGCGACGGCATCCGCGAGACCTTCACCGTGCGTAAGGTTTCCTTCGGCATCGGCGTTGAGCGTACCTTCCCGGTTCACTCCCCGAACATTGCCTCCATCGAGGTAGTTCGCCGCGGCCGCGTGCGCCGCGCGAAGCTGTACTACCTGCGCGACCTGCGTGGCAAGAAGGCCCGTATCAAGGAGCGCCGCTAATTTACAGCGCGTCACAGCCCTTCGCCTTATCCTCATCGCGAGGAAAGGTGAAGGGCTTTCTTTTTTGGCTTCATCCTTCTAGCGCGCGCCGCGCGGGGCCCACAAGGCCCGTGAGGATAAGACACATTGCTAGGATTTAGTCCGTGGAAAAAGAAAACGACTTTACTGAAGGTTCCCAGGGCGCTGGGGGAGAGGCGTCGGAAAGCGCGGCATCCCCAACTGAGGACAAGAAGCAGATGCCTTGGTTGCTGGAGACTGTCATCGTGGTGGTCTGTGTGCTCGCGGTCGTTGGAGTTTTCCAGAACTTCGTGGGCCGGCAGTATGTCATCCCGTCCGGCTCCATGGAGCCGACACTGCACGGCTGCGAAGGGTGTAACAACGACCGTATCTTCACCGAGAAGGTTTCCTATTACGGCGACAAGAGCCCGGAGCCTGGTGATGTCGTGGTCTTTAAGGGGACCCCGGACTGGGACAGCAATTGGGTGTCGCCACGCTCCGATAACCCGGTGATCCACCGTATCCAGGATGCCCTGAGCTACGTGTCGCTCACCCCGCCCGACGAGAACACCTTGGTAAAGCGCGTCATTGCCACCGGTGGCCAGACGGTGTCCTGCCAGGAGGGGGATCCGGCAGTCATGGTGGATGGCAAGCCTATTGAGCAGGATTATGTGCAGGATCCGCCAACCTATCGCGTTGATGAGACCACCGGTTCCTACGCCTGCGGCGGCGCGTATTTTGGCCCCGTGACCGTGCCTGAGGGAAATATCTGGGTAATGGGAGATAACCGCACGGCCTCCGCGGACTCGCGTTATCACATGCAGGACGAGTACCAAGGAACTATCCCGCTGGAGAACGTTCGCGGCAAGGTGATGTTCATCTTCTTCCCCTTCAACCGCATCGGTGGAGTCGATGACCCGGACATCCAGTCCTAGAATTCGCGATGTCTTATGGGCGCTGGCAGTTACCTTCGTGGCGCTGGCGCTGATTCAGGCCTTCGTGGGCAGGATGTACCTCATCCCGTCCTCCTCCATGGAACCCACACTGCATGGCTGCCCGGGATGTACGAATGACCGCATCGCCGTGCAGAAGGTGAGCTATTACTTCAACGACCCGCGTCCTGGGGAGGTCGTGGTCTTTTCCGGGCCAGACTCGTGGAACACGTCTTTTGAGGTGAAGCGTTCCCGCAACGTGCTCCTGCGCGGCATACAAAACCTTGGTGCCGCCGTGGGGCTCGTTCCCAACGGCGACAACATCTTGGTCAAGCGAGTCATCGCCACCGGCGGGCAGACCGTGTCATGCCAGGAGGGGGATCCAGCCGTGATGGTGGATGGCAAGCCCACCAACCAGGACTTCGTTCTGAATCCGCCGGAGATACCTGTTGATGAACGCGTGGGCTCGCAGGCCTGCGGTGGCGCCTACTTTGGTCCCGTCACGGTCCCGGAGGGTCACCTGTGGGTCATGGGAGACAATCGCACAAACTCGCTGGATTCGCGCGCTCACCTCGGAGACAAACTGCAGGGCACCGTACCCGTGGAGAACGTTCGCGGGAAGGTCGCCGCCGTGGTGATGCCGTTCAGCCGCGCCCAGACTATCGATGCTCAACCGGTGTAAACGCTATGCGCCGTCTCAAGCAGAAGAGAACCTATGAGGTTGCGCTCTCCAAGGCGGGGCTGGGGCCTGTCGCGGGGGTGGATGAAGCCGGGCGTGGGGCCTGCTGCGGGCCGGTGACGATTGCCGCGTGCATTTTGCCCGATCGCATCATTCCCGGTTTGGAGCGGCTCGATGACTCGAAGAAGCTCACGCCGGCGGCCAGGGAGAAGCTGGAGCCGCTGATCAAACGTCGCGCGCTGGCGTGGTCGGTGGTGCACGTGGGAGCAAAGGACATCGATGCCTTTGGCATCCAGCACGCCAACCTGTCGGGGATGCGCCGTGCGGTAGCACAGCTTAAGGTCCGCCCGGGCTATGTGCTGAGCGACGCCCTCTTTGTCCCCGGCCTGCCTACCCCGCAACTGCCGATCATCGGCGGTGATACTGCCGCACGCTGCATCGCTGCGGCAAGCGTTGTGGCCAAGGTGTCTCGTGATCGCTTGATGGATGAGCTCGCGCAGCGCTACCCGGGCTATGCCTTGGAATCGCATAAGGGGTATGGCACCGCCGCACACCAAGAGGCCATCGTGCAGTTGGGAGCGACGCCGGAGCACCGCATGAGTTATCGCAACGTTGCTAGCGCGCATGCGCAATTCCTCGCGCGCGCCTGAAGCCTGAGGCGGGGTGCGGGAACTAAGCTGGTGCTCAATCTGTGACACCGTGATCCCGGTTGATTGTGAGCGAAGGAGAAGCACACCGTGAGCGCTGAGGAACTCGATAACTACGAGGCTGAAGTCGAGCTGTCGCTGTACCGCGAATACCGCGATGTAGTCAGCCAATTCTCCTATGTGGTGGAAACCGAACGCAGGTTTTACCTGGCCAACGCGGTCGAGCTCATTCCGCATACATCGGGGCCGGACGTCTACTACGAGGTCCGTATGTCCGATGCATGGGTATGGGATATGTACCGCTCGGCGCGCTTTGTGCGCTACGTCCGTGTGATCACTTACAAGGACGTCAACATTGAAGAGCTGGACAAGCCGGACTTTGTCCTCCCAGAGTAAAGCTCATGTGCGGGGTGCGGGTGCCAATGAAGTGGTGAGCCCGGACTAGTTATCCACAGATTTGGTGTGGGGAGGCTCGAAGCTCTCGCCAGGGGGATGCCGAGTGAGGTGTTCTGGAAGTGCCGTAAGGGGGTGTGCGGCACAGGAATTGTCTTGTGTCGTGCTTGCGGCGTGTTGTCTACACGTTCAATTCCAAGGAGCACCATAATGACAAAAAATCTAGCGACTTCCGTGCATTCACCGAGCGTGGGGCAGACCATCCGCCCTGCGGATGCACTGGGGAAAGCGGGGGAGAAGTTCGCCGCTGACTTTTACCGAGCGCGCGGGGCTCAGGTGATAGCCGCGAACGTCCACTACCGCGTGGGCGAACTCGACCTCGTTGTGCGCGAGCCTGATGGAACCATCGTCTTCTGTGAAGTTAAAACCCGGGCAACCCGCAACTTTGGCGTGGCTGAAGCGGTAACACCGCGCAAGCTAAAGCGCCTTCGCAAGGCTGCCGCGCAGTGGCTGAGCGCAAGTCGGAGTACTACCCAGCCCTTAAGCAAGGTTCGCTTTGATGTACTCGGGCTCGTGTCCACAGGGGCTGAGAAGGGGGAAACCTTCGACGTGGAGTATTTCCAGGGAGTTGACCATGGCTCTCGGTAGGTGCGACACGATTGCGCTAGATGGCGTGCTGGCCAGGGTGGTCACCGTGGAAGCCAACGTGGGTCCCGGGCTTCCCGGTGTCCATGTGGTGGGACTGGGTGATGCCGCGATTTCGGAGTCGCGGGATCGCATCCGGACCGCGGTGAGCAACTCGCACCTACCGTGGCCGAAAACAAAGGTCGTGGTGTCCATGTCACCAGCATCGTTGCCCAAGGCCGGCGCACATTTCGATCTCCCCATGGCGCTGGCTATCTTAGCGGCAGGCCAGAGCGAGAAAAGTCGGCTCAGCGGGGCGCTCGTGCTCGGCGAGTTGGGACTGGACGGGCAGGTTCGCCCGGTCTCCGGCATCATCCCGGCGATTCTGGCGGCGCGCTCGCAAGGCTATGACACGCTGATCATTCCGGTTGGTAATGCGGCGGAAGCAGCATTGGTTCCCGGCATGCGAGTGCTGGTGGCCGAGACCCTCTGGGATGCTTTCACTTGGGTATGCGGGAGTGATTGCCTGCCGGACGCGCAGCTGATCACGCACGCTGCGGCGCCCGCGCGTGAACAGGTTGCAGACTTCAGCGAAGTAGCCGGACAGCGGGAAGCCAAGTGGGCAGCAGAGGTTGCCGCGGCTGGCGGCCATCACGTGATGATGGTGGGGCCACCCGGTTCCGGCAAATCGATGATTGCTTCGCGTTTGCCGGGCATCCTTCCGCGCTTGACCACGGAAGAAGCAGTGGAGGCTACCGCGATCCACTCGGTAGCGGGAGCCGTTGGCACCGCGATTTCCCGGGCGCCCTTCATCGCGCCGCACGCTTCGGTCACGAGGGCCGCGCTGATTGGCGGTGGATCGGGGCGCCCGCGGCCAGGTGCGGTGAGTCTGGCGCACCATGGAGTGCTCTTTCTCGACGAGGTCAGCGAGGTTCCGGCGCAAGTACTGGATAGCTTGCGCGCACCGCTGGAAGAAGGACAGGTGCGCCTGACTCGGGCTAGCCGCGAGGTAATTTTTCCCGCCCGCTTTCAACTGGTGTTGGCTGCGAACCCGTGCCGCTGTGGCGCTGAGGAACCGTCACGCTGCGAATGCCGGGCAGCAGACAGGATGAACTACCTATCCAACCTTTCGGGCCCATTGCGCGACCGCCTCGACATCATTGTGTCTTTGTCTGGGCAATCCGCGGTACTGCACCCAGAAGGGGAGGAAACCTCCGCAGACATTGCTCAACGTGTGTCCGCTGCCAGGGAACGGATGAAGGCGCGCTGGGAGGCCGATGGGCTGGGAAGCGTAGTCAATGGCGCCGTGTCCGCCTCCTACTTGCGACGTCATCGCCCAGCAGCGGAGTCGGCCATGATTATGCTTGCTGCCTACTTGGCTGAAGGGGAGCTCAGCCAGCGTGGGGTGGATCGTGTGCTGCGCTTGGCGTGGACGTTGGCGGACCTCGATGGAACCGCCCGTCCTGAGCTTGACCACGTCAGCCGCGCACTCGATCTCCGTGGCGCTGACACGATCGAAAGGCTGGCCGCATGAGCGAACTCAACGTGTCGACCAGCCGTCACACCTGGGCCTACCTCAACCGCGTGGTGGAAGGACCCTCACCAACCCTCCACGGTCTGCTGACCCAATACCCGGCTGAGGAGATAGCGCGAGGAATCTATAAGGGAGAGGACTGGATCGGACCCCTGCGGCAGGCTACGGCATCGCGGCGGGACTGGCTACGACAAGACGAAGACCTCGCCGCCGCAGAGGCGGTCGGAGCCCGGCTCATCACACTCGATGACGCGGAGTGGCCCGGGGAGGAATTTGCCCGTGCCTTTGGGTTCTACCACCAGGGGCTCGTCGATGCCCCGGCGACGTTTGATGACCAAGCAGTCCCGCCCCACAGCCTCTGGGTTCGCGGCGGGAACCTGCGCGAAGCGGTAGCCCAATCCGTTGCCCTGGTGGGCACGCGCGCCGTGAGCCGGTACGGCTGGGAGGTGGGCTCACTTCTGGCTGGTGGCCTCGCAGCGCACCAATGGACCGTGGTGTCCGGTGGGGCAGTGGGGGTTGATACAGCGGTGCACGAGGCAGCTCTCGACGCAGGTGGGCAGACCGTCGCGGTAGCAGCCTGCGGTATCGACATTTCCTACCCGGCGCGCAATGCGCGTCTCTTTGACAGGATCGCCGGGAATGGGTGCATCGTGTCCGAGTTCGCGCCGGGCACACGGCCACAGCGCTTCCGCTTCTTGTCCCGCAACCGCCTCGTGGCGGCGATGACCAGCGGCACCGTGGTGGTGGAAGCCGGGTTTCGTTCTGGTGCGTTAAACACGCTGAACTGGGCGGAGGCCCTGGGCCGGGTTGCCATGGCGGTACCGGGCCCAGTCACGACGTCTGGGTCCTTGGGGTGTCACCAACGCATCCAGGATGGGCGAGCGCAACTGGTGGCCTCAGTCGATGAAATACGCGGACTCGTGGGCAAAGTCGGGGAAGTAGACGCTGCGGGTCAGTATGAACTTGAGTTCCAGCCAACCCCGGTACAACGCTTGTCCCGCAATGAGCTCAAAGTGTATGACTCCACTCCGCCGGAAAGCGCGGAGGAAGGAGCGAGTGCGGAGGATATCGCGGCTGCTGCGGGAATGCGGGTGGCGCTGACCATCCACCTGCTCGTGGCGATGCAAAAGATGGGGGTGATAACGCGCTCGGGCGCGATGTGGCAGCGCACCTGAGTACACTCATGTGACATGAGTGGAGCAAGTGGTAACGCCGAACGGCGCGTGGGCGGCCAGCTGGAGGAAGCGATCGAGGACTTTGCGGATTACCAGCGCATTGTCCGCGGTCGCTCCGAGGCGACCGTCCGTGGCTACTGTTCAGACCTGCGCCTGCTGGCTGCCGACGTCCCGAGTTTCTCGTCTTTTACTCTGAACGCCCTCCGTGCCTGGCTGGCGGGTGCCGTCGATGAGGGAAAGTCTCGCTCCACGCTGGCACGGCGTACCGCGGCGGTGCGCGCCTTTTCCACGTGGGCCGCGCGCGAGGGGCACCTCGAGACTGATGTCGCCCAGCGCCTGGCTACGCCCAAGGTGGGCAAGCATCTGCCCACTGTGATGTCGCCCGCCGCCGCCGGGGAACTGATGGGCAATGCGGTCTCCGCCGATGAGATCCATTTCCTGCGTGATAGCGCCATGCTCGAGTTTCTCTATGCCACCGGTGCGCGCGTAGCCGAATTGGTGAGCCTGGATATCGGGGATGTGGATCTTTCCCGCCGCACCGCGCGCGTGACCGGTAAAGGCAATAAGCAGCGCGTCGTCCCCTTCGGGGATGCGGCCCACGACGCGCTGCGCGCCTGGCTGAAGACGGGGCGCCCCGAGCTCGCCGGCGAAACGGAAGCAGTCTTTGTGGGCACGCGCGGACGCCGAATCGATGCGCGCCAGGTGCGCCGCGTCGTCGAGCGCGCCGCACAAGTCACGGGCGCGCCGGGGCTCACCCCGCACGGCCTACGCCACTCCGCGGCTACGCACCTGCTCGAGGGCGGGGCCGATTTACGAATCGTGCAAGAGCTGCTTGGTCACTCGTCACTGCAGACCACGCAGGTCTATACGCACGTTTCTGCCCAGCGCCTGAAGGACGTCTACGCTCGCTCCCACCCGCGGGCTTGAGTCGAATGACGGGTTCGCCGAGGAGATCCAACGGGTTGATGTAGTCCTCGCGGCCTTTAATTGCGCCCCAATGGAGTCCCGGATAGCCGTCCACGGACGGCGCGAGTGTGCCGATCACGTCTCCTTCCTGTACTCGGTCACCTTTCTTAACCCGCGCGAACACTGGTTGATAAGTGGTGCGTAGGCCGTTGCCATGAGCAATCGAAAGGGCTGGCTTACCCGCTATGGAGCCTGCGAAGTACACAACGCCGTCGCCAGCGGCACGCACCTTACCGCCGACGGGCAGATCCAGATCGACACCGCGGTGCCCGGCCATCCACCGCTTCTCAGGAGGTTCGAAGCCACGCAAGACACGCGAAGCAACCGGCTCCCCAGTGGTGGGGTCGACGAAGGCGGCGGCGAGGGGGACGTCGGCAAGCGTGGCCCAGACGCATAGCAGGGCAGATAAACAAAGTAGACGGTGACGCATGATCTCAAGCCTGCGCGTGAGCGCGGCTCGAGGGAAGGGGCTGTGCTCCGCCTGTGGATAAACTGGTGCTGAAGAAACTCATGGTGCGCTAGGGAAAAGTTCGTTAAGCCTGTCAACAATCCAGCGGAGGTGATTCGGTCGCGTCGTTTGGAATCACCGTGTGTGCAGTACTAAGCTAGCCCACAGCAGTCTGTGCTCGGCACCGAATGGTTACCACATGGACTGACTACGCGCGGCGAAGTAGTCGCTTCCTGGGTTAAGGAAGAGACAGTCCGTGGTTGACGTGGTCCCCGGGATAATGGGGTGTTAACCAGGGCCTTCGTTGCTAGGGTGCGGGATAAAACACCGCACAATCTTTGCAAAACCGAAACAACATATAGAAAGCGAGCGAAACATGGCAGTCGTAACCATGCGCGAGCTCCTCGACGCTGGTGTCCACTTCGGTCACCAGACCCGTCGCTGGAACCCGAAGATGAAGCGCTTCATCTTCACCGACCGTAACGGCATCTACATCATCGACCTGCAGCAGACGCTGACCTACATCGATGAGGCCTTCGAGTTCGTGAAGGAGACCGTCGCACACGGCGGCACCATCCTCTTCGTTGGTACCAAGAAGCAGGCTCAGGAAGCCGTTGCTGAAGAAGCTTCCCGCGTTGGTATGCCGTACGTGAACCACCGCTGGCTCGGTGGCATGCTCACCAACTTCCAGACCGTCTCCAAGCGCCTGAAGCGCATGAAGGAGCTGCAGGCTATGGATGCAGCTGAGGACGGCTACAAGGGCCGCACCAAGAAGGAAGTTCTGATGCTGACCCGCGAGCGCACCAAGCTGGAGCGCGTCCTGGGTGGTATCTCCGATATGACCAAGGCTCCGTCCGCACTGTGGATCGTTGACACCAACAAGGAGCACATCGCGGTCAAGGAAGCCCAGAAGCTTAACATCCCGGTTGTTGCCATCCTGGACACCAACTGCGACCCGGATGAGGTCGACTTCCCGATTCCGGGCAACGACGACGCTATCCGCGCCACCAAGCTGCTCTCCGGCATCATCGCCACCGCTGTGGATGAGGGCAAGAAGGCTCGCGAGGAGCGCCAGCTTGCACAGGCCAAGGAGGCTGCCGGCGACACCGCTGAGAAGGACGCCCGCGACGCCGCTGAGGCTGCCGCTGCGTCTGACCCGGCTTCCGCTGAGAAGTCCGAGGACGCCGAGAAGTCCGCAGAGTAATCTGCATACCTGAAGCCCCCGTACCGCGCGGCCCCTACTGTCCGCGGCGATGGGGGCTTTTTCTCACGTGTTTTCCGAAGCTTGCGAAGGCGCGTGACACACCACAGGGGTGAAACACCACGCAGAGGGTTTCCTCCGTTGGGGGAGTGGGAGAAAGCTAACACCCCCTCAACGCGACGTGGTGGTAGCGATTCAGCTACGCTGTTTCAACGAATACCGTTTAAATCCAAGGAGGATCGCTCCAACTATGGCGAACTACACTGCTGCAGACGTAAAGGCATTGCGTGAGGCCACCGGCGCCGGCATGCTCGATTGCAAGAAGGCTCTCGACGAGTCCCAGGGTGACTACGACAAGGCCGTCGAGTACCTGCGCATCAAGGGCGCAAAGAACGTGTCCAAGCGCGCTGAGCGTGAGGCAACTGAGGGCCTGATTGCTGTCTCCGGCAACACGATGGTGGAGATCAACTGCGAGACCGACTTCGTGGCCAAGAACGAGGCTTTCAAGTCCTTCGCTGCCAAGATCGCTGAGGCTGCTGGTGAGGCCAAGGTCAACTCCGGTGAGGAACTCAACAACCTGGAGATTGACGGCAAGAAGGTTTCCGAGGTCGTCGACGAAGAGTCCGCAAAGACCGGCGAGAAGCTGCAGGCCCGCCGTGCCGTCACCATTGAGGGTGACAACGTAGCTGTGTACCTGCACCAGCGTTCCGCTGACCTGCCGCCGGCAGTGGGTGTCCTGGTGTCCTACGAGGGCAACGCAGAAGGCGCTCACGCAGTCGCTCTCCAGATCGCAGCTATGAACGCTGAGTACCTCACCCGCGAGGACGTTCCGGCTGAGATCGTTGAGAAGGAGCGCGAGATCGCGGAGGCCACCACCCGCGAGGAGGGCAAGCCGGAGGCTGCCCTGCCGAAGATTGTGGAAGGCCGCCTGAACGGCTTCTACAAGTCTGTGGTCCTGCTGGAGCAGGCAGCATTGTCGGACTCCAAGAAGACCGTTAAGCAGGTTGCAGAGGAGGCTGGCACCACCATTACCGGTTTCGTCCGTTACGAGGTCGGCGTCTAAGCGCTTCTGAAGCTGTCGCAGTCATGGCCGCATGTCGTGCGGCGACTGCCTTCTGCTCCCTCCTCCACTCCTTTTCCCTACGCCGTGTGGCCAAAGGAAACAAGTGGGGGAGGGAGTTCGCTGTTTTAGCCTGCCCCTGAGGGTGGGGCTCGCTCGCAGCTGAGTATTAGCGAGCGGCTTCCTATGGTTAAGATGGAACAGAATTATTCAAGCGCTTAACTGAAGCGTCGCCATGCGTGAAGGAGACGATGAAGACCGTGACCAACCCTGAACCGAAGCGAACCGGATACAAGCGAGTCATGCTCAAGCTGGGCGGTGAGATGTTCGGCGGTGGCAAGGTCGGCATCGACCCTGATGTGGTAGAAAACGTCGCCCGCCAAATTGCCGAGGTGGCGCAGCAGGGGACCGAAATCGCCGTCGTTATCGGCGGCGGTAACTTCTTCCGCGGCGCCGAACTTTCCCAGCGCGGCATGGACCGCGCGCGCTCCGACTACATGGGCATGCTCGGCACCGTCATGAACTCCCTGGCGCTGCAGGACTTTCTCAAACAGCAGGGCATCGACTGCCGCGTGCAGACCTCCATCAACATGGCACAGATCGCTGAGCCCTACCTCCCGCTGCGTGCCGACCGCCACTTGGAAAAGGGCCGCGTCGTCATCTTCGGCGCCGGAATGGGCATGCCGTACTTCTCCACCGATACCACTGCGGCGCAGCGAGCCCTAGAGATCGGCGCGGAAGTCCTCTTCTTGGCCAAGGCAGTCGACGGCGTCTATTCGGCCGACCCCCGGACCAACCCGGATGCCGAACTGTATTCCGAAATCACCCCGCGTGAGGTTATTGAGAAGGGTCTGAAGGTGGCCGATGCTACCGCGTTCAGCCTCTGCATGGACAACAATATGCCGATTTTGGTCTTCAACCTCCTCACCGAGGGCAACATCAAGCGTGCCGTCAACGGCGAGAAGATCGGCACGCTGGTTCAGTCCTAGTACAAATGGGCTGCGACCTGCTAAATTCTTTCCCAGAACTTTTGACTATTTCAAGGGAGTTGTAACCCTCATGATCGACGAGATCCAGCTCGAAGCTGAAGAGCACATGACCGCTTCGGTAGAGCACACCCGTGAGCAGCTGCTCACCATCCGCACCGGCCGCGCCAACCCGTCCATGTTTAACGGCTTGGTCGCTGAGTACTACGGGGTTCCGACCCCTATTACCCAGATGGCCACCATCTCGGTCCCTGAGCCGCGCATGCTGCTCATCAAGCCTTATGAACAGTCCGTGATGAATGAGATTGAGAACGCGATTCGCAACTCGGATCTGGGCGTGAACCCGACGAACGACGGTCAGGTACTGCGCGTGACCATCCCGCAGCTGACCGAGGAGCGCCGCCGCGACATGGTCAAGATGGCCAAGAGCAAGGGCGAGGACGGCAAGATTGCTATCCGCAACATCCGCCGCCGTGCCATGGAGCAGCTGAAGAAGCTGCAGAAGGATGGCGACGCGGGTGAGGACGAAGTTATCGCCGCCGAGAAGGAGATGGAAAAGATTACGTCCGGCTACATCGAGCAGGTGGACCAGCTCGTAGCCAACAAGGAAGAAGAGCTCATGGAGGTCTAGTCTCCGCGCTCACAGAGTTTTGACTTGCCGCCGCGCCAGGCACCGACCAGCACGGCGGTCTTTTCTGTGTAGAACTTGACTTACCCCACGATTGAATGAGGAGCACGCGTGAGCACTGAGCACTCGAGCCGAATGCCCAAACCCAAAAACTCCGCGGGTCGAGACATGCCCGCGGCGATTGCCGTTGGTGTTGGTTTGGGTGCGCTCGTTGTCTTTGCGGTGTGGGCCGGGCCCCTTGTGTGGTACCTCGTCGTAGCCACAGCGCTGGGCTTAGCCATGTGGGAGGTCCTTACCAGGCTGCGGGAGCACTCCTACTACGTCCCGCGGACGTTGCTCATCGTCTTGGGACAAGCCATGGTGTGGGTCTCGTGGTTCCTCAATGCCTCCGGCCTCGTCGCGGTTTATGTGGTTGCGGTCTTGGCGCTCATGTTCGGCCGCCTCTTTCACAACGGCAGACATCGCCCCCCGATCAACTATTTGCGCGATATGTCCGTGGGTATTTTCGTTCTCACCTGGATCCCACTTTTTGGCACTTTTGCCGCGATGCTTTCGCGGGTGGAGACCCCCTTCGCCTCGGGGGCGGCGTCGATTGTCGTGTTTATGCTCTGCGTCGTCGCCTCCGACACCGGTGGTTTCATCGCCGGCGTGATGTTTGGATCGCACCCCATGGCCCCCGCGGTGAGCCCCAAGAAGTCGTGGGAGGGCTTTGCCGGCTCGGTAGTTTTCGGCACCCTGACCGGTGCATTGAGTTTCGCGTTCCTGCTGCACCACACTCCATGGGTGGGCGCGCTCATGGGCCTCGGGCTCGTTTTCTGCGCCACCCTCGGTGACTTGGTGGAGTCTCAGTTTAAGCGGGAATTGGGCATCAAGGATATGTCTGCCTTGCTGCCCGGTCACGGCGGCATCATGGACCGCCTGGATGGCATGCTGCCATCCGCGATGGTCACGTGGGTGGCAATGAGCTTCCTGACCACCCTGGCGCCGTAGGTCTTAGCGGCGCGCTTGCTTGCGTACCTGGCGGCGCAACTCGAACATGCGCCAGCCGCCCACCAGGGCCATAATGAGCGCGCCGGCAATGGCGCAGATGAGGTAAGTGACACCGGCGGGGAACTGCACTGACCAGTTAAGGAAGTTCAGCGGTACTTGGTGCTGGTTCTGCAGGATGAAGATGATAAGGACGATGAGCAGCAAGAAGCCCACGATGAGGGCAATCCACGTGCTGGCGGCGAAGGAGCCCTTGACCTTTCCGTCATTTTTATTGTCATAGTCGGTTGCGCGCGGAGCCGGCTCCACCGCACCGCCACCGGAAGTGGTTTCCGCAGACAGGTCGGTCAGCGGCTCGTCGGCCGGGGCGGGGGTGCGGAATTCCTCAGGGGAGTTTTCTGGATTCGTCATGCATCTATTAAATAGGTTGAGATGTCACTTTCGCCACTCCAGCAGAGCCTAGATTGGATAATGTGGCTGAAAACGTGGAAAATGGGCTCTACCATGGCTGAACCACTGAAACTGAATTTCTCCGCTCCGCGCCGCGGGCTACCCCCGAAGCACTTCGCGGACCTGACCGAGGCCGAGCGCATTGAGGCGCTCGCGGAACTTGGCCTGCCTAAGTTCCGGGCAAAGCAGCTGGCCAAGCACTACTACGTCCACCACACCGCCGATGTTTCCGAGATGACGGATATCCCGGCTGCCTCCCGTGAGGCAGTCCAGGAGCGTTTGTTCCCCACGCTCATGCAACCCATCCGGCAGACTTCCACCGACGACGGCGAGACCACCAAGTCCCTGTGGCGTTTGCACGACGGCACGCTGCTGGAGTCCGTGCTCATGCGCTACCCAGGGCGCGCCACCCTGTGTATCTCCTCCCAGGCCGGGTGCGGCATGGCCTGTCCGTTCTGCGCCACCGGCCAGGGCGGGCTGGACCGCAACCTGTCCACCGCGGAAATCGTGGAGCAGTTTAGGCACGCTGCTCGCCTTATGGAAGAGGAAGGCGGGCGCTTAAGCAACGTTGTCTTCATGGGCATGGGCGAGCCGCTGGCCAACTACAAGCGCGTGGTTCATGCGGTGCGCCAGATTACCGGACCTGATCTCAGCGGCTTCGGCCTGTCCCAGCGCAACGTCACTGTATCGACGGTGGGGCTGGCCCCGGCCATCCGCAAGCTCGCGGATGAGGATTTGTCCTGCACCCTCGCAGTGTCCCTGCACACCCCGGACGACGAGCTGCGCGATACTCTCGTGCCTGTCAACAACCGCTGGCCGGTCGAGGAGGTGCTCGACGCCGCCAAGTACTATGCCGATAAGTCTGGCCGCCGCGTCTCCATCGAGTATGCGCTGATCCGCGATAAGAACGATCAGGATTTCCGCGCCGACATGCTGGGCCGGAAGCTCCATGCGGCGCTGGGCTCCAAGGTTCACGTCAACGTCATTCCGCTTAACCCCACGCCGGGTTCCGAGTGGGACGCCGCTCCGAAGGCGCGCCAGGACGAGTTCGTTCGCCGCGTTATCGCGCAGGGCGTGCCGTGCACCGTGCGCGATACCAAGGGCGATGAAATCGCTGCGGCCTGTGGCCAGCTTGCCGCCGACGAGCGCGAGACCGCTTAAGGGCTCTGCTTACAGTTTCCTAACGATAGTTTTTCGGAGAACAAAGCATTAATGGTTCTTGATACCGTTAATGCTTATGACTCATCCTTATCGTGCGGACTTAGCCGCTGATCCGCGCACCCAAGCTCTGGCGGTGCGCGATCTGCGCAAGTCCTTTGGTTCTCAGATCGCTGTCAATAGCCTCAACCTGGATGTTCCACGCGGATCCATCTACGGGATAGTGGGGCCCAACGGTGCGGGCAAGACCACGATGCTGACCATGGCCTGTGGCCTCCAGCGTCCCGATTCAGGCTCCAGCTTCATCGCTGGTCACAATGTGTGGGAGGAGCCCATTCCCGCCAAGCGGGCCATGGGTCTGCTCATGGATGGTGCGCCGGTCTTTGACCGCCTCACGGGCGCTGAGTATCTCCACTACCTCGGTGCTTTGCACAAGCTGGAACGCGCCGAGTCGCTGCGCCGTGCGCAGGAGCTTCTCGACGCCCTCTCCCTCTCCGATGCCGCCGACAAACGCATCGCGGATTATTCCGCCGGCATGACCAAAAAGATCCTCTTGGCCGGCGCTGTCCTGCACAACCCAGAGGTGCTCATCTTGGATGAGCCGCTGGAAGCCGTGGATCCGGTCTCCGGGCGCCTCATCCAGCAGATGCTGCGCGCCTATGCTGCGCGTGGCGGCACGGTTATTTTGTCTTCGCACGTCATGGAGCTTGTTGAGGGTCTATGCGATCACGTTGCGATCATCAACGGCGGCCAAGTCATCACCGCAGGCCACGTTGAGGATGTCCGCCAGGGCCAAAGCCTGAGCGATCTGTTCATCGCGGCCGTTGGGGGACGGGATCTGGACGTCTCGAAGTTTGGGTGGCTGCGCTC
Organism: Corynebacterium sp. HMSC035E02; assembly: GCF_001836065.1. Lineage (NCBI taxonomy): Bacteria > Bacillati > Actinomycetota > Actinomycetes > Mycobacteriales > Corynebacteriaceae > Corynebacterium > Corynebacterium sp. HMSC035E02. Next base: position 168,711 of record NZ_KV827369.1, read on the forward strand.
CCCGTCGGCAGGTGAGCGCGAATGACGTCCACTCTGTTCAGGCTTCACCGCACCCTGTGGTGGCGCAGTGTCGCCTCCAACCCGTCGACGCTCATCATGGGGCTGATGATGCTTCTCTACGGGGCTATCGGTCTCGTTTCGCTCGCCTTCATGGTGTATTCCGATATCACCACCCCGGGTCACGGTTACCAAGCGCTGACCGTCGGGGTGGCAGGCGGCATGCTCATCTACGTTCTCCTCGCTCTTTTCATGCCGGCGGGGGAGAACCAGTTGAGCCCGACAACCCTGGGAGCTCTTCCTCTGACTCCCCGCGAGGTTCTTCCGGGCCTCTTCCTTTCCAGCTTGTTGACTACCCGCGCCATCATGTCGGTTGTCTTTTCCCTGGTATATGCGATCATCGGCAGCATCTTCCTTATACTGACGGGGCCTGGGTGGGCCGCAGTGCCCTTCGTCGTCGGCATGGTTCTGTCGTGTGTCACGACCATTATCTTCGGCGAATGCCTTGGCCAAGTGGCTTCCGCTATCGCAGATTCCCAGAAATCCCGCACCCAAATCGCGGCGATGGTGGTTATGGGCCTGCTCGTCTTTGGCATGCTGCAGGCGCAGAGCGTCTTGGAGTCTTTGCCGCCGCTAAACACGGTAGGCGCTGTCAGCGCCTGGACCCCGTTTGGCGCAGGGGTGGGGTGGGCGCTCGCGCTTGCCGACGGCCAGCTCATCACCGCCCTAGCCCAACTACTGATCGCGGTGGCCAGCCTTGGCCTGTTGGCATGGGTGTGGTCCCGTCAGATAACCGGCCTCATGCGCAATCCGGGAGCGGGTGGTGACGCAGCCAGCGAGGTGACGGGCAAGGGAGTATCCAAGTTGGAGTTGGGCGCGTGGTCTTATTCCAGTCCGGCGGCGATGGAATATACCCGCGCGTTGCGTTATCTCACCCGTGACAAGCGGCAAACAGGCATGCTGTACATGATGCCTCTGTTTGGCGTGGTGACGCTCTATCAGCTGTGGAAGGGCGAGGACTTCACCGCCTATTTTATGCTGTGCTTCAGCGCAATCGTGCTCTCTTCGCTCTTGGCTAATGATTATGGCTTCGACGGGCCATCGAACTGGGTCCACATGGTGGCGCCGGTTGCCCCGCGCACCATACTTCATGCGCGCCACCTCGCACACGTGACTATTCCTTTGATTGGGTTTGTTCTGCTTGCCGTAGTGGTTCTTGTCTTTGGTGATGACGGCACCTTGGGCATGGTGAGCACAGCTGTGGCCCTAGGAGTATTTATCTCCACGGCGGCGGTGGGCTTGGGCCTTACTGTGCTTAACCCATATCCCTTGTCCGCCCCTGGGCAGAACCGGTGGAATGATAAATCTGGCTATTCCGCTGGTGCTTTTCTCACTGCGTTTGTCGGCATGCTGTTGGTGTGGGTGCCCGCGCTTCCGGGGATCGTGGTTTCTGCCCTCGTTTACGAGCGAGGAGGCTGGCTGCTTTACGTTGCAGTAATGGTTTCGCTGCTGGTTCCGGCGCTGGTTTACGCCGTTGTCTGGCGCTTCGCTGGAAACAGAGCACAAGAGCGAACCCCGGAAATCTACGCGGTGGTCAACCGATACGTGACCTAGGAGTGAAAGAGATAAAACAAAGCTCCCTTTCTGCAGGCCATCCGTGAACTGCAGAAAGGGAGCTTTGCGTAAAGCGAAGAAGCGTTAGTTAGCCACCGGCTTGGCAGCGTGGCGGCCTTCGGTCACATCACGAAGGTGGGCAACGCGAGAAGGCTCGATGTTGAGGGCACGCAGCTCATCATCAGTCAGGGAAGCGTAGACGTTGTGAACGGTCTTCTGCTCGTATGCCCAGTCCGGCTCCTCGTGGCCTACCGGCTTGTTACGGGCGGTCAAGGTGCGCACCTGGGAGAGCTTCGGCTGCAGGGCGTAAATCACCAAACCGAGGGCGATAAGGACTGCCAGAGTGATCAGCCAAATCGTCTCCACGTGGCCCTTGTGGTTACCAAAGTTATAAGCAAGCAGGAAGACGACGGACGTCCAGCCGGCGATCTGTACGCCCGAGCGGCTGATGCGGGACCAACCGAAACCTGCGGACGGGACGTCATCGGTGGATACGCCGTCGAAAACCTGCGATGCCGGCTTGTGGGAAGACACTTGCTCTCCTTTGCGTGTACATGCAGCTCACCCTGGATAGAACTAGTTGAGTCGAGCGAGCGCACGAAAAATGCCAGTTATTCTGTGTAGTAGTTTAAATGATCCTGCCGACAACCGCGATTAAACACCCCCGCCTTTCGCTATCGGAGCACCTATGACTCCGGCTAGTGTGAACAGGGTGAGTACCCAACGCATTCTGATTCTCGGCTCTACTGGCTCGATTGGCACCCAGGCTCTGGACGTTATCGCGGATAATCCAGATAAATTCACAGTCGTGGGTATCGCTGCCGGTGGGTCCAACCCACAGCTCGTTATTGAGCAGGCCCGCGCTCTCAACCTTTCGTTTGACCACGTGGCCGTCGCTAAGCCCGAGGCGGCCCGCACCGTTTCCGAGGCTCTCGGCGGCGCTGTGCTGTCGGGCCCAGACTCCGCAGAACAACTTGTCAAGGCCATCGATGCGGATAAGGTTCTCAACGCACTTGTTGGATCCATGGGCTTGGCCTCCACCATCGCCACCTTGGAGAAGGGCGAGCTGTTGGCGTTGGCGAACAAAGAATCCCTTGTCGCCGGCGGCTCCATCGTCACCCGCTTGGCGGGGGAGGGGCAGATTATTCCGGTGGATTCCGAGCATTCCGCCATGGCGCAGTGCCTGCGTGCGGGCAGCGGTGTGGAGCTCGAGCGCCTCGTTCTTACTGCCTCCGGTGGTCCTTTCCGTGGCTGGACCCGCGAGGAGATGTGGGATGTCACCCCGCAGCAAGCAGCGCAACACCCGACGTGGTCGATGGGGCAGATGAACACCCTGAATTCGGCGACTTTGGTGAATAAGGGCCTTGAGCTCATCGAGGCGACCTTGCTGTTCGACATCCACCCGGACCTTATTGATGTCACCGTTCACCCCCAATCCATCGTGCACTCCATGGCCACCTTCACCGATGGCTGCACGATTGCGCAGTGTTCCCCGCCGTCGATGAAGCTGCCGATCTCGTTGGCGCTGGACTGGCCACACCGAGTACCCGGCGCTCAGCCGGCGTTGGACTTTTCCGCCGCTCATGACTGGCGCTTCGAGCCGCTCGATGACGAAGCCTTCCCAGCCGTTCGCCTTGCCCGCGAGGTAGCCGCTGCCGGCGGCACGCATGCCGCTGTATATAACGCTGCGAACGAGGAGGCAGCAGCGGCTTTCCTGGCGGGTCGCATCCACTTCCCGGAAATTGTTGACGTGGTTAGCCACGTCGTGGGTCAGGCCTCGGAGTTCGCTGGTGTACCCTCTAGCGTCGATGATGTCCTCGCTGTGGAAGGTGAGGCCCGCCGTCGCGCGAACGCGCTGGTGGATTCGCTCGCTCGTTAGAAAGCCTCAGAGTTTATGGCAAATGTCCTCGGTATTATCCTCTTCGCTTTGGGGATCGGCATCACCGTTGCCCTACACGAGGCAGGCCACATGTTCACCGCCCGTGCCTTCGGGATGCGAGTGCGGCGCTACTTCATCGGCTTCGGACCCCGCATAGCGTCCTTTACGCGGGGCCATACCGAATATGGCCTCGCGGCGTTCCCGGTGGGCGGCTTCTGTGATATCGCGGGCATGACCGCGCAGGATGAGTTCCTCACCGAGGAGGAAGAGCCCTACGCCATGTACAAGAAGCCGGCATGGCAGCGCATCATCGTGCTGGCTGGTGGAATCACGGTCAACCTGCTGTTGGGTTTCATTATCCTGCTGATCATTGCCATGACCACGGGCCTGCCCAACCCAGACGCGGATGTGCGCCCGCGCGTTGGTGAAGTGTCCTGTGCTGTGAACCAGAAGGCTGACGGCACCCTAGATTCCTGCCAAGGGCTGGGCCCGGCAGGTGAAGCGGGAGTAGAACCAGGGGACATCGTTCTAGCGCTCAACGGTGAAACGATGGATTCCTTCGCCCAGCTTCGAGACACCGTCATGACCCACCCGGGCGAAACCGTCACCCTCACAGTGGAACGCGATGGCGCTCCGCGTGACTTCGACATCACCCTGTCGACGGTGACCCGGCTCAACGCCGAGGGGCAACTGGTGGAGGTCGGTGCCATCGGCATGAGTAACCAGGTAATCGACATCAGGGAGACCTACTCCTTTGTCGACGCTATCCCGGCGACCGCCCGCTACTCGGGCTATGCACTCAACGCCACGGTCCAAGGAATCGCCCAGTTCCCCGCAAAGATTCCGGGTGTGGTGGCTTCCATCTTTGGGCAGGAGCGCGATGTCAACGGCCCCATGTCCGTGGTGGGGGCCTCCCGTGTGGGCGGCGAACTAGTGGAGCGCAGCCTGTGGTCCTCCTTCTTTATGATGTTGGCCACTCTCAATTTCTTCCTCGCGCTGTTTAACCTCATCCCGTTGCCGCCTTTTGATGGTGGTCACATCGCCGTCATCATCTATGAGAAGATCCGCGATGCTCTGCGCCGCCTCATGGGCAAGGAGCCGAAGGGGCCGGCAGACTATACCAAGCTCATGCCTATTACCTATGTGCTGGCTTTCCTCCTCATGGCGGTGGGCGCGCTCATCATGATTGCGGATGTGGTCAATCCGATCCGGCTATTTGGCTAGTGATCCGGCTGCCCCGTGCGGTGCTAGAGTGGGGGCGTTAAACCCCAATTAGCAAGGAGCGCACATGTCGACCCCTATTGGTCTTGGAATCCCCGACGGCCCACCCCCTACCTTGGCGCCGCGCCGCAAGACGCGCCAGCTCATGGTTGGCCAGGTTGGTGTGGGCTCTGATCACCTCATTTCAGTGCAGTCGATGACCACGACGAAGACGCACGACGTCAACGCCACCCTTCAGCAGATTGCCCAGCTGACCGCATCGGGCTGCGACATCGTTCGCGTTGCCTGCCCGAAGACGGTGGACGCGGAGGCTTTGCCGGCGATTGCCAAGAAGTCTCCGATCCCCGTGATCGCCGACATCCACTTCCAACCCAAGTACATCTTCGCCGCCATCGACGCCGGCTGCGCTGCCGTGCGCGTCAACCCGGGCAACATCAAGGAATTTGATGGTCGCGTGAAGGAAGTCGCCAAGGCGGCGGGCGATGCCGGTATTCCGATTCGCATCGGCGTCAACGCAGGTTCCTTGGACAAGCGCATCATGGAGAAATACGGCAAGGCAACCCCGGAGGCCCTCGTCGAGTCCGCACTGTGGGAAGCTGGCCTCTTTGAGGAGCACGGTTATGGCGATATCGCTATTTCCGTGAAGCACAACGACCCAGTCGTCATGGTGGAGGCCTACCGTCAGCTCGCCGCTCAGTGTGACTACCCGCTGCACCTTGGCGTCACCGAGGCCGGCCCCGCATTCCAGGGCACCATCAAGTCTTCGGTTGCTTTCGGCGCCCTGCTTGCCGAAGGCATCGGCGACACCATCCGCGTGTCCCTCTCGGCGGATCCGGTGGAAGAAATCAAGGTCGGCGACCAGATCCTGCAGTCCCTCAACTTGCGCCCGCGCAAGCTGGAGATTGTTTCCTGCCCGTCCTGTGGTCGCGCGCAGGTGGACGTGTACAAGCTGGCCAACGAAGTCACCGAAGGCCTCGACGGCATGGAATTCCCGCTGCGCGTGGCCGTCATGGGTTGCGTGGTGAACGGCCCGGGCGAGGCCCGCGATGCAGATCTCGGTGTGGCCTCCGGTAACGGCAAGGGCCAGATCTTCGTCAAGGGTGAGGTCATCAAGACCGTTCCTGAATCCAAGATCGTGGAAACGCTGATCGAAGAAGCGATGCGCCTGGCGGAGGAGCAAGGCCTCGAGGCCGTGGAAGGCGCCAAGGCTGAGGTTCGCGTTACCAAGTAGCACGCCCTGCGGTGTGGGGTGGCCGCCGCGCCGCCCCAGGCTGCTACGCTGCCCAAGCATGAAGAGGTTCGTGGCGCTGCTGGGTGCGGTAGGTTTCGCGGCGTCGTCTGTGGTGGGATGTACCCCCAAGCCGGTGTCCGCGCGCCCAATTGCAGAAGAGTTTCTTGAGAGCATGGAAACTCGCAACAATGAAGAGCTGGTACAGCTGATCGATGACGGAACCACCGCCACGAACACCCTCGACGCCACCTTCGCCGGCCTCCAAGCAGAGGGCCTTGACGTCGAGCTGACCGGGGTAGATCAGGAAGAGGCTCAGGCCACCGCGCACTATTCAGTGACGTGGACGCTGCCGCGTAATCGTTCCCTCCGCTATGACACGTCTATGGCCTTGACTCGCAAGGACAAGGACTGGACTGTCCGCTGGCAGCCCAGCATCATTCACCCCGATCTCGGCGCACACCAGCACCTCGAGCTGCGCTCAGTCGCGCCGAAGCGCGCAGGCGTGGTCTCCTCCGATGGCGTCGAGCTGATGTCACCGGGGCTGCAATACCGCCTTGTTGTCGATACCGACGCTGTCGATGACCCGCGTCCGCTGGCAGCTAAGATTTCCGGCGCTTTGAGCCAAGCGCATCGGGAGGATGATTCCATTCCGGAGGTTGATTCTGGCGAACTTGCCACAAACCTCGAAGGAATCGATGGCTCCTACTCGGTCACCATTCTCAACGAGGCCCAGGCAGCGAGGCTGCGTCCCGTCCTGGAAAACCAGAAGGGGATTCGCTTCAATGAGGAGCCGGCGCTCATCACTCGCGATACCGGCCTGGCACCCGACATCCTCTCCCGTGTGCGATCCATGGTTTCTGAAGAAGTCGATGGCAAGAATGGTTGGTCCGTCTCTGTCGTGAACGAACACGGGGCTGCGCTATCCGACGTCGAGTATCACGAGCCCGAAGCGGCTCCGTCCATCAAGGTTTCGCTGGATTATGACGTTCAGCGTGCTGCGCAAGAAGCCATTAATCTGCACCCCGGGTACGAGGCCATGATTGTGGCCATGCGCCCCTCCACGGGCGAAATTCTGGCCGTGGCGCAAACCCCGGAAGCAGATAAGAAGGGCGACATCGCCCTCCAAGGCCAGTTCCCTCCCGGATCGGTCTTCAAGATTATTACGGCCTCGGCGGGCGTCGACAAGCAAGGCCTGTCCACAGATTCCATCGTGCCCTGCCCGGGCACCATGGATCTGTACGGGCGCACCGTGACCAACTACAACGGGTTCTCGCTCGGTTCGGTACCGCTGCGCCAAGCCTTTGCACAATCCTGCAACACCACGTTCGCGCAGATCTCGACCGACCTCCCCAAGGGTGAGCTTCGCGACGTGGGCAAGCAATACGGGCTGGGCATCGACTATGAGGTGCCGGGGCTCTCGACGATTACCGGTTCGATCCCAGAGGGAGAAACCCCGCTTGAACGCACGGAAGCCGGCTATGGCCAGGGCCTTGACCTTGTCTCTCCCTTTGGCATGGCGCTTGTTTCTTCGACAGTAGCGGCTGGCAGGACCCCGACGCCGACTCTCATCGAGACACGGGAGACCAAGGTTTCCGAGGAGGTCCCCGCGCCGAGTGAGGAGACGCTGAATCAGGTACGGGACATGATGCGTCAGGTGGTGGCGAGCGGTACTGCGGCGGGTATGCAAGCACAGGGAACCATTTATGGAAAGACCGGTGAGGCAGAAATCAACGACGGCTCGCACGCGTGGTTTACCGGTTTCCGCGATGATGACATTGCTTTCGCCACTCTCGTGGTGTTGGGTGGTGGCTCGACGATTTCCGTCAACATCACTGATAACTTCCTACAGCGTTTGGATGCCCTCCGCGCGGAAGGCCACGGCGAGGTTGCTCCCGCACAAGAGCAGTAGCGCGCGCTCATGAGTGTGCCAATGGTGCTCTTTGTCGGGTGCTGGGGAAGAGGGCTACCATGAGTAGTTATGACTAAGCGCGCGATGCTGAAACAAGAAAAAGATACTCCAATCCGCACGGTACCGAAGGATATCGAACGCCCAGAGTACGTGTGGAAAGATACGGTCCAGGAAGCGCAGGGCGAGCCATTTGTGCAGACCCCGGAGGTCATTGAGGCCATGCGTGAGGCCTCACGCATAGCGGCCAACGCTCTGCAGGAAGCCGGAAAGGCTGTGGCTCCCGGTGTGACCACGGATGAGATTGACCGCGTTGCGCACGAGTATATGTGCGATCACGGTGCCTACCCGTCGACGCTGGGGTACTTGGGCTTTCCGAAATCCTGCTGCGTGTCCCTCAATGAGATTGTCTGCCACGGCATCCCGGATACCACGGTGATTGAGGATGGCGACATCGTCAATATCGACGTCACTGCCTTCAAGAATGGTGTGCACGGCGATACCAACGCCACCTTCCTCGCCGGCAATGTCTCGGAGGAGCACAAGCTGTTGGTGGAGCGCACGAAGGAAGCGATGATGCGCGGCATCAAGGCGGCGAAGCCCGGCCGTGAGATTAACGTTATTGGTCGCGTTATTGAGTCTTATGCCAATCGTTTCGGCTACAACGTGGTTACCGATTTCACTGGCCACGGTGTAGGCCCCACCTTCCACAACGGCCTCGTCGTGCTGCACTACGACTCTATGACCTACCGCGACATCCTTGAGCCAGGAATGACGCTGACCATCGAGCCGATGATCAACCTGGGCTCGCTGGACTATGAGATTTGGGACAACGGCTGGACCGTCCAGAACACCGATGGCAAGTTCACCGCCCAGTTCGAGCACACCATCGTTATCACCGATGACGGCAACGAGATCCTTACCCTGCCTGGTGAACTCGACTAGCTAAGAGGCGGTAAGGCTCGGTCTTAAGACAGTACCTCTTAAGACGCACAGAGCTGCCCTTGTTGACGAAAGTGCTCCGGATCCTTCAAAGGATCCGGAGCACTTTCGTCAGTTTGGAGGGGGTGCGTGCGCCCGTTGCGCCAGAGGTCGGAGATAGACAAAGCGCCCACCTCCGTAAAAGGAGATGGGCGCTTTCTAAGGCGCTGAGCTAATCAGCGAGTCCGCGTACTAATTAGCGGCGGAAGATCGGGTCCAGCACGTGTGCCGGGATAATGTGGTTGTACACAGCGAAGTTGTACGCAGCGAACAGGGCACCTGCGATGGCGGAGCCGATAGCAGCGTAGGTGCCCTCACGCCAAGCCTTAGCCCAGGTCGGGTTGGTGGTGTCATCAGCGGTGTTCTCGCCGAAGAGGTCAGCGCCGGTGACCTTCTTGTCACCCTCGGTAGCGTCGCCCCACTTGGAGGACAGGGTAGCGTCGCTGTCGTCCTCCTTGACCTTCTCGTTTGCGGAGGACAGCTCGGAGGAGAGGGAGGTTTCCTCGGTGTTCTCAGCAGCGAAAGCAACGGAGGTGCCAGCGAAAGCAACGGAGGCGGCGGTTGCAGCAGCAACAGCGGCGGTGCGGAAGTTACGCATGAAGTTTAAGCCTTTCGGAAAGTGTGTGGGGCGTCTTAGAAGGACGGGCCGTGGACGAAGAAGTTGTAGACCACGCCGATGAGGCCGGCGATGGAAGCGACGGCGCTAGCAACGCCTACGCCGTAGAAGGTCTTGGCCCAGGTCGGCTGGTCGCCGATGGTGGTGCACTCGCCAGCTTCGCCCTCATCGCAGTGCTCAGACTTGGAGGAACCAAAGATGGCACGGCCGTCAGCCTCGGTGCCGATGTTGTCGTCCTCGTCGACGTTGAACCAGCCGCCAACCTTGGAGGACAGGGAGCCCTCAGGCTTGTCGTAAGGCTGACCGCCCTTTGCGTCTTCGACAGCTTCGGTGGTGTTGGAGCCGTCGAAGGTGGCTGCGGTGGCAACGGTGGAGCCGCCGAAGGCAACTGCGAGAGCGGTAGCGCCGGCGAGGGCTGCATTGCGGATACGCATATCAAAATTCCTTAATGTCGTACGTGCAAGGCCTCCTGGCGGAGGAGCCTCGATTCACAGGGATAGGGATGAGTTTGGTATCCCCAAAACACACTGAGCCGACAGAGACCATCGACTCGTTCCGGTGTCTGTATAAAACCTATCCAACGGTCAGCCAAAATGCACGCTAGTTGGAGCGTTCTTTTACGCAAGCGGCAGGGGTACCCCCAAATTGGGTTAAACCCTGAAAGCTGGCTGAGTGATGTTGCGGGCGTTAAGGTGGCCTTGTAATGCCAATAGATAAATAAGGGGAAATTAGTTCAAGGGTAGTGTGAAATAAATCACTGAACGATCTGTAACGATCACTCTAGCCACTCTAGTCCCAAAACGGCATTTTCGACGACCTCCGGCAACGCCGGGTGGATCCAATACTGTGAACGGGCGAACGTGCGCATGTCGAGGCCGCAGCTCATTGCGGTGATTAACTGTTGTATGAGAGTGGAGGCTTGCGGGCCCATGAGGTGAGCGCCGAGGAGCTGACCGGTCGAGCGGTCGGCGATGAGCTTGCAGACGCCCGTTGAATCCTCCATGGCCCAGCCATAGGCGACATCGCCGAAGTTCTGTACCTTCACTGTGACGTCGTAGCCCTGCTCGCGGGCCTGGGCTTCGGTGAGGCCCACGGTCGCAATCTGCGGGTGGGTGAAGACGGCGGCGGGAACGTGCTCGTGGGGCATGGGCTGAAGATCCTCTGGGTGCAACAGATTGTGCTGCACTGCTCGCTGCTCCGCGTTGGCGACGTGCTTGAGCATGTAGGGCGAGGAGACGTCGCCCAGCGCCCACACGCCCTCACAAGTGGTGCGGCCGTACTCGTCGACCTTGATGCGTCCGTCCTCGTGCATCTCGATCCCACTGGCGGAGAGATCCATCAGGTCGCCGTTAGGCTGGCGGCCGGTGGCGACAAGGATTGCCTCTGCTTCCAGGACGTCACCGTTATCCAAGGTGAGGCGCACACCGTCTGCGGTTTCTTCCACCGCCGTGGCGCTACCGATGCGGACATCGAAACGCTCTCGCAGGATGACGTTGAAGCGTGAGCGTAGGTCTTCATCGAGGAAGCGGAGGAATGTCTCCGAGCGGTTGACCACGGTCACCTTGGTGCCCAGGCCGTCAAAGACATGGGCGAACTCCATAGCGATGTAGCCGCCGCCGACAACGATGAGGCTGCGGGGCTGTTTATCCAGGCGCATGATGTCTTCGTTGGTATGGATCGGGGCAGTTGCGCTGGCGTAGGGCTCAGGTAGTACCGGGCGCGAACCGGTAGCGATGACGATGTTGCCACCAGTAATAATGTCCTCGCCCACCTGCAGGGTCTTTGGCCCGATGAACCGCGCGTGTTGGTCAAAGACCGTAATATTTGGGGTCTCCTCCCCGCGGCGGTACTCTTCGCCGCCTTGGGCGATCAGATCAATGCGGTTGTCGAAAACGCGCTTGACAATGCCCTCCCAGTCCACAGCGTCCACGTGGGCGCTGACGCCAAGGCGCGTGGCTTCACGCGCAGCAAGCGCAACGTCGGCCGCATAGACGTACATTTTTGTAGGGATGCAGCCCACGTTGAGGCAGGTACCTCCGAAGGTTCCCTTTTCAATGATGGCGATAGATTTATCGTCAAACTCGGGGGAGGGGATGGAGTTTCCCGACCCGGTGCCAATGATGACGAGATCAAAGTGCTGTGCAGAAGTCATGGCGACCATTCTAAAGGTTCTACAGCCGCGGCTTCTGGAGGTCGAAGAGCGCGCAGCGCGCACACTTACTGAGCACGCTGTTCTGCGTTTATCGGCGCAACGACGCGAAGCCACTCGGCCGCGGCATTCAGCGCGTCCTCCAACGGTTCGGGCCGAGAGAGGAAAAGGTCGTGGCGGCCATCTTGGACGACGTGGAGGGTGTAGCGCGAGCTCAGCTCCTTAGCCCAGCGCTGACTTTGCCGGACATCGACGACGACATCGGCCGTGTTGGAGGACTCGCTATAGGGCTGATCAAGTTGTGAGCGCGCCGAGGTCATCGTCAGCAGTGGAACTCCAATGGTGATACGCCCGGAATGGATGGCGTCGAAGCCGTGGAAAACAGCAGCGACCCAGCCCAAGTATTTCGCGTGCCCGCCCAGCGGTTTCAAGCGGCGATCAAAATCCCACTCGCCCTGTTCGTGGGAATGGATGGATTCCCCGTAGGTGGTGAGATCCCCGGCGGGTAGCTCGACGCGTGGAGCGATAGCAGCGCCGGCATAAACTATGCGCTTGACCACCTCATAAGCGCCCTCCGACATTCCCATCATGGCCAGCCACGGGCTGTTGAAAACGACACCGGCGATACGGCTGAAACGCGCGGGGTCGTGGCGGCGAAGACGATCGAGCCACAGAGCGATGATGGTGCCGGCTGTGGAGTGTCCCATGATGACGACACGTGGGTTGGGGAGGGCGTCGAGGGCCGCGTTGAGGTCGGCATCGTAATACTGCACATCACTGATGTAGTGCCAGGTTTGCCCCTCCCGGCGGGAGCGACCACATTTGCGCAAATCGACTGCATAGAAGGCGTAGCCAAGCTCATAGAAGTAGCGGGCCACGTGCTCGTGGAAGAAGTAGTCTGTCATGCCGTGGACCCACACTAGGGCGGGGCGATCGTCGTGGGCGTTGGCGGCGGGGCAGTAGCGCACGAGAGTCGCGCAGACATCGCCTTCACCATCGGGATCGGTGCCGAGTTCGAGCGTGGCAGCCTGAAAGTCTGGGCCGAGAAGATCTTCTGACCATTCGAGTTTGTCAAATGTCATGGAGCTCATGATAGGTCGTGCGGTCAGATCCGTCCGGATGGGCGGGGAGCTGAGCTGATATGCCCTGCACCTCAAAAGGGGTGGTGGTTTGGGATTCGGGCATTTATGTTTCGAGGAATGCCTATTTCGCAGGAAGGGGCGTAAGGTGGAATTAATGCTTGACGGATCTTCCTGAGTGGAGGTCTGTATGCCGGCTTGGCCTTAGCATCGTCGAGCGCTTTCTCACCGCGCCCTGCGCACCCACATGCGCAGGGCATTTGACCACATCGAATACATCGACTCTAAGAGGTAATAAGTACAGTGTCCTCCGATAAGAAGACAGCACAAGTAGTAGACGAGGTTGAGGTCGCACTCATTGGTGCAGGTATCATGAGCGCCACCCTCGGCGCCATGCTGCGTGAACTCGAGCCCAGCTGGACTCAGATGGTGTTCGAGCGCTTGGACGGTCCTGCTCTTGAGTCCTCCTCCCCGTGGAATAACGCCGGTACGGGCCACTCTGCACTGTGCGAGTTGAACTACACCCCGGAGAAGAACGGCCGCATTGACGTTTCCAAGGCCCTGAACATCAACGAGAAGTTCCAGGTTTCTCGCCAGTTCTGGTCCCACCAGCTCAATAACGGCATCCTCACTGACCCGAAGGCCTTCATTAACCCGGTTCCACACGTGTCCTTCGCGCAGGGTTCCATTCAGGTGGATTACCTGAAGCGCCGTTTCGACGCGCTGAAGGACAATCACATGTTCCCGAACATGCAGTTCAGTGATGATGACGCCACCTTCCAGGAGAAGCTGCCCCTGATGTCTGAGGGCCGCGATTTCGGCTCCCAGAAGGTGGCCATCTCGTGGACCGATGCCGGTACTGACGTTAACTTTGGCGCCCTGGCTAAGCAGTTCTTCACCGCAGCTAAGGCTGCAGGCACCGAGATCCGCTACGGCCACGAGGTCGTCGATATTAAGCGTGACGGTTCCAAGTGGCGTGTGGTAGCAAAGAACCTGCACACCGGTGATTACGAAGCTGTCCACGCCAAGTTTGTCTTCGTCGGCGCCGGCGGTTACGCGCTCGATCTGCTGCGCAAGGCAGGTGTCCGTGAGGTCTCTGGTTTCGCGGGCTTCCCGGTCTCTGGCCTGTGGCTGCGCTCCAAGAACCCGGAGCTGGTCAAGCAGCACCACGCCAAGGTCTATGGCAAGGCTGCCGTCGGTGCTCCGCCGATGTCCGTGCCGCACCTGGACACCCGTGTCATCGACGGTGAAGAAGGCCTGCTGTTTGGCCCCTACGGTGGCTGGTCCCCGAAGTTCCTGAAGAAGGGCTCCTACCTGGACCTGTTCAAGTCCATCCGTCCCGACAACATCACCTCTTACCTGGGCGTGGCAGCACAGGAGTTTGGTCTGACCAAGTACCTGGTGACCGAGGTCCTCAAGGACTTCGACAAGCGCGTCGAAACCCTCAAGGAATACGTCCCGAGCGCCGATCCGGCCGATTGGGAGACCGTCATCGCTGGCCAGCGCGTCCAGGTCATTAAGCCGGCGGGTGCACCGCAATTCGGCTCCTTGGAGTTCGGTACCACCCTCATCAACAACCCCGAGGGCAATATCGCCGGCCTGCTCGGCGCTTCCCCGGGTGCCTCCATCACCCCGGCAATCATGATTGAGCTGCTGGAGCGCTGCTTCGGCGAGCACATGATTCAGTGGGGCGATAAGATCCAAGAAATGATTCCGTCCTACGGCACCAAGCTCTCCAAGGACAAGAAGCTCTACGAGGAGATGTGGGAGTACACGCAGAAGACCCTGCAGCTTGAGTCCAAGTAGTCCCGCTTTTCGCTTCGCAGGTAACTCTCAGTAACTGGCAGGAAGCGTCCAGTGCATCGGAACGCTTCGCCAAGGAGGATGCTCCATACTTATGTTGTGCGTTTGAGAGAGCGCATGCGAGAGATAGAGAGAACCCCAGCCGCGCGGGGCGGTCGGCCTGAGAAACCGACCGGGAGCGCGGCAGTGAAAGATAGAGACACACCACCGCCCCGAGACTCCGTTTCCTTTCCTACGGAGAACTCGGGGCGGTGGTGTGTGTCCTTCTATTTTGCGCTCTTAGGTGCCGCAGTAGGTGAGATAGCCCTCCGTGCCACCGGGCTGTTCATAGTCCGGTGCGGGATCGAAGGGGTGGGTCGTAGCTTGGAGAAGGCGGGAGAACTCATCCAGATCGCCCAGCGCGGCTTCGACCAGACGCGGACGGGGAATCACGCGCGGCACGGTTCGCTCGAGTCGCGCAACGTCGGGGCCACTCGCGCAGTAGGCGTCAACGAACTGCGTGCCCGCGAACGCCTCATAAGCGGCTGCCGGTGTACCTGCCGCGGCGCTGACGAGAGCTCGGTGGGCCTGAGTGAGGTCAGGGCTCGCCTCAGTGAGTGCGGTGCTGTAGCTCCGAAAAAGCTCTTCAGGCATCTGCAAGCGCTGCAGGGCTTCGACTCGACGTGCTTTCTCGAAGCGTTCCGCAAAGGAATTGATGGCTTCCTGGGCCCAAGCGAGGGCGGAGTCAGGGGAGTCGTCGAGAAGCGGCAGCAGGGATTCAGCGAGCCGCGCGAGGTTCCATCCCACCATGTCGGGCTGGCGGCCAAAGCGGTAGCGGCCCTGCGTATCGATGGAACTAAACCAGGTATCGGGATCATAGTTTTCCAGGAATGCGCAGGGGCCGTAGTCGATGGTCTCGCCCGATAGCGTGGTGTTATCCGTATTCATCACGCCGTGGATAAAGCCCAGCTGCATCCATCCGGCGACCGTAGCGGCTTGCGCATCCATGGCACGGGTGAACAACTCCTGATAGTCGGCACCGGGGTAGTGGCGTTCAATGGTGTAGTCAGCGAGCTGTTCGAGCATTCCGGGCCGCTGGGACTGCGCGGCGAAGTGAAAGGAGCCGACGCGAATGTGGCTTGCGGCTACGCGCACCAGCACGCCCGCCTCCTCCACCACGTGGCGTTGAATGGGGCGGCCGGTGGCAAGGACTGCGAGGGGCCGAGTAGTGGGTACCCCCAGGGCATGCATCGACTCGGAGAAGAGATATTCGCGCAGCATCGAGCGCAGTGTGCCACGACCATCAGAGCCGAAGCGCGAGTACGGTGTGGGTCCCGTCCCCTTGGCGTGCAGATCCCACAGACCTGCCGGGTTATGGGGAGCGGTGGGGCCGGTGACCTCTCCCAGTAGGAGAGCGCGGCCATCACCCATGGATGGGTTGTACTGCCCGAACTGAAAGCCGGCGTAGGCCATGGCGTGGGGAGCGATGGGGCCGCGGCCTAGGAGAAACTCCACGCCTTCATCGCTGCGCAGCCAGTCTGGGTCGAGCCCGAGCGCAGAAGCCAGCTGTTCATTGAGCACCACGATCCGCGCCGCGGGCTGTTCCTCCCCTCGGGCCTCTGCGACGAGGTGGGGTAGGCGGCGGGCGAACTCAGTGTGCAGCTCGACAGGAAAGGAAGGCTTAGGCATCGCGGGACTCCAGAGCGCCGCGAACGCGCACGCGGACGTTGCCGCCCACCCAGATGTTCTCGCCGTCGTCATCGATGAAGACTCGACCAGCGCGTCCTACCTGGCCACCTTGGGCCGCGGTGTAGCGAGCAGGAACTGCATTCTTGGCGCGGAGGAATTGGGCAGCCCCGCCGTTGAAGGACCCGGTGACGGGATCCTCGAAGTGCCCGGTAATGGCTCGTACTTCATACGCGGGGGCATCGCCACCGGTGAGGCCGACCACACCGACCTTCACGCCAGGCATGGGCGTGGGGTTGAGTTCGCGTACTGCCTCGGCGGAATCCAGCTGGATGAGGCGCCATCCGGGGCCGTTGTCTACCCAGCCGGAGTCAACGATGCGGTCGACGTCAACTCCGAGAACTGCAGCTGCATCGGCTCGTTCGGCATCGCTGAGAGCCCCCTCGCGCACCAAGGGTGGGGTAGCGAAGGCGAAGCGTCCGTCCTCCTGGCGCACGGTGACCAGGCCTACACCGCATTCCTGAATTAAGGTGCCGCTTTTTTCAAGCAGCTCTGCTGCCACCCGGGCGGTGCCCAGCGTGGGGTGGCCGGCGAAAGGAAACTCTTCGTAGGGGGTAAAGATCCTCACCCGGTAGTCCGCGCGTGGATCCGTAGGCGAGCACAGGAACGTCGTCTCAGAGAAATTGGTCCAGTGCGCGATGCGCTGCATCTCTTCGGTGCTCAAGTCATCGGCATCCGCGACCACGGCGAGGGGATTTCCGCTGAACGGACCAGTGGCGAAGACATCTACTTCAAAGAATCGGTGCTGCATGGACCCCAAGCCTAGTCGCACCGGTGGGTGCGGAGGTCTACGCTGGGCTGCATGAGCGAAGCACTCTTTAGCCGCGTCGAGCCCATCCAAACCATGGCTGATGGGACCGTCAAGCAGGTCAACCCCTTCTCCGGAACGGAGGTGTGGACGGTGCCTGGCCGCGGCAACCGCCCGCTCGCGCATCCAGCACAGGACCCACAACCGCTGGCGGCCGATGCTTTCACGCACACCTGCGCCTTTTGCTCAGGCCGCATGCTGGATACCCCACCGGAAAAGTCCCGTATTCTGGCTTCGGGGGAGATTCAGCGCGGCCTCCTTCCTCACGAGCTGGATGAGTCCGTACCAGCCTTTCGCCGCGTGCCCAACCTTTTTGAGATCGTGTCCTATGACTATTGGCACGAGAACTATGGCTTCACCATGGACCCCGACGTGGCCCGCCACAAGGAGCGCTACGAGTCCGACGAAGCTGGGCGCCTGCATGTGCTCAATGTGGTGCGCACCAAGCTCAAGGCGGCGGGGAAGGATGCCGCGCTGGACGACGAATCCCTGCTCGCCCTCGCCGATGGCTTCTTCGGAGGTGGCCACGACGTCATCATTTCTTCGCGCCACTTTGTGGAGGGTGCGGTCGATGATAGTCAGCTCGCGTCCTCCGGCACGCTGAGCCCCGATGAGCACTTCCTGCTGACAACATTCACTGCGGAATCGACGCGCGAGCTCTACCAGCGCAACCGCTATGCCTCTTATGTCGCCGTGTTCCAGAACTGGCTAGCACCGGCGGGCGCGTCCTTCGATCACCTGCACAAGCAGCTCGTCGCTATTGACGCCTTAGGTATGGCTGCCCACCAAGAAAACGCGATTCTGCGGGCGCACCCGAATATGTACAACGATTGGGCGGTTGGCTACGCGGCAAAGCGCAACCTCGTTATCGCCGAAAACGACTATGCGGTTCTCTTCGCCGGCTTTGGCCACCGCTATCCCACACTGGAGATCTTCTCCAAGTCGCCGCGCTGTGAGCCCTGGGAGCAGACCCCCGGTGAGGTTCGCGGGATGTCGGACCTTATCCACGCAGCGCATGCCGCTGTGGGTCCGGATGTGGCCTGCAATGAAGAGTGGCACCACCGCCCGCCCAGCGTGGATCTGCCGCAGCCGTGGCGTGTGATGATCAAGCTCAGGGTATCGACCCTGGCCGGTTTTGAGGGCGGCACGAAGGTGTACATCAACACCATCGATCCCTGGGGATTGCGCGATCGCATCGTGGATGCCATGTTCCGCCTGCGCGAGCGCGGCAAGATTGCCTCCGGTATCGCGATTGCCACTGAGTGCGAGCTCAAGCGCAACAGCTTGCGCTATAACCCATTGGTTTGAATGGCCCCGCTTCTCCGGAGGCAGATAAATTGATAAATAGATAAATCGGCGAGCGTTGATAAATTGATAGATAGATAAATCAGACCACGAGCACGAGCTCGGTGCCGCGCAATTCGGTGCTCATGCCTGCCTCCTGCGCAATACTGGCCGCATCCTTGAGGGAGGAGACACGCTCACCACTCAGGGCCAGCACGCGTGCGAGCTCCCCTTTGTAGTGCTTGTTGAAGTGAGAGACCACCTTGCGGGAGCCATCCTCTTGCACCGTCTCCACGCGCACGGTGGCGGCGTCCTTGAGCTTGCCCAGTTGCTGGTAGGTGCCCGAGCGCATGTCGATGAGGAACTCGCCTGCGGCGACAAGCGCGCGCAGCTCATCCGTGATGGCCGTACCCCATCGCGACTTCAGCGTCCGCCCGCCCAGTTTCGTACTACCGGAGAGTCGGTAGTGCGGGATGAGATCATCGGCGCGCACTAGACCAAATAACGCATCGCCCACGGCGAGGTAGCGCCGCGCTTCCGGGGGAAGGGTAGGGGCGTCGAGGGCGTCATACAGCACTCCGGTGAAACGCTCCAGCGCGGGCATGGTCGGGGAGGATGCCAACTCGCGGTTAGACTCGGCTTCCCCACGCAGCTTCTCAGAGAGTTTGAGCACTTCCAGCGCTTCATCGACGTCGAGGGAGGACAATTCTGCAGCGATTTCTTGGCGGATCGGATTCAACGCGGGAAAAGAAAGCTCGTCCCAATTCAGGGCCGCGCCGTTGCCGCCGTGTGCTTTGGTCTCAGAAGGAGGGAGGATGATCAGCATGGCTACATGCTAGCGATGTAAACTGAGCAACCATGATTACACGTCTTTCTGAGCTTTTCCTCCGCACTCTTCGTGAGGATCCGGCTGATGCCGAAGTCCCCAGCCACAAGCTTCTCGTCCGCGCAGGTTATGTGCGCCGCGTCGCGCCGGGTGTATACACCTGGCTGCCACTGGGGCTGCGCGCCATGCGCAAGATCGAAGACGTAATCCGTCAGGAGATGAACGCTATCGGCGGCCAAGAGATGCTGTTCCCGGCGTTGCTGCCGCGCGAACCCTACGAGCAGTCGAACCGCTGGACGGAGTACGGCGATAACCTCTTCCGTCTCAAGGATCGTAAGGGCGCTGACATGCTCCTAGGCCCGACCCATGAGGAGATGTTCACCACCGCAGTGAAGGATATGTACTCCTCGTACAAGGATTTCCCGGTCACGCTGTATCAGATCCAGACGAAGTACCGCGATGAGGAACGTCCGCGCGCGGGCGTGCTGCGCGGCCGCGAGTTCACCATGAAGGACTCCTATTCCTTCGACATGACGGATGAGGGGCTCGATGAGTCCTATGCCCGCCACCGCAAGGCTTACCAGAACATCTTCAATCGCCTGGAGATTGATTACGCGATTTGTAAGGCCACCTCTGGTGCGATGGGAGGCTCGGCCTCCGAGGAGTTCCTCGCCGTGTCTGAGGTAGGCGAAGATACCTTCGTGCGGGCCACCGAGGGCGATTACGCCGCCAACGTGGAGGCCGTGGTCACTCAGGCTCCAGAGGAAATCCCCTTCGACGGCCTGCCGGAGGCACAGGAGCATGAGACTCCGAAATCCGAGACCATCGAAACGCTGGTGGAGTGGGCTAAGAGCGCCGGCATTACTGTCGCCGACCGCGAGGTCACCGCAGCGGACACCCTCAAGTGTATGATGATCAAGGTAGCCGCCCCTGCAGCTACGGAGGAAGAGAAGGAATGGGAACTCGCGGCTGTTCTTATTCCGGGCGACCGCGCGTTGGATGAAAAGCGCCTGGAGGCTTCGCTTGAACCGGCCGAGTTCGAGCTCGCCAGCGATGAGGATTTCAAGAAGAGCGACTTCCTGGTCAAGGGCTACGTTGGCCCGCGTGCCCTCAACGCTCACGACGTGAAGGTTTATGCCGACCCGCGCGTGGTTTCCGGCACCTCCTGGATTACCGGTGCCGATGCCCCGCAGCGTCACGTCGTCGGTTTGGTGGCTGGCCGTGACTTCACCGTGGATGAGTTTATCGAGGCCGCCGAGGTCAAGGAAGGGGACCCGGCACCGAACGGCCAGGGCACTCTGACGCTGGAGCGCGGTATCGAGTTAGGGCACATCTTCCAGTTGGGCCGCAAGTACACCGAGGCTTTCGACGTCCAGATTCTGGATGAGAACGGCAAGCGCGCCGTGCCGACCATGGGTTCCTATGGCATTGGTGTTACGCGCATGCTCGCGGTGCTGGCGGAGCAGCGCCACGATGAGAAGGGCCTCAACTGGCCGGTGGCTGTGGCCCCGTACCAGGTGCACGTGGCCGTAGCGAACAAGGATGCCGCTGCCCTCGAGGCAGGCCAGAAGCTGGTGGAGGATCTGGACCGTGCGGGCGTGGAGGTGCTTTTCGACGACCGCCCGAAGGTTTCCCCGGGCGTGAAGTTCAAGGATGCCGAGCTTTTGGGTATGCCGTTCATTGCCATCTTGGGCCGCGCCTTTGCTGACGGCATCATTGAGCTGCGCATCCGCGGCGGCGAGACCCGTGAGGTCCCCGCCGACCAGATCGTGGAGACGCTCACCGAGCTCATCCGCGGTTAGCAGCTAGCAGAAGCTAGGCGGCGTGGAAGCGGTGTGACTGCGCCGCGACCGCGATGAGCCAGCGCTGCCACGGGGTTGACGGTTCAGCTGAGTTGGCTGCATCGGTCCACTTCAGCGTGTCGTTGCGTGCGGCCTCGTCGATGAATGCGCGCGCTGAGTCGGCGTCCGTCGGTAGGTTTCCTGCCGGTGAATCATAGGCCGGCGCGGCCTGCGGCACAGCGCCGAGCTTTTCTAATTGCCCTTGAAGTCGCAGGATTCTGTCCTCATGAGCGTGCAAAAGCTCATCAACGTGCGCCTCCTGGTCGGGGGACACATAGGAGCGCGCGAAATCGAGGGAATAGACCTGCTGGTACTCCCATTCCAAGAGAGTAGTTGCGGCATCGCGTTCCTGCTCGGTGAGTTCGGGGACTTCAGCAAGCTCATCATCGTTCCACGCTGCGAGCGCAATAGCTTGTGCTACTACAAGAGCGCGGGATTCCTCAGGAACGCTGCTGATGTTCTCTTCTGAGGAAGAGGAGGCGTCGTGAAGCACGGCGGCCACGTCAGCGGAATCGCGTGGGACAACCTCACGGTCGACTGCGCAAGAGCGAGGAGCATTTCCTTCCTCATCGCGGCCGCACAGGCGGTCGATTTCGTCATAAAGCTGCTCAGCCTGTTCCGCGCGCAGGGCCGCGGCATACGCATCAAGCTCTTCCAATGTGAGAGCATCCGCGCTGGCGGCTTGAGCAAGCGACGCGAGGGAGGGATCCGCGTGGGGGCCAAAATAGTCCACGATCGCGTCGGTGGCTTGGCAGCCGCCCAACCAGGGGGCGGCGCAGACAAGGAGGGCGGGCACAACTACTCGGCGGTTCACGCGATAGACCCTACCCGTGTGACCTAGTCTAGAGCGCATGGCATTCCCAACACCCGCGCAACTGACCGAAATCCTGCAGCCTATTGCCGCCGCACGCGACCTCGACATCGAAGACGTCAAGACCACACGAGCTGGTAAAAAATCCCAGGTCATCATCCGTATCGATGGTGATGAGCGTCCGAGCTCCGATCTCATCGAGGAGCTCTCGCAGGAGATTTCCGAGTTTTTTGATGCCCAGGAGGAAGCGGGCGCCCTCAACTTCGGCGCGGGCTACACCCTGGAGGTGTCGACCCCCGGCGTGGGTTTTCCGCTCAGCGCCCCACGCCATTGGCGCCGCAACCAAGGAAGGCTTGTCGGCTATGCGCTGAGCGACGAGCCCGGCACCACCCGTGTCGCCAGAATCGGTGCTCTCTCCGCGGACCAAGAATCAGTGGCGCTCATCACGACCGTGAGAAAGGAGGTGCGCTATCAGGTCGAGCGATTGGAAAACGTGAGCCGTGCAGTGGTAGAAATTGAATTTGCTCAACCTTCAGCACAGGAGCTGGAGGCGGCAATGCAGACGTTCGACTTCGCCGAGCAGAACTCGGCAACCCGAGAGGACTAACAAGTGAATATTGATCTAGAGGCACTCCGCACGATTCAGCGCGAGCGAGGCGTCCCGGTGAAGGACCTGCTCGAGGCAATCGCGGGTGCCCTTTTGTATTCTTATCTGGATCACCGTGCCGAGTCCGCTGAGACGAAGGCAGAGGGGACAAAGTCCCGCGTGGATATCGACGCCGATACCGGCGCCGTTGCCGTCATCGTGACGGAAAGCGATCCGGAGACCGGAGAGGTCGTCAGCGAGTACGACGACACCCCGGATAACTTTGGGCGCGTCGGCGCCCAGGCTGTCCGTGATGCCATCTTGCGCAAGCTGCGCGAGAACGAAGCGGAGCGGACCTATGATTCCTATTCTGAACTGACCGGAACGGTTGTGTCGGGCGTCGTCCAGCGCGATATCCACGCGAACAAGCGCGGCGTCGTCGTGGTGCAGCTGGGTACCGAGCACGATTCGCAGGATGCTTTCCTGTTGCCGGCCGAGCAGCTGCCGGGAGAGAAGCTTGAGCACGGCGACCGCGTTAAGGCTTATGTCGTGGGTGTAAGCCGCAACGGGGCCAAGGTGCAGATCACGCTGTCGCGTACCCACCCAGAGCTGGTTCGCGGCCTGTTCGAGCTGGAGGTCCCAGAGGTGGCCGACGGCGCAGTAGAGATCATCGCCATTGCCCGTGAGGCAGGGCACCGCTCCAAGATCTCCGTTCGCGGCCACGCCAAGGGCCTCAACGCCAAGGGTGCATGCATCGGCCCGAAGGGTTCCCGCGTCAGCAACGTGATGCGTGAGCTCGGCGGTGAAAAGATTGACATCATCGATTACAACGAAGACCCAGCCGTCTACGTGGGTAATGCTCTCGCACCGTCGAAGGTCGTGCGCGTAGAAATCCTCGACGAGGAAGCACAGGTAGCCAAGGTAACCGTGCCGGATTACCAGCTCTCGCTCGCTATCGGCAAGGAAGGGCAGAACGCTCGCCTCGCAGCTCGCCTGACCGGATGGAAGATTGATATTCACTCCGATGCCGCTCGTGACTAGCTTTCCAACCTGCCTGCGGTGGGATTAAAGGTTTGGCCTATTTTCGCGTAGACTAGACAACGGCCCACATGCAGGAATGCTGTGGCGTAGTAGTAGTGGTGATTCGACGTAAGGAGTGGGATGTCTCAGGGACAGCGACTCCGCACCTGTATCGCCACGCGTCAAAAGCATCCCGACACGGAATTGCTCAGGGTTGTCGCCGATAGGGACGATCCCACAGGAAGCCGTGTTGTTCCGGATCCGCGCCGCCGCCTCCCCGGCAGGGGAGCGTGGATTAGGCCAGATCTGGAGGCAGTAGAGCTGGCGGAGCGAACCCGTGCCTTCAGGCGCGCGCTCCGATTGTCCACAGACGTGGACACAGGTCACGTACGTGAGTACCTCGCTGCTCGGCAGCAGGTGCAGTCGGCGGGCAACAGCCCGTGCGACCCAGAGTTAAAAAGGAAGACCGAACACTGATGAGCGCACAACCATGAAGCAGCATCAGCGATGAAAGTCCATAGCCATTAACTAGGGGTCAAGCCGTATTCCGCGGCCTTGGCTCCTAGAAAGATTAAAGAGGAGACAAGTGCCCGGAAAGCTACGTGTACACGAGTTGGCAAAGCAGCTCGGCGTAACCAGCAAGGAACTACTCGCCACGCTGAAGGAACAAGGCGAGTTCGTCAAGACCGCATCCTCGACCATCGAACCGCCGGTGGTCAAGAAGATGCGCGCACATTATGAAGCTAAGGGTGGCAACGACAAGCCGGCGGAGAAAACCGCGCCGGCAGCCTCCCCGGCTTCTGCTGCCAAAAAGGCGGCAGAGAAGAAACCAGCAGAGAAGCAGCCGGCTACCGCCGCTAAGCCTGGTCCGAAGCCGGGGGCAGCGCCGAAGCCGGGTGCCGCTCCCAAGCCGGGCGGCGCCCCGAAGCCGGGAACTGCGCCTAAGCCGGGCGGTGCCCCGAAGCCGGGTGCACAGCGCAAGAATGCGGACAAGCCTGGCGAGCGCGCAGTTACACCGCGCTCCATGCCGAAGCCTGGTGGTACCCGTCGCGTCGCCAATAACCCGTTCTCCACGGGCGGATCGAGCGATCGCCCCAGCCCCGGACCACGTCCGGGCGGCAGCAAGGGGCAGCGCTCCGCCGGCAAGCCTGGTGATAACCGCGGTGGCAAGGGCGGAGCACGCCCGCAGGGTGATGGCAATCGCAGCGGCGGACGCCGCCCATCGCCGGCCATGATGCCTTCGCATCCGAACCCGGCCAGCATGCCGTCGAAGGCCGCAGGCAGCGGCGGTGGCGGTCGCGGCCGAGGTGGTCGTGGCGGCGGACCGGGCCAGGGTGGCCCAGGCCACGGTGGTTTCCGTGGCGGACGCGGCGGTCGCCGCGGTGGTACCGCTGGTGCATTCGGCCGTCCCGGTGGTGCACCGCGTCGCGGTAAGAAGTCGAAGCGTCAGAAGCGCCACGAGTTTGAAGAGCAGCAGAAGCATGAGGTAGGCGGCGTACGCCTGCCTGACGGCGGCGGCAAGGTAGTTCGCCTGCGCCGCGGTGCTTCCCTGGCTGACTTTGCCGAGAAGATCGGTGCGGATCCCGCAGCATTGGTTCAGGCACTGTTCAATCTCGGCGAGATGGTGACGGCTACGGCCTCCGTATCCGAGGACACCCTGCAGCTTTTGGGCTCGGAGATTAACTACGAGGTCCAGGTTGTCTCGCCGGAGGACGAGGACCGCGAGCTGCTCGAGTCCTTCGACCTGCAGTTCGGTGAGGACGAGGGCGGCGAAGAAGCCCTTGAGAAGCGCCCGCCAGTCGTTACCGTGATGGGTCACGTTGACCACGGTAAGACCCGCCTTCTGGACACCATTCGTAAGACCAACGAAGGTGCGGGTGAGGCCGGTGGCATTACCCAGGGCATCGGTGCCTACCAGACCACGGTGAATCTCGAGGATGGCCCGCGTACCATCACCTTCCTGGATACACCGGGCCACGAGGCGTTTACCGCCATGCGTGCCCGTGGTGCTAAGTCCACCGACTTGGCCATCCTGGTGGTCGCCGCTGATGACGGCGTGATGCCGCAGACGATTGAGGCGATTAACCACGCGAAGGCAGCGGACATCCCAGTCGTTGTCGCGGTCAACAAGATTGATAAGCCGGAAGCTTCCCCGGATAAGATCCGTGGTCAGCTCACTGAGTACGGTCTGGTGCCGGAGGAATACGGCGGCGACACGATGTTCGTGGACATCTCCGCGAAGAACAACATCAACATCGACGAGTTGCTGGAGGCTGTCATCCTGACGGCGGACGCTGCACTCGAGCTCACCGCTAACCCGGATATGGATGCGCAGGGTTCTGCCATCGAGGCTCACCTCGACCGTGGCCGCGGTCCGGTGGCTACCGTCATCATTCAGCGCGGTACGCTGCGCATTGGTGATTCCATCGTGGTTGGCGATGCGCATGGACGTGTACGTCGTATGCTCGATGAGTTTGGCAACGACGTTGAAGAGGCCGGCCCGTCCCGCCCGGTCCAGGTGCAGGGTCTCAACGGCGTGCCTGGTGCCGGCGACAACCTCTTGGTTGTCGAAGATGACCGCGTCGCTCGCCAGATTGCCGCGCAGCGTGACGCGCGTAAGCGTTCTGCTCTGCAGGCCAAGGCCCGCAAGCGCGTCTCCCTCGAGGATCTGGATGCAGTGCTCAAGGAAACTTCGACGCTCAACCTCATCCTCAAGGGCGACAATGCCGGTTCCGTCGAAGCTCTGGAAGATGCCCTGCTGGACATCGAGGTCGACGACGAGGTTCAGCTCAACATCATCGACCGTGGTGTCGGTGCTGTGACGCAGACCAACGTCAGCCTGGCTGCGGCTTCCGACGCCGTCATCATCGCCTTCAACGTTCGCGCTGAAGGCAAGGCGACGGAGGAAGCGAATGCCGAGGGCGTTGACATCCGCTACTACACCGTGATTTACCGCGCCATTGAAGAGGTTGAGGCAGCTCTCAAGGGCATGCTCAAGCCCATCTACGAGGAGCGGGATACCGGTGCGGCGGAGATCCGCGCGCTGTTCAAGTCCTCCGCCGTCGGCACCATTGCCGGTTGTATGGTCACCGAGGGTAAGGTCAAGCGCAACGGCAAGGTTCGCCTCGTGCGCGACGGAAACGTCATCGTCTCCGATGCCAAGATCGAGTCCCTGCGCCATGAGAAGGATGACGCAAACGAGATCAACGCCGGCTACGAGTGCGGTATGGTCCTGTCCTACCCGGACATCCAGGTAGGCGATATCATCCAGGCCTACGAGGAAGTCGAGGTCCCGCGCGACTAATTACATCTGAGCTCTCCGCTCACTAAGAGCGCTCAGATAACAAAGCCCAGCTAGGAAAGTTTCCTGGCTGGGCTTTAATCATTTCGGCCGAAAGGTGCAGAATCGGTATCCTAGACTAGTTGCCAGTACCCGTACGCAAAGGAGCTTCACCATGGTTGATCACGCACGCGCCGCGCGCATGGCAAAG
This sequence comes from Corynebacterium sp. HMSC035E02, assembly GCF_001836065.1. NCBI lineage: Bacteria > Bacillati > Actinomycetota > Actinomycetes > Mycobacteriales > Corynebacteriaceae > Corynebacterium > Corynebacterium sp. HMSC035E02. The sequence goes on from NZ_KV827369.1 coordinate 195,579, forward strand.
CGCATTCAGACAATCGTTGCCAGCGCTATTGAACGCCAGATTAAGGATCGTCGCCTTGAGCTTGTGACTATCACGGATGCCCGCGTTACGGGTGACCTGCACGATGCCACCGTGTACTACACGGTGCGCGGCGCGGATATCGAATCCGAGCCGGATTACGATCAGGCTGCCGAGGCTCTCACGCGAGCTAAGGGGCAGTTGCGCAAGATCGTGGGCGACGAACTGTCGGTTCGCTTTACGCCGACGCTGTCCTTTGAGCTTGACACTGTCCCCGAGGCGTCCGCTCACATGGAGGATTTGCTCGCCCGCGCCCGTGCCCGCGATGCGGAGTTGGCCAAGTTGAAGGAAGGCGCGCAGCCGGCTGGTGATGCGAATCCGTACAAGACCTCGGATAAGGAAGAGGACTAAGTGTCACGAACCAACTACGAAGCCGCAGTTGATGCTCTGGTGCAGGCCAGCAGTATTTGCATTATCACGCACTTGCGCCCAGACGCCGATGCTGTCGGCTCTGCGGCGGCCCTCACCTTGGCGCTGCGCCAGCGCGGGAAGCAGACCCGCACCGTGATCGGGCAGCGCCGCGATATTTCCGCCAACCTATTCTCCATTCCTACCGTGGACGAGATTGAGTTGGTGGATGAGCTTCCGCAGGGCTACGACCTTTATGTCACTGTGGACTGTGGCTCGATAGAACGGACAGGTTCGGTAGCGCAGGGGCTCGAGAAAATGGCCGCCGTCGGCCGCGTCCTATGTATCGATCACCATGCTTCTAACGACGGCTTTGGTGCCATCAACGTGGTGGATCCAGTGTGTGAGTCCACCACGGTGGTTCTGCTCGATATCCTGGATAGGCTTTCCATCCAGATCGATCGCGTCATCGCGCACTGCCTGTACGCGGGCCTTGTTACCGATACCGGTAACTTCCGGTGGGGCCGCCCAGCGATGCATGATATCGCTGCGCGCCTGATGCTCTATGGGCTCGACACCAAGCAGATTGCGCTGGAACTCATGGACTCCAGCACGGCCGATGACCTGCAGATGATCGGACGTGTGCTCTCAGGCCTCAGAATTGAGGAAGCAGGGGAGCACCGCCTGGCGGTTCTCTTCGTGCCGCATGAGGAAGTCGCGTCTCATGCCGATTCCGCTATTGAGTCTTTTGTCGACTATGTCCGCGCATTGAAGGGCACTGACATTGGAGTGGTCTTCAAGGAACAGGCGCCCAATGTGTGGGCAGTATCTTTGCGTTCCTCTGCGGTCAACTGCGCCGAAGTGGCCCTCACCTTCGGCGGCGGTGGGCATGTTCCGGCTGCTGGCTATACCGCGCACGGAACGCCCGAGGAGGTTATCGCGCAGCTGGTAGGTGCGTTGTCCTAAATGGCTTCCGAGCAACCAGTCAAGGTTTCTGCCGCGGAGGTTTTCCGCCTCGCTGTGCCCGCTCTGGGCGTTCTCGCGGCGATGCCGCTTTATTTGCTCCTGGATACCGCGGTGGTGGGTCGGCTTGGAGCGGAGGATTTGGCCTCGCTGGGAGCTGCGGCCACGCTACATTCCGTGGTCACGACCCAGCTGACCTTCTTGTCTTATGGCACGACCGCGCGAGCCTCTCGTTTATTCGGTGCGGGTAAGCGGGAAGAGGCCGTGGCGGAGGGTGTGCAAGCAACGTGGGTTGCCGTGGGCGTGGGGTTGGTGCTCGCTATCATCATGTGGCTCTTTGCCGGCGTCTTTGCGCTGTGGTTGACTGGCAATCCAGATACGGCGCGGGGGACAGCACAGTGGCTGCGAATCGCGGCCGTCGCTATTCCTTTTACCCTCATCAACATGGCTGGCAACGGCTGGATGCGCGGTGTTCAAAACACCCGCAAGCCTCTCTACTTCACCCTTGCAGGTATGGTTCCTGGCGCCATCGCGGTGCCTATTTTCGTGCACTTCTGGGGTCTGCCGGGCTCAGCTCTGGCCACGGTGCTGGGCATGGGGATCATCGCGGCGTTCTTCGTGGCGGAGCTGCGCCGCGAGCATGCCGGTTCGTGGGAGGTCCGCTGGAGCGTTGTGCGTCGGCAGCTCGTGTTGGGGCGTGACCTCATCGTGCGTTCGTTGAGTTTCCAAGTGGCATTTTTGTCGGCGGCAGCGGTGGCCTCGCGTATCGGAACTGCCCAGTTGGCTGCGCATCAAATCATGATGCAGATGTGGAACTTCCTGTCTCTCGTTCTGGATTCCCTCGCTATCGCTGCCCAAGCATTGACCGGCGCGGCATTGGGGGCAGGGTCAGCGCGCTATGCCCGCACGGTGGGAACCAAGGTGACGCTCTACTCGACGTCTTTCTCCCTCGCGCTCGCAGCGGTACTAGGCCTCGGCGCCGGTGTCATTCCGCAGATTTTTACTACGAGCCCGGAGGTCCTCGAGGTCATTTCCGGCCCGTGGTGGGTTATGACTTTCCTCGTCATTATTGGCGGCGTCGTTTTCGCCCTAGACGGCGTTCTCCTAGGCGCTGGGGACGCAGCCTTCCTCCGCACGCTCACCCTCGCATCGGTGCTCTTGGGCTTCCTCCCCGGTGTCTGGTTGGCCCTGGTTTTCGGCACCGGCCTGACCGGGGTGTGGGGCGGAATCGCCGCGTTCATCCTCATCCGCATGGTGGGCGTGGTGTGGCGCTTCTACTCAATGCGGTGGGCGCAGGTTTAGCCCTGTGGTAAAAGTAGAGAGAATGTTTGTGTGAAGGAGGCGCTATGACCACGTTGTGGGCTGTCTCCGATCTCCACGCGGCGGTGCGAGTCAACGGGGACCGTATCGAGGAACTCGTTCCGCCGAATCCGAATGACTGGTTGATTGTGGCGGGCGATGTGGCCGAGCGCATTGACCTTGTCATCAACACCTTGGCGCGGCTGAAAAACCGCTACGCCACCGTGATTTGGGTGCCCGGCAATCACGAACTCTTTTCCCGCGGCCAGGACGCGTATCAGGGACGTGAAAAATACGATCGGCTCGTGGAGGGCTGCCGGGAGATTGGCGTGGTTACCCCAGAAGATCCTTTCCCGGTTTTTGGAGGGGTTACTGTCGTCCCGCTTTTTACGCTGTATGACTACAGTTTTCGTCCGCCGGGAACAACGGTAGAGCAGGCGCTCGCGAGCGCGAAGCAGAAGCAGATCATCATGACCGATGAATTTGCTATCGCCCCGTTCGTCGATGTCCGCGCGTGGTGCTGGGACCGCTTGGCGTATTCCATCAAGCGCCTATCACGGGTTGAGGGCGAGACCGTCCTGATCAATCACTGGCCACTGGTGCAGGAGCCAACCTTGTACCTGCGCTGGCCCGAGGTGGCGTTGTGGTGTGGAACCCGCCACACGCGTTCCTGGCCGCGGCGCTACAACGCCAAGGCGGTCATCTACGGTCACCTCCATATGCCTAACCGAGCCAACATTGATGGAGTAGACCACATTGAGGTGTCTTTGGGCTATCCGCGTGAGTGGCAAGCGCACGGACATCTCCAGCCGTGGCCATATCCGGTGCTGAGTATCGATGCGAAGACAGGGAGGGCAGAGCATGCTTGAGCCTTCCCTCTTCCCGGAGTCAGCGCGATATTGCTATGTGCGTACAGACGAGTCGATGACCGATCTGCTCAATTACAACCACCTATCCCCGGAGGAGCGCTCCGTGGTCTCCCAAGCCGTGGACGTGCGCAAGTCCGAATTTGGGGATGCACGCTGGTGTGCCCACCAAGCCTTGAAGGAGCTCAACTACACCGACAATGAGCCGATTCTGCGCGGCGAGCGAGGCATGCCGCTGTGGCCGGAGGGCTATACCGGATCGATGACGCACACCGAAGGCCTGCGTGCAGCGGTAGCAGCGCCAACCACCCACGTGCGCTCGATGGGGCTGGATGCCGAACCCGCGGAGCCTTTGCCGGAGCATGTGCTGACGATGATCGCTCGGCCGGGGGAGATGCCGCAGCTGGCTCAGTTACAAGCGGCGGGTATTTCCTGTCCGGACCGCCTGTTGTTCTGTGCCAAGGAGGCCACCTACAAGACCTGGTTTCCCATGACCCGGCGGTGGCTTGATTTTGACCAAGCGGAAATTGACCTGCGCCTAGACGGAACGCTCGTCTCTTACCTCTTGGCACGGCCGACTCCAGTGCCGTTTATTACGGGGCACTGGATCATCCGGGATGGCTATGTCATCGTTTCTGCTGCCGTTCCAGCGCTCAATTTTGACAGGTAAACCGGGTCACTAAAGCGTCGAGGGCCGCGCGACGAAAACCGTGGCTAAGCGCTTGCCCTTCTCCTTGATCAAGGCAATTGACCGTCCCTGCGGATCGACGGCCGCGTACGTGCCTTTCAGCCCACGCGGCTCCAGCCATTTGCCCATAGCCAGAGCCTGGGCCTCATCATCGGTGACTTCTAAAACCGGATAGCTGCGAGTGAGAGCCTCATCGAGACTCAGGGACAGCGTCGGGGAGTCCTCGAGAGCAGAGAGGGGGAGGGCGTCGTCAAGCGTGAAAGGGCCCACCTCCGTGCGGCGCAGCGCGGTAAGGTGCCCGCCGACGCCGAGGGCTTCACCCAGATCCCGAGCCAGCGAGCGGATGTAGGTTCCCGAAGAACACGCGACCGACACGTCTAAATCTACGAATTCGCCGCAGCGCCGCGTATCGAGGATATCGAAGCGGCTGACCGTTACTGGGCGCGCGGGGATCTCAACCTCTTCGCCTGCCCGCACCCTTTCGTGCGCGCGTTTACCATCGATCTTGATAGCGGAGACCGCTGCCGGCCGCTGCAGAATATCGCCGGTCAGCGCAGCAACCTCGTGCGCAATGGCAGAATCTTCCACACTGGTTGCCGGTTTGCCCCACGTAGCTTCACCTTCCGCATCGTCGGTGTGGGTAGCCATGCCGAGGCGAATCGTGGCGTCGTAGGCCTTGGTGGAGGCCACCATGTGCGCGAGGAACTTGGTGCCACGTTCGAGGCCTACAACGAGCACTCCCGTGGCCATCGGATCAAGCGTGCCCGCGTGGCCCACCTTGCGGGTGCGGAAGAAGCGGCGGAGTTTTCCCACGACGTCGTGCGAGGTCATGCCGGCGGGTTTGTCGACGACCACGAGGCCGGAACGTTCGAGCGGATCAGTCATGCCCTGCAGTCTAGGGCACCGGCTGCGGTGGGATAGCATGGTGGCCGTGGATATTTGGTACGGAATCAATAGCATCCCCGCTGACCTTGGTCCGACATCAGTGACGATTGGTGTCTTCGATGGCCTGCACCGCGGACACCAACAGTTGGTCACAAAGGCCGTCGAGCATGCGCGCACGCATGGCCAACGCCCAATGATGGTGACCTTTGATCCGCACCCAGTCTCCGTGTTCTTGCCGGAGCGCGCGCCGCTCTCCGTGATTACTTTTGAGCGCCGCATGCAGTTGGCGGAAGAGATGGGCATCGAGGCCGTGCTCGTCATCGACTTCACCGAGGAACTCCAGGGCGTCGAGCCGCGCGAGTACGTGACGGAACTCCTGGTGGGGCGTTTGCACACAGAACACGTCGTGGTGGGGGAGAACTTCACCTTCGGCGCAGGTGCATCCGGCACCGCGGAGGCGCTAGCGAAATTCGGTGCCGAGTTCGGGTTCGACGTTGACATCGTGCCTTTGCTTGACGACGAGGGCGAGCGCATCTGCTCCACCAATATCCGCGCCGCTCTTGCTAAGGGCGATATTGCGCGCGCCAATTGGGCGCTGGGACGCCACTTTACGGTGACCGGGCCCGTTGTGCGCGGTGCAGGACGCGGCGGAAAGGAGCTTGGTTTCCCGACCGCCAACCAGTATTTCCCGGAATCCGTCGCCATCCCGGCCGATGGCGTCTACGCGGGCTGGTTCGTGGTTGAACCCACCGGCGCCCCTCTGGAAGGTGATATGGAGCCCGGCGTTCCTTATCCCGCAGCCATTTCGGTAGGCACCAACCCTACCTTTGGTGACGAGGAGCGTTCGGTGGAGTCCTTCGTGCTGGACCGCGACGCTGACCTCTACGGCCACGAAGCCACCGTGCATTTCGTCGACCACGTGCGTGACATGGAAAAATTCAACTCCGTGGAGGAACTCCTGACAGCTATGGAACGTGACGTTGCCCGAGTTCGTGAAATTCTTGCCCGCGAGGTTTAAATGAAGATCATCCTCGACCTTGATACCGGAATTGATGACGCCCTTGCGCTCGCCTATGCCTTAGCGCACCCCGATCTCGAGCTGATCGGGGTTACGGGTACCTATGGAAACGTTCCGGTGGCGTTGGGCGTGCGTAACTCGCTGGCGTTGCTCGAGCTTCTCGACGCCGAGGATGTCCCCGTCTTCATCGGTCCGACGCGGCCGGGCTTCAATGTTGCTCCCATTTCTGCTTTCATCCATGGCCGCAATGGCCTTGGGGAAGTACTTCTGCCTCCGCCGCGCCGCAAGGCATACGAGGATGCAGTGGGCTTTCTTATCCGTTCGGTCCGTGAGTATGGCGAGGAACTGGTTATCGTGCCGACGGGGCCGTCGACAAGCATTGCAGCCGCCATGCGCAAAGACCCGGGCTTTGCCCGCAACGCCCGCATCGTGATGATGGGTGGGGCTCTGACCGTGCCCGGGAACGTCACTCCTTATGCCGAGGCCAACGTTTTCCAAGATCCCCAAGCCACGGACTATGTATTCCGCCATGCTCAGGACCTCACGATGGTGGGGCTCGATGTCACGCTGCGCACGTTGCTCACCAGGGAGCACACGCAACAGTGGCGAGGAACGCGGACGGGCCAGATCTACGCGGACATCGTGGACTATTACATTCGCGCCTATAAGACGACCTCTCCGCACCTTGGCGGTTGCGGGCTCCACGACCCTTTAGCGGTAGCTGTGGCTGCCGATCCCTCGCTGGTCACCTGCCTCGACCTCAATCTGCGGTGTGAGGATAGTGGCCGCACGATCGGTGACCCGGAACGCTTGGATAACCCCACCACCCGTGTGGCCGTTGCGGTGGATGACGCGCGCTTTGTTGATGATTTGATGTCGAAGCTGGGCAGCCTCTATACTTCTACTTCGGCTTGCTGACTGCGGTCCACAGTAGTCACTGGCAGCGCCTCACGGCGCAACATTTCATGTGGACTGAAATACAATAGGAGATTTTCCATGGCTTTGAGCACCGAGAAGAAGGCTGAAATCCTCAAGGAGTACGGCCTGCACGAGACCGATACCGGTTCCCCGGAGGCACAGGTTGCGCTGCTGACCTCCCGCATCAACAACCTGACCGAGCACCTCAAGGATCACAAGCACGATCACCACTCCCGCCGTGGTCTGTTGCTGATGGTTGGTCGCCGCCGTGGCCTGCTGAAGTACCTGGCCGCTAACGACGTTGACCGTTACCGCGACCTGATTTCTCGCCTGGGTCTGCGCCGCTAAGCGCTTAACTTTTGGCCCCCGCACCTTGTGTGCGGGGGTTTTCTTGTCTCATCTGCTAAAATTCTTGGGCGTTGTCAGAAAACATCGAAGAAGAGGCGGCACCGAAGATCGCCATGACAGCTCCAAGGAGAGTTATATCCATGAGCGCTAAGAACGCTAAAAAGCAACCGAACAATTCCGTCGAGTTTCTTATCGACGACGATTACGGCATCACCGAGGCCATCGCCACCCTGGACAACGGCGATTTCGGCACTCGCACCATCCGTTTTGAGACGGGCCAGCTGGCTCGCCAGGCCGGTGGCTCCGTGACCACTTACCTGGACGAGGACACCATGCTGCTGTCCACGACCACCGCTTCTAACCAGCCGCGCGAAGGCTTCGACTTCTTCCCGCTGACCGTGGACGTCGAGGAGCGCATGTATGCCGCAGGTAAGATTCCGGGCTCCTTCTTCCGCCGCGAGGGGCGCCCTTCCACCGAAGCTATCCTGGCCTGCCGCCTCATCGACCGCCCGCTGCGCCCAACCTTCGTGAAGGGCTTGCGCAACGAGGTTCAGGTCGTTGTCACGGTCCTCTCCATGGATCCGGAGGAGTACTACGATGTCGTCGCTATCAACGGCGCTTCTGCCTCCACACAGCTCTCTGGCCTGCCTGTATCCGGCCCGGTGGGCGGCGTGCGCATGGCGCTGATTGCTGATGATAGGCACCCGAAGGGCCAGTGGGTGGCCTTCCCGAACAACGAGCAGCACGAGCGTGCTCTCTTCGAGATGGTCGTTGCCGGCCGCGTCGTGAAGAAGGGCCGCAAGGACGACGTAGCCATCATGATGGTCGAGGCTGGCGCTGGTGTGAACGTAGCCGAACGCATCAAGGAAGGCGCACCGGCTCCGCAGGAGTCCACCGTGGCTGAGGGCTTGGAGGCTGCGAAGCCTTTCATCAAGTCCCTGTGTGAAGCGCAGGCAGGTCTGGCGGAGCGTGCAGCCAAGGAGACGCAGGAGTTCCCGCTCTTCCCGCCTTACGGTGATGATGTTTACGCGGCCGTTGAAAAGGCAGCCGCCAAGAAGCTGGAGAAGCTCCTCACCATCCCGGGCAAGCAGGACCGCGATGACGCCACTAACGAGTTCATGGAGCAGGTCGAGGCTAAGCTCGTCGAAGACTTTGACGACCTCGACGAAGCCGATGCATCCAAGCAGATCCGCAATGCTTTCAACGCCGTGATGAAGGACATCGTGCGCACCAAGATCCTCACCGAGGGTTTCCGCATCGATGGCCGTGGTGTGACCGATATCCGTGACCTCGGCGTGGAGGTTGACCTCATCCCGCGTGCTCACGGTTCCTCCCTGTTTGAGCGTGGCGAGACCCAGATCCTGGGTGTGACCACCCTGGACATGCTGAAGATGGAGCAGCAAATTGATTCCCTGACTCCAGTGGAGTCCAAGCGCTACATGCACCACTACAACTTCCCGCCGTACTCCACCGGTGAGACCGGCCGAGTGGGCTCCCCGAAGCGCCGCGAGATCGGCCATGGTGCGCTGGCCGAGCGCGCCCTGCTGCCGGTGATCCCCTCCCGCGAGGACTTCCCGTACGCCATCCGCCAGGTGTCTGAGGCCCTTGGTTCCAACGGCTCTACCTCCATGGGCTCCGTCTGTGCGTCCACCCTGTCCCTCTACAACGCGGGCGTTCCGCTGAAGGCTCCGGTGGCCGGTATCGCCATGGGCTTGGTTTCTGGTGAAGTTAACGGCAAGGAAAAGTTCGTGGCGCTCACCGATATCCTCGGTGCTGAGGATGCTTTTGGCGATATGGACTTCAAGGTCGCGGGTACCTCCGAGTTCATCACCGCCCTGCAGCTGGATACCAAGCTGGATGGCATTCCTTCGCACGTGCTTGCCGACGCCCTCGAACAGGCCCGCGACGCCCGTGCCGCCATCCTCGACACGATGTCTGAGGTCATCGAGGGTCCAGACGAGATGTCTGGCCTGGCTCCGCGCATTACCTCGGTGACTATCCCGGTGAACAAGATTGGTGAGCTCATTGGCCCGAAGGGCAAGACCATCAACGCCATCACGGAGGAAACCGGTGCCGATGTTTCCATCGAAGAAGACGGCACGGTTTATATCTCTGCGGCTACTGGTGAGGCTGCTGAGGCCGCAATCGACCGCGTGAATAGCATCGCTAACCCGCAGCTGCCGAAGGTGGGTGAGCGTTTCCTTGGCACCGTGGTGAAGACCGTGGCTTTTGGTGCCTTCGTTTCCCTGACTCCGGGTCGTGACGGCCTCGTACACATCTCGAAGCTGGGTGGCGACGAGCGCATTGAAAAGGTCGAAGACGTCGTCAACGTTGGAGATAAGATTCAGGTGGAAATCGCCGACATTGATAACCGCGGCAAGATCTCCCTGGTCCCTGTCGAGGAGGATTAATCTCCAGACTAGCTAGGACTGTTAGGACCTCCTAGAACAAGGGCCCTGTAACCCAGGAATTAGCTGGGGACAGGGCCCTTATCGTTTCACCACACGTCAAACCTGGAAGTCGAGAACTAGGCGTTTGGGGTCCTCCAGGAAAATCACTGAGTACGGTGTCTTCTTCTGTAGTCCAATGATCAATTGGGTTTGTGCCTCGAATGAGGTCGTGTATACGACTTCGCTCACCACACCAGTACCGGGAGTAGTTCCTGGCTTCATATACCTTTCTTCGAGATCGGCTGTGGAAGGCCACGGAGTTCCTTCGATCCCCAGATTGAGAAAAGTGTTTCCCTTTACTTCGACTGGATGACCTGATGCCTGCTGACGAGGATCGTCGGTATAGGCGGTGAACCAGCCGGGCTCACCTTCTCCCTCGAGGTCAACCACCACCCGCGTGAAACCGTCGTGAGCGCCTACGCGCACGCCCGTCGGAATGAGGCCGCCCAACCGATCTGGCATGTGGTGTTGGTCATCAATCGCAGCCGTCCCCATACCCGCAAAGGCAGCAACATTGGCATCCTGTTGTGAGGGAGCATTCTGCGTGTCACTGGACGGCGGCTCCGGCCCATCGATAGCAGCGGAGCTAGACGGAATTTCACTGAACTGCGGTGTCGGAGTCGTGTCTGACCCACGCTCCGCGCATGCAGTTAGAGGCATTACGCATAGGGCGCTAACGGCTGCGATGATAGCGACGGAAGAAGGTAAGTGTGACATTCTTTATTCTCTATTTCTTGAGCTGTACCAGTTGGATGAGGTTGCCTACGGTGTCATCGAAGACGGCGATGATGGAGGGGCCGACGTCGGTCGGCACCATAGTGAAATGCACTCCCACTTTTCAGTGAGCTCGCTATATTCTCGCTCCACGTCTGCGGATAGGAACTGGGTGACAGGGACACCATCAGCCTTGAGTGCTGCTGCGTAGTCCTTGGCCGCGGAATGGGCCTTGGGCTCGAGCAGGAGCTCCATATCCCCTTGGCCTTCCGCATTGGTGACCGTGAGCCACCGAAAGTCTCCGTGGGTTACATCGTCCTTGACTCGAAAGCCGAGCGTATTGACATAGAAGTCGTGAGCGAGGGCAACATCATCGACGGGTACTGAGGCAATGTAGATCTGCATTCACTCCATCCTAACCGGCATGACTAAGTCCAGCCGGTCCCAATGGCAACAGTTGGGGCGAGCCTGACTGGGCTTCGGCAGTGCAGTCGTCGTCTGTGACGACGGTGGTTGTGTTCCTGGTTTCTTGGGTTCTTTCCTTTCTGCTGGATTGGTGTCGTCGTTTTATTCGACGGGGTGGGGTCAAGGTTTAGAAGGGGATGTCGTCGGTGCTGGCATCTGTGTCGGTGTTGTCCGCGTCCTCGGCTTCGGCTTGGGCTTGGGCTTGGGCTTGTTGTTGTGCGTAGTCGTCGAGTTCTTGTTTGAGGTATTGGGCTTCCTCGCGGATGCGTTTCCTGGTGGCGGTGATGTGTTGGGCGACTGTTTGTGCCCACCGTTTCTGCTTTGGTGCTAGCGGCCCGTCGGCTTCGGTAATAGTCCAGGTGCCATCCTCAAAAAGCCAGATGACATCCCCGCTGTAGGGGTCCAGCAGGTATTTAAGGGTGCCATCGGTTTTCATGTTGTGATGGCTTTGGCATAAACACGCCAGGTTCTTCGGGTGGGTTGGCCCGCCTT
>NZ_KV827370.1:0-362 GCF_001836065.1 Corynebacterium sp. HMSC035E02
TGTGATGTCTAGCGACTTTTTGGACACGGAGTCCAGGATGTTTTTGGACGGGATGTCTAGTGGCTTTTTGGACGTTTGCGGCGGTGGAATAGCCGGATGGCTATTCCATTGCATAAGCGTAGAAAGGTCGCAGATTTCGATCCCGTTCGTGACGGCAAGACGGTCACACAGTTTTGCAAAGAATTAGGAATCTCGCGGCAGACGTACCACAACATCAAAAGCCGGATAGCGCAGAAGGGTCGCGCAGGTATTGTGCCTGATTCGACTGCCCCGAAGAATCCGATGAAGAAATTTGACGAGGCCGATAAAATCGCAGTCGTCCACGCCAGACAGGAGTTGATGGAGCAAGGCTTGGATTATGG
>NZ_KV827371.1:0-22804 GCF_001836065.1 Corynebacterium sp. HMSC035E02
TGGTCTTCCCACGCGGAGGACGCCCTGGCCAACCAGATTATTCCGACCAGCCGCATTGGCATCTCCGCCATCGCGGAGTCACCCATCAACTGGGACGTGGCCTTCCCCGGCTCGGAGGTGCGCGATAAGACCATCCAGATCAACCTCTCCCAACGTGAGACGTTTGAGCCCCGCCCGCACCAGCAGGCGGCGATCGACAAAGCCATTGAAGGCTTCAAGACCCATGACCGCGGCAAGCTCATCATGGCGTGCGGTACCGGCAAAACCTTTACCGCCCTGCGCCTTGCGGAGCGCGTCGCTGAGGACAACGGCGGCAAAGCCCGCATCCTCTTCCTCGTGCCGTCTATTTCCTTGCTCTCCCAAACCCTGAAGGAATGGATCGCCCAGGGCCGCCTCGACATGCGTGCCTTCGCGGTGTGCTCCGATAGCAAGGTCTCCAAGAAGGCCGAGGACATCGCCGTCTATGACCTTGAGGTGCCAGTCTCCACCGAAGGCAAGGACATCACCACGCGCTTTGAATCCGGCAAGCGCGCCAAGGGCCTCAACATCGTCTTCTCCACCTATCAGTCCATCCAGGCTGTGCACGATGCCCAGCAGGTAGGCCTCGATGATTTCGACCTCGTCATCTGCGATGAAGCCCACCGCACCACCGGCATCACCTTGGCCGGTGAGGATGCCAGCAACTTTGTCCGGGTCCACGACGCCGACTACATCAGGGCAGCCAAGCGCCTCTACATGACGGCCACCCCGCGCCTCTACGACGAAGCCGTCAAGGGCAAAGCCGAAGAGCACTCCGCGGAGCTTGCCTCTATGGATGATGAAGCCATCTACGGACCAGAGTTCTTCCGCCTCGGCTTTGGCGAAGCCGTGGACAAGGGGCTGCTTACTGACTACAAGGTGCTTGTCATGACCGTGGATGAATCCGTGGCTGCCCAAGCCATGGCCCACAGTGAGAACAACCAGGTCAACCTCTCCCTCGCTTCTGCCATGATTGGCGCCTGGAACGGCCTGGCCAAGCGCTCCGGCGAATTGCAGGGCAAGAAGGGCGGCTTTGAGGAAGACGCCCAGCCCATGCAGCGCGCCGTGGCTTTTGCCAAGGACATCAAGACCTCCCAACTCATCGCGGAGACCTACCCCTCACTCATTGGCACCCACCAGGAACTGCTCAAAGAAAAGGCAGTGCTTAACGACGTCTCCCTCACCAACGTCGACCTACACGTCGCCGCCCAGCACGTCGATGGCGGCATGAACGCCATGGAGCGCGGCACCAAGCTCTCCTGGCTGGAGTCCCCAGCAGGGGAGCACGAGTCCCGCATGCTCACCAATGCGCGCTGCCTCTCCGAAGGCGTGGACGTCCCGGCGCTGGACGCCGTCATCTTCTTCAACCCCCGCAACTCCATGGTGGACGTGGTCCAGTCCGTCGGCCGCGTCATGCGCAAGTCCGAGGGCAAGGACTACGGCTACATCATTCTGCCCGTGGCCGTGGCCAGCAACGTCTCCCCGGCAGAAGCGCTCAACGACAACCAACGTTTCAAGGTGGTCTGGCAGATCCTCAACGCGCTGCGCGCCCACGATGATCGCTTCAACGCGAAGATTAACTCCATTGCTCTGAATGGCGACCCCAACGAGCTCCCGATCATCCCAATTCCGGTCAATCCGATTCCTGACGATCCAAACGATGCCAAGAAGGAAGAAGACCCTCGGGAGAAGCTCAATAGCAGCGACGCGAATATCGGTGGCGGCGATATTGACGAAGCAGAGCGACGCGGGGATCTCGCTAAACAGATGGCACTGTTTCCGCTGGAACAGTGGCAAGAAGCCATCTACACCAAGCTGGTGGACAAAGTCGGCACCCGCACCTACTGGGAAGACTGGGCTGACGACGTCGCCACCATTGCGGAGAACCAAATCACCCGCATCAAGGCACTTCTCGACAGCGCTGACGGCTCCCTCCGCACCGAATTCGACAGCTTCGTTGAAGGCCTTCGGAACAACCTTAACGATGGCATCAGCGAAGAGGACGCCATCTCGATGCTCTCGCAGCACCTCATTACGGCACCGGTCTTCAACGCGCTCTTTGAGAACCATGACTTCATCACCCACAACCCCGTGGCCCAGGTCATGGAGAAGATGGTCAAGGCTCTGTCCAAGGCGAACCTCGATACTGAGACCGAGTCTCTGGAGAAGTTCTACGAGTCCGTCCGTGTCCGCGCCTCTGAGGTGAACTCTGCCTCCGGTAAGCAGCAGGTCATCAAGGAACTGTACGAGCGCTTCTTCCGCAAGGCCTTCAAGAAGCAATCAGAAGCCCTTGGCATCGTCTACACCCCAGTCGAAATCGTCGACTTCATCCTGCGCGCTGCTGACGACGTATCCAAGAAGCACTTCAGTAAGGGGCTTACCGACGAGGGCGTGTGCATCCTCGACCCCTTTGCCGGCACCTCCACCTTCACGGTTCGCCTCCTGCAGTCGGGACTTATCAAACCGGAAGACCTTGCGCGAAAGTACGCCAACGAGCTCTTTGCTACCGAGATCATGCTGCTCGCGTACTACGTCTCCGCCGTCAACATTGAGACCACCTACAACGCCCTGCGTGAGGAAGCAGCGCTGCGCAACGGCGAACCAGCACCCGAGTACGTTTCTTTCACCAACATCGCCCTGGCCGATACCTTCCAAATACACGAGGAAGGCGACATCCCAGATCTCAACATCTTCCGCGAGAACAACGAGACCATCGAGCGCCAGAAGAATGCGCCTATCAACGTGGTGATTGGTAACCCGCCGTACTCAGCGGGGCAGAAGTCCGCGAACGACCTCAACGCGAACCTGAAGTATCCGAGCTTGGACAAGCGCATTGCGGAGACCTACGCCGCAAAGTCCACTGCCACCAACAAGAACTCGCTTTACGACTCATACCTAAGAGCTTTCCGCTGGGCCACCGACCGTATTGGTGACCAAGGTGTGGTCGCGTTCGTCTCAAACGGCGGCTGGATCGACGGAAACACCGGCGATGGTGTGCGCTTATCGATGGCCGAGGATTTCACCGATCTCTATGTGTTTAACCTTCGCGGGAACCAACGTACCGCAGGTGAGCAATCACGAAAGGAAGGCGGCAAAGTCTTCGGATCTGGTTCCCGCAGTACTGTAGCCATAACGGTCGGCGTTAAAGATCCAACAAAGTCAGGCTTTGAGCTGCACTACCGTGACATTGGCGACTATCTCACCGCCGAGGAGAAGCTTGACATCGTCGACTCTTCCTCAATTGAAACCATCGACTGGCAATCCATTTCACCAAACACAGAAGGTGACTGGCTGAATCAGCGATCGGAAGAATTCGAGACTTGGCCAGTGTTAGGCGAGAAGAAGGGCTCCTCAACAAAGATTTTTGGGTCTTTTACCCGTGGTTTGGAGACAGGTAGAGATACGTGGGTCTATTCCTTCAACAAGTTGCGACTTGAAGAACAACTTCTAGCTTTGGGGCGCACTTATGAACAGGCGCGCTCCGAATTTCATAAGCAAGAATTGCTAGGCAATGGAAAAGGGGAGTCACTGGTTGCAGATTTCTTGCAGCTCAATCCTGCTTTTGCTGACGCTAGTCGGATTAAGTGGAGCCGTTCGCTGCGGAATTCTGTCTACCGAAATACAAAGTTTGATTTTGATACTGGCAGGATTGTAAAAAGTCTCTACCGGCCATTTTGTTCACAGCATGTTTACTATGACAGGTTGTTGAATCACGAACGTTCACAACTCCCATCAATATTCCCAACCCCTGAACACCGGAATATTGGGTTCGTAACGGTAGGTGCTGGTGAATCGGTGGGATCAGCTCTGCTGGCAACGGATCTTTTGCCTGATTTGCATGTTATTGGCACGTCGCAATTCTTCCCCCGCTTCACCTGGGCCGCCGCCAAAGCCGACGATGGTGGGCTGTTTGGCGAGGGCAGCGTCGCCAAGCAGGGCGAGACCAGCATCTACGGCAAGGTTGGTGAGGTCGTTGACGGCTACGTGCGCGTGGACAACATCACTGATGAGATTAAGGCTCTTTACCGCGATGTGCTGGGTGCTGACATCACGGGTGATGACATCTTCCACTTTGTCTACGGCAAGCTGCATGACCCTGGCTACCGCACGAAGTACGCGGCTGACTTAAAGAAGATGCTGCCGCATATTGAGACGCCTTCGTCGCGCGCGGAGTTCGACAAGTTTGCTGCTGCTGGCCAAGAGTTGATGGACCTGCACGTTAACTACGAGTCCGTGGAGCCGTGGCCGCTGGATATTCAGCTCAAGGGCGATGAGTCCGACCGTGAGACCTGGCGCGTGCTCAAGATGAAGTGGGCCAAGCGCAAGGACCCGGAGACAGGTAAGAACGTCAATGACGTGACCAAGCTGATCTACAACAAGCGCGTGACCATATCCGGTATCCCGGAAGAAGCCGACGAGTACATGCTGGGCTCGCGCTCGGCCGTTGCCTGGCTTATTGACCGCTACCAGGTCAAGAAAGATAAGGCCTCTGGCATCGTCAACGACCCGAATGATTGGGCTGACGAGGTGGGCAACCCGCGCTATATCGTGGACCTGATTGGGAAAGTCGTGCGCGTGGCTATGGAGACAGTGCGAATCGTGGATGGGCTGGGTTCCGAATAGCGATGCAATGAGCTATTCCTCGTTATTTGTGGCTGCGGCTCGTCCTGCTCTGAATCGCTGGATGACCTGAGTTCGTGAGCGTGGGCGGGACGTCGCAAAGCACTGCGTAAGTATCAAGGTTTTGGACTTGGCACCTACAGCGCAGCACCTAGGGCCAAGACCTAAAACATGTATTTTGGCCCGAAGTAGACAACGATGGGCACTATGCTCAATATCGCCAGCACGAGTGCGATTCTGGCGTTTCGCTTGCGTTCTGGCACGTCAGAGTCGAGTGATGCGATGGCGATGAAGGCAAAAAGCGTCGCGAGGAAAGGCGTTGCGATACACAGCCCGATGAAGGTGAATATGCCGAGGAAGCCAAACATGTAGGACGCGGCATCATCAGTGCCTGATGCAGCGCTGTCGGCGATGAGCAAGGAGAGCAACCCCAGTGCCCAGCCAGCCAGAAGGATAGCGGAGCCCCACAGGGCGAGTTTCTCGTTGAAGACTCCTTCCCAGCCGCGGCGTGGAGGCAACTCCGATGCTTTGGGCGCTTGGGGTCCGTTGGGGTCTTGAGTTGCCTTGGGCGCATTTGGGTCGGCAGGCTGCTGTGGCTCGTTGGGAACGTGTGGGTCGATGGTGGGCTGGTCCATGGCGCTGTCCTTCGTCGGCGTCGTGATCGCCTGATGGGGTGGTGGCGATGTGAAGTGCAGTTTAGCAGCGGTTGCTGCTGTTGGGAGCGGCTGTTGGGGAGTTGAGTTGGTGGTGTGGCAAAAGAGTTTAATGTTTCGTGTGTTGCTTCAGTGTTTGGTGTTAAAGCGGAGGTAGTGTGGCGCGCATGAGCCATGCACGTCGCCTTGTTACCGCTGCCGTTACTGCAGTAACGGCCCTTGCGCTGTCCGTATCCACTGCCGTTGCCATCCCGTCCTACGCACCTTCTGGTGTGGATGTCTCCGGCAATAACCACATGTCCCTGCGTGGGATCGATTGGGATGCTGTGAAATCCGACGGCCAGTCCTATGCCTTTGTCAAAGCCACCGAGGGCGTTGGGTTTGTCAACAACCACTTCGTGCGCGATGCCAATGCCGCAGCAGCTGCTGGTTTGAAGGTGGGCGCCTACCACTACGCACGCCCGGCACGTGATGCCAAGCAGCAGGCGGCCAGCTTCGCCTCCCAAATCGCGCTGGTGCCGACGCAGACGCTGCCACCGGTGCTCGACATCGAGGTTGATGAGGGGCTGAGTGCCGACCAGCTTGCTGACTGGATTGATACCTTCATGACGGAGGTCAAGTCCCTGACCGGACGCACGCCGATGCTGTACACCTACAAGTACTTCTGGATGGGCCAGATGGGTAATACCACGCGCTTCTCCGAGTACCCGCTGTGGTTGGCGGCTTACCAGGACACCGCGCCGGACCCGGTCGGCGGCTGGGACAAGCTGGCCTTCTGGCAGCGCTCCGGTAGCGGACGCGTGGCCGGCATTGAGACCGACGTTGACCTGAACCTCTTCAACGGTACTGAGGCGCAGCTGCACTCTTTCTCTGCTGGCAATTACATCGACTTCGGTGGCATCTTGGACGATCTGGTCATCCCGGGCGTGGACTTGGGCGATGATGCTGGCGTGCTGATTGCCGGAATCCTGGCGCTGGCAGCTGGTGCAGCAGCCGTTCCTGCCGTGGCCGATGCCGCGAAGGATGCGGGTCTAGACGTGGATCCGACCGGGCTTGTGGAGCAGGCAGAGAAGCTGCTCAACACCGGCGCTATTAGCGTTGATGACCTCAAGAGCCTGGCAAACAACGACGCCACCGTCGGCGACCTAGCCATCTTCCTGGATAACGCGCAGCACCTCCAGGACTTTGATGCCAACAACGTCAGCGAGCAGGACGTGGAGAATGCCAGCCGTGCCGCACGCAGTGCTGGTCACGCCGCGGGTGTGGAGATCCCGGCATTTGATTCCAAGCAGGTGGCGGACCTGCTCAAGAGCCTGCGCTAATCGTCGGCGGTTGCCGGGGCGTCGTGGCGGGGGCTCGCGCCGTCAAAGAAGCGGCGGGTCCAGGACTCGTCGCGGAAGTGTGCGGGCACCGCACCGGAGAGTAGCGCCTTGGCCAGGGCGGCGGCTTCGGGGGAGCCGTCGTGGGGCAGCTCGGTGTCTGAGCCGATGAGGATAATGTTGCCGTAGCGCCGACCCTTAAGCATGGGAGGGTCGGCGATAACGGCGACGTGGGCAAAGACTTCTGCCATTCCAGCTAGTTCCGCCTTCGCGCCCTGGAGATCGGAATGGTCACCGCAGTTGGCAACGTAAAGACCGCCGGGGGATAGGGTGGCGTGGGCGTGCTGGAAGAACTCTTCGGTGGTGAGAGGCTCGGGCGTGACGGCGCCGGCGAAGACGTCGCGGATGATGACGTCGAAGCGGTTCGGCGGAAAGCCCTCGGTCACGGCGCGTGCCTCGCCGGCGCGGATTTTCACGCGAGGAGCGGAAGGAATATCGGCCAGTTCCCGGATGAGCTCGGCCAATTTGGCGTCGAGCTCGACGACGGTGTTGTGGGAATCCGGCCAGAGGTCAGCGAAGTAGCGGGGAAGAGAACAGCCACCGCCGCCCAGGTGGAGCAGACGTTTGCCAGGGGCGAGGTTCTCCACCGCGGCGGCAATCCAACGCATGTACTCGAACTCGAGGGTGCGCGGCTCATCGGGGATGAGGTGTGAGGATGGCACGCCATTGACGTTGAGGATGAAGGCACCGTCGCGGAAAGGATCCGGCTCGACGACGAGTTCGCCGGTGGAAATCTCGTAGGTGCCCGCGATGGAATTGGTGGTGTTGCGCTTTCTGCCCATAGTGCCTCTTAGCTTAGGGAATAGGCTGCGTGGTTCGTGTGTTGGGGTATGAGGTGCACCGCGACTAGCCTTGGTGGGCGATAACGAAACGAGAAGGGGAGAGCATGCGAGTATTGGTAGCCATGTCCGGCGGCGTCGATTCCTCGGTCGCAGCCGCGCGTGCGGTGGAGGCGGGCCACGACGTCATTGGTGTGCACCTGGCCCTGCACAAGGATGCGCAGCAGACTCGTGAGAAGGCACGCGGCTGCTGCTCCTTGGAGGATTCCGCCGATGCCCGTCGCATCTGCGACAAGCTCGGCATTCCTTTCTACGTGTGGGACTTCTCTGAGGAGTTCAAGGAAGCCGTCATCGGCGATTTCGTGGACTCCTATGCCCGCGGTGAGACCCCGAATCCCTGCCTGCGCTGCAATGAGAAGATCAAGTTCGCGGCGCTACTGCGCAAGGGGATGGCGCTGGGCTTCGATGCGGTGGCCACGGGCCATTACGCCACAATCGACGATGATGGCTACATGCGCCGCTCCTTGGACGAGAACAAGGACCAGTCCTATGTGCTGGGTGTTATCACCAAGGAAGAGCTGGATCACTGCTTCTTCCCGATTGGCGATACCCCGAAGCCGCAGATCCGCGAGGAAGCCAAGCGCCATGGCTTCTCCACGGCGGCCAAGCCGGATTCCTATGACATCTGCTTCATTCCGGACGGCAATACCCAGGCCTTCCTGGGCCGTTCCATCGGCCTGCGCCCCGGCATGATCGTGGATACCGAGGGCAATGAGCTCAAGGAACACGACGGCGCGTGGAACTACACCATCGGCCAGCGCAAGGGCCTCGACATCAAGACGCCGACTGCCGACGGCTCCCCGCGCTACGTCACCGACATCGACGCGGCCACCGGTACCGTCACCGTGGGATCGCGTGCCGACTTGGCCGTAACCCGCATCGAGGCTGACCGCCTGAAGTACCTGCACCCGGCTATGGAAGGTGACTTCGACTGCGAGGTGCAGGTGCGCGCCCACGGCTCTGTCGTTCCCTGCCGCGCTCACGTGGACCGCGAGGCCGACCGCATGACGCTGGAACTGAAGGAGCCTCTTTCCGGTGTGGCTCGTGGCCAGGCGGCTGTGCTCTATCTGCCGAGCCCGGATGAGCTGGGTGATATTGTCCTGGGCTCCGGCACCATCTGCGGGACCGAGTAGCTTTAGCGAAGCACGCAGTCAGCGATGAGTCGGTCGAGTGCCCGAATATCGACTTTGGGCCCGATGTTGATTTTGAAGTGGCCAGCCCGTGTCCACAGCTCCAGTTCAGCATTTACGTCTAGGAGCTTTCCGGCATTCTCCGTCGACCACATGTTAATGGAGGAGTAAGGGAGAGAATAGATTTCGACTTTCTTTCCAGTGAGACCTTGAGAATCTCGGATAATCAATCGGTGGCTAGTGAAGACCGCTGCGTCTCGGACAGTTTTAAATGCGCAGATTGGCTTTTCGTTGGCTGCGAGAATTGACGGAATGTCGCTCGGAATCTCGCAAGGAGAATAGAAGGTCCAGCCAGAAAACTGTTCAAGTGCCACGGGAGTATCCTTTACTATCTGCGACTTAGTGGTTTGTGAATTGCATTATAGATGTCGCAGTAGTCTTTGATTCGGTATTAAAAGAAAAACATTCGGGAAGGAGAACAGATGACGGGATTCGCCCTTGGCCCCATGCCCGGTACCTCCATCGCAGAGGCCGCGGACATCATCATGGGGGAGACCGAGCTCCCTGCCATCCCGCAACTTCCCGAGCGCGGGTTGGGGTCGGATGCGGTGGGCCGCACGGCCAGCATGCTGGAGGCTATCTCCATCGACCGCGGCCCGCGCTCGTGGCGCATGACAGCGCGCCCGCAGCTGCTGACCCGGCGTACGTGGGACCGCTTGGAGCGCGATATCGACGAGGTCCAGGAAGTCTGGGGCGAAACCGTGCCCCGTATTAAGGTGCAAGCGCTCGGTCCCTGGTCGCTTGCGGCGAGCATTGAGCTTTCCGACGGCCACCGTGTCCTCACCGATCGCGGCGCCTTTAACGAACTCGCAGAGTCACTTCTCTATGGCGTCCGTGCCCACGCCGCGAATGTTGCGCGCCGTTTCCACGGGGAGGTCGCTATCCAGCTCGACGAGCCCCTGCTTGCCGATGTCATCGCCGGCCGAATCCCCGGCACCACCGACTTCGATACCATTCCGGCGGTCCCAGATGAGGTAGCTCTTGAGCAGCTCCTTGTCTTCGAGGCCGACTACCTGCACGCCCCGCCGCTGTGGTCAGTCGCGCCCGCAGCCACGACCTTCCTCACGGATTTCCGTGGTCTGGAGACCCCGCGCCACCTGGACGGCTTGGGCGAGCACCTCAACGCGGGCCACCGCATTGGTCTGGGCCTTGAAGGTTCCGATGCCCGCGCGGAGGCCATTGCGCTGGCCCGGCATCTCGACCGCATCGGCATGCCGCGCGAGCTCCTCGTCGACCGTTTCGACGTCTATCCCGTCAAGGCTTCCGCTCGTTCTCTGCGCTCGGTTAACGAGACCGCCGGCATTCTCACCCGCGATGCTGGGGATCTCTAATTGAGCTTTCACCTGACCTAGGCCTCGAATATGAACCAGAACAGGCTAGATATCTATTGCAGCATGCTTTCTTTTGAAGGATAATCCCTGATTAAATCCCTCGTTGTCCTAGAGAAAGAACCACCTGCCATGCCAGAGTTCACAGCACAGGTTAAAGCGTTACGTTCGATGATCGAGTCCGGAGAGCTCGTCTCCGAAGATGCCGATGACCTAATCCAACTTGCCAAGCCAGGCGTCGTCCTTCCCTACTCCAACGGCACTCCCACCGAACATGGCTCGTACTTCGGAGGTAGACCGTATCTTCCGGAAGGTTCGACATGGCCCATTTCAAAGAACGGTCAGCCATTACTCCATATCATTCAGCTAAATTTTGCCGATATTGTCTGTCATGTGCGTGCGGAGGGGGCGTCGGAAAGCGAAGCAACTCTCGACGGATTGATTCCGGAGTCAGGAATTTTTCAACTCTTCGTCGGTGCTGATCCGTTCTTCGGCGGTTTCGATTCGGATTCGCCTGGCGATGGCATGGAAATTCGCTATATCCCTGAGCCTGCGGAAGGCTTTGGCAACCACAGCTTTCCTGGACCTCATACCGCGGAGCCTGCTGCCTTCGATGAAAAGCACGAGGATTTTTGTTCCCCGTTTAGCAAGGATCTTGGGGAGGTTATGAACTCTCCGATCTCCTTGTCTAGTGCAGTGGCAATGGTCCCTCCCACCGACTATGCAGTGTACGAGGCTTTGAAGTCTAGAAAAGGCGATGACTTTCTTGAAGAGTTTGATTACTTTGACGAGCTGGTTGAGTTGCGAGCCGCAGCCAGAAACCAAAGCGACATTATGCTTGGCGGTTTCCCAGCCTTCGCACAAGACCCTACGCAGCCTGAAGGGTACGTTCACTTCCTAGAAATCGATTCCACATATCTGGAAGAAGAAGAGCTTCCTTTCGAGGCCATGTGGGGTGACCTCGGTGTGGCCCACGTATTTCTGCACCCGGACGCATTGAAGAAAATGCAGGCTGGCGAGGCTGTCGTGTACCGCTCCGAAAACACTGGCAGGGCCGATGGTGCTGTCTTTTACTGGGATTGCGGCTAGTTTTGCTTCCCCAATTTCCCTTTTAATCAATCCTCCCCAGGCTGTCCGTCGCGGTGAAGTAGGCCTCCATATAAGGGATGACGAACTGGAGTTGGCCGTGTGCGGTGGGCTCGATCAGGTCGGCGTCGATAAGCCTTTGGCGCGTGGCCGACAGTGAGCGCACCGTCCGGTCCTGGTGAGCGGCGATGTTCTTGATTTCCGCCGTGCCGTTCTCCATAACCGCGCTCATCGCTTCGAGGAAGAGGCGCTGCGCTGGCGGAAGCGCCAGGGTAGCGGGCTGGTGGACCTGGGCGCCGAGAACCGAGATCGCCTCGGCTGACACTGCCGCGACGTCACCCTCCTCGATGCGGCTTCCACCCTCGCGCTGCGCCTTTCCCCAGGCCAATGAGCCCACCAGCTGCACCATGTAGGGGTAGCCTCGGGACAGCCGCACCGCAGCCGCAACCGCATCCTCGGTGAATTCGAGTCCGGACTGCGCCGCGGTTTCTGTGAAGGCCACCTTGGCGTTCGCGGGGGAGAGCGGCCCCAGAACGAACTTCTGCGCGCGGCGCAGGAAGGTCACACCCGGCAGGTCCAGCAGGCGGTTGACTCCCTGCGGAAGGCCCGCGGCGACAATAGCGACATCGAGCTCATCGCGCACCAAGTCTTGGTAGGTCACGGCCAGGGAGGTGAGGTCCTCGGCGTCTGCGTCCTGCACTTCATCGATGGTGAGCAGTACGCCAGTGCCTTTGAGCAGGCCTAAAAGCTCGCGCAGGCGGGTGTTCAACGTCGGTTTATAGGCTTCCTCGGTGTTGTGCTGGATGCCGATGGTTGCCAGGCCGCCAATACCGACGCGGTTGACCTTGCTCTTATCCGCCGGGGCAAGCTTGTCTATGATGCGCGGGATGGTGGTGTCCACGAGTTCCTCCACCAAGGAGCTGCGTCCCGAGGCCCGCAGGGTAATCCACCCGCGGCTAGAAGCGATATCTTCGAGCTCATTGAGCAAAACCGTCTTACCGATACCGCGGGCACCGCTGATGATGAGCGAGCGGCCCGGGCTGCCCGGCTGGGAGTCGAGTGCAGCCCGGAAGGTGTCGAGCACTGCCGTGCGCCCAACCCAAAAGAGTGGTGGAACGCCGAAGGTGGGGCGGAATGGGTTCTCATGTGGGGACATAGTCTCAATCCTAGGGCATTGGGAGATTTGGGAGACTTTTCTAAAAGCGGAGATTTGGGAGACTTTCGTCCCCCAGGTGGAATTAGGCGTCCCGCCCCGCCCGAATGGCGCCGACGATGTCAAAATCGCCGTTTATAGCTATAGGGGCACGCTGGGTGAGCTCCGCGAGCTTTTCCTGGACGCTGGGACGCGGCGAAAACTCAGGGCGTGAAGCTGTGGTTGTCAGGAGATCGCGCAGGTAGTTTTCCAAAGAAACCCCAGCGGCGTCAGCGCGCTTCTGAAGGGTGGCAATTACGGAGGGATTGACGTCGTGGATATGGACCGTGCGGTAAGCGGGAGCAGTCATAACGTCAGTGTACGGGAGGACTTAGATTGTGCTTGCGGGCTTCGAATCCATAGCCCG
Organism: Corynebacterium sp. HMSC035E02; assembly: GCF_001836065.1. Lineage (NCBI taxonomy): Bacteria > Bacillati > Actinomycetota > Actinomycetes > Mycobacteriales > Corynebacteriaceae > Corynebacterium > Corynebacterium sp. HMSC035E02. The sequence goes on from NZ_KV827371.1 coordinate 12,673, forward strand.
CCAGGCCACCGCACCGGCGTACACAGCACATGCGGCGACGAGGCCATACCACCAGAAGAAGTGGAGGTCCGCATTCCAGGGCAAGGTATATCCGATGAGCACGATGACGAAGGCAGTGATTGCTACGGAAACAACGCGCGAGACTGTCTTCCCTGGGGTGGTGAATGCCTTCCATGCGGACCATAGAAGGGAGGCGATGATAACGATCATGCTGATGGTGAGTAACACGGTGTCTCCTTAGGATCCGAGCTCGTCGAATAGAGCTTGGGCGAGGTCTTCGGTACCGGCGAGGGAATCGTTGTTGGCGAAGGCAGCGCGTTTGGTCTCTGGTTCGATGATGAGCATCGTCGAGTAACCGTATGTACCGCCGTTGTGCCAGTACCCAGCATTGTTTTCGCTGGGAGGCTGCCAGCCGAAGTCGGTATCGCCGTTGTCCATGAACCACTCGGCGAACTTGGCCATGTCACTTGCCGTGGAGCGGATGGCTCCCGCGGGTGCGGAGCCTTCCATCTCCCACGGCTCAGCGTGGCGGCCGGTGGGGGTTAGGCCGCGTGGAGCGTCGTCAGGCACAGAGCCCGGCGTCATGAGATAGGTTTCTGTCATGCCAGCTGGCTCGAAGATGCGTTCTTTGAGCATCTGTTCATAAGGTTGCCCGTCAACGGTCTCGAGCATGTGGCCCAGGAGCCCATAGCCAAGGTTTGAATAGGATTCTTTACCGCGGTCTTTTAGTTCGGCCTCCGTGGCGGCAGCCACGATGTCCTCAATGGTCTCACCTTCATAGGGGTTCGAGCCGGTGACACCCGAGGCGAGATTGCTGAGGAGGCTCGCGCTCGCCAGTCGCGGTAGGCCAGAGGTGTGGTCGAGCAATTCTTGGACGGTGACGTCAGCGACGGGCGCATCGCCAACATTGAGGACCTCGCCCACAGTGGTGTCAGTTCTCAGTTTTTCCTCTTCGACGAGCTGGTGGGCCAGTTCGCCAGTGAACATCTTGGTCACGGAGCCGATTTCGACCTCCGTGTGCTCGTCGCTGCCCAGTCCCGCAAAGGTGACCTTGCCGTCCTGGAGGGTAAAGGCAGTGAGGTTGTGGAAGCCGGACTCTGAGTGCTCTTTCAACTGGGCAGCTAAGGCTTCGTCACCAGTTTTGTCTTTTGCCAGGGTAATCCTTTGCGGCCCTGTGATGAGCAGGATGGCTGCAACGGCAATGGCAGCGATGACGGCTAGGGACATTCTACGCATTAGTGGTCCTCGCTCGCGGTGATGATGGTGAGAAGGGGGATAACTCGGGCGGGGCGGATGGAATACTCGCCGCCAGACTTCGTGGTCCAGCCGGCATGGGTCAGCGCGCTCAAGTGGTGGTAGGCGGTGCCGGTAGAGGAGACGATGTCTTCTTCGACAAGCTCTGCGGCTGTCGCGGGTGCGGCGAGCAGGCGGCGCAGGATTTCGCCGCGGACTGGATGGGCAAGAGCGGATAGGCGCTCGAGGTTTTCTGCCCAATCCTCGTCGGTGACGAAGTTCGTGGGGCGCTGCCATTGATAGGCATAAGTGCGCTTGCCGACGTTTATGTTGCCGCCAAAGATGATGGAGCCGTCGGGAAGCTGCTCGTTGGGTGCGAGGGCGTCGACCAGCCAGTAGGCCGAGCCTTCTTCCGCGGTGGATGCGGGGCCGGCGTCGGTGGGCGTGGTGCGCCCCTCAAGCGCGGCGACGCGCGCTTCGAGTTCGGCGAGGCGTGCTTCGACTGTCGTTTCCATGGTTTCTAGAATTCCAGAACTCTAGAAAACTGGCAAGTGCTATTTGGGTGAGGGGGTGGGAGTTAAGAAATCATCGGCCACGCGGTGGAGACATCCGAGGCGTCCCGCCCGCGGCCTTCCAGGTACTTCTTGAAGGATTCGCGGTCCTTGTACCACTCGACGGCCTGGTACTCCATGAGCTCGTTGGTATCCATCTGGGCTAGCTCAGGGAAGTGCTGGCGCACCTGCTTCCAGGCCACGCGGGCGGCCGCGAGGGCGTCGGCAGTCGCCTCATGCGCGTTGCTCAATTCCACGCCGTAATGGGCGGAGACCTCCTCCAAGGTGCGCTTGCCCTTGCGCCACTTATCCTTAACGCGGTCGATAACGAAAGGATCGAACACCGGGCCGTTGACCGTGAAGTCCCCGGTCAGCGCGCGCAGTACGGAGAGATCGTAGGCGGCGTTGTAGACGATGAGCGTGAGCCCCTCGTCCCAGGCCTTATAGATGGAATCGACCGTCTCCTTGAGCACCTCCTCGTGGGGGCGACCTTCCGCGCGGGCCTTCTCAGTAGTGATGCCGTGAATCTTGGCGGCTTCCTCGGGGATCTCCACGCCGGGGTCAGCGAGCATTTCCCGCTTGTCTACTTCACGCCCGTCGATACGCACCAGGGCAGAGGTGACGATGCGGGCTTCTTTGGGCTTCACGGAGGTGGTTTCGAGGTCGAAGGAGAGCATGCGGGTGGCGTCGAAGTTCATGGACAACACTCTAGCGCCCGGCTCGGACACGCACTGTGGAAGTGCTGCAGAATGACGGACGAACTCTTGCAGAATGACCATCCGCAGGTCATAGGCATGTCCGGTAGCCCCGCTACACTAGTGACTCGTGAGTGATGCAGTAGATATCCAACGCGAATGGTCCGAGCTTGCCCAGGAAGTGCGCAAGCACCGTGAGTTGTACTACAACGGTGAGCCGTCAATCCCGGATGCGGACTTTGACGCGCTCTTCCAGCGCTTGCTGGCGCTTGAGGCGGAGCACCCGGAGCTGCAGACCCCGGATTCGCCAACCCAGCAGGTCGGTGCTGCGCCGGAAGGTGCTGTCGACATCGAGCACCTGGAGCGCCTGTACAGCTTGGACAACGTCTTCAGTGCGGATGAGCTGCAGGACTGGCTGGACCGCACGCCGGCCGAGGCTTATCTGACCGAGCTCAAGATTGATGGCCTGTCCATTGATTTGGTCTACCGCGATGGCAAGCTCGCCACGGCCGCCACACGCGGTGATGGTCGTGTGGGCGAGGACATCACCGCCAATGCACGCGTTATCCCCGATATCCCGCACGAGCTGACGGGTACCAAAGAGTATCCGGTGCCGTCCCTGGTGGAGGTCCGCGGCGAGGTGTACATGCGCCCGGATGAGTTTGAGGAGATCAACTCCGCGCGCCGCGAAGACGGCAAGCCCACCTTTGCCAACCCCCGCAACGCGGCGGCAGGCGGGCTGCGCATGAAGGATCCGGAGGACGTCAAGAAGCGCCGGCTCCACATGGTCTGTCACGGCATTGGCGCGCGCGAGGGATTCCAGCCCACCTCGCAGCACGATGCTTACAAGGCCCTAGAGGCTTGGGGATTTCCGGTGTCTCCCTATACCCAGCGGGTCACCACAGCCAAGGAGGTACAAGAGCGGGTCACGTACTGGGAGGAGCACCGCCACGATGCCTACTTTGAAATGGACGGGCTTGTCATCAAGGTCGATGACCTGGCCAGCCAGCGCGCCTTGGGCGCGACTTCGCGCGCGCCGCGCTGGGCTATTGCCTATAAATACCCGCCGGAGGAGGTCACCACCAAGCTGCTCAACATCGAGGTCGGTGTGGGACGTACCGGGCGCGTGACGCCTTTCGCCATCATGGAGCCGGTCTTCGTCTCCGGCTCGACCGTTTCCATGGCCACCCTGCACAACCAATTCGAGGTCAAGAACAAGAATGTCCTCATCGGGGATACCATCATCATCCGCAAGGCCGGAGAGATCATCCCTGAGGTCCTCGGCCCCGTTCTGGACAAGCGCGATGGCAGCGAGACTGAATGGGTCTTTCCGGAGAATTGCCCTGCCTGTGGTACGAAGCTGGCTCCGCAGAAGGAAGGCGACCAGGACTGGCGCTGCCCGAACACTCGTAGCTGCCCGGCCCAGCTGGCGGCACGCCTGGAATACCTGGCCTCCCGCAAGGCGCTCGACATTGGCGAGCTGGGGGAGAAGGCTGCCGCGGATCTGATTTCCTCCGGAGTGCTCAAGGATGAGGCGGACCTCTTCGATCTCGATGAACAAGCACTCCTCAAATCCTCGGTCTACACCACGCAGAAGGGCGCGCTCAATGCTTCGGGTAAGAAGCTGCTGGAGAACCTCAAGACGGCCCGCCAGGCTGAATTCTGGAGGGTGCTCGTCGCGCTGTCGATCCGCCACGTCGGCCCCATTGCGGCACGTGCACTAGCCACCCGCTTTGGCTCCATGGAAGTGCTGCGCGCAGCATCGGTCGAGGAGCTGGCGGATACCGATGGTGTGGGCACCATCATCGCGGAATCCTTCAAGCAGTGGTTCGAGGTGGATTGGCACGACAACATCGTGCAGAAGTGGACCGCCGCCGGGGTCACCATGGAGGAGGAAGCCAGCGATAAGCCGGCGCAGACCCTTGAAGGCATCACCGTGGTGGTGACCGGTACCTTGGAGAACTTCACTCGTGATTCGGCCAAGGAGGCCATTATCACCCGCGGCGGAAAGGCATCCGGTTCGGTGTCTAAGAAGACGAACTACGTCGTGGTCGGAGAGAATGCCGGATCCAAGGAACAGAAGGCCCGCGATCTGGGGCTGACCATCCTGGATGAAGAGGGCTTCACCCGTCTGCTGGAAACGGGCGAGGCATGAAGCTAGCCGCCTTCGACCTCGACGGCACCATCTACTTCGATGGGTATATGCCTGAGGAAGTCCCAGAGGCCATTGCGCAGTGGCGCGCTGCGGGCAACCTCGCCGTCGTGGCCACGGGTAAGTCGTCGCACTCGGCGCGGCGTGCGCTTGAGCCTTTCGGTGTCGACTTCGATTACTTCCTGCTGTGCAACGGCACCGTCATCATGGATGGCGACTATGAACTGCTCTACGAAAACCACGTGCCGCCCGAGGTGGTCCGTGCTGTGTATGAGCGGGTTCGTGGTATTCCGAAGCTCGACCTGTATTGCACGCGCTTGGAAGGCCCCGACGGCCACCTCGTGCGCAACGTGGAGGGCGTGCACAATCCCATCATCAGCGAGCCCGTTCCAGTTTCACCCGAGCACATCGAAAAAGAAGTCTTCCCCCTCGTCGCCGCCTGGACGCCGGGTAACCCAGAGCTACAGAAAGAGATTGCGCAGTGGGTGACGGACCGCTTTCCCGTCGGCACCGCGATGAACCGAAACTTCTTCGATATCACGCCGCCCGGCCACAACAAGGGCTTCGCCTTGACTTGGCTGCTTGAACATCTTAGCCGCGAGCGTTCCGAGATTGAGCTCATCACCTTAGGTGATGGTCACAATGACCTGCCTATGCACGCGCTTGCCGACGTCTCCCTGACCTTCCCCTGGGCGCAACCCGACATCCAGGAGGCGTGCACCGCGGTGGTGGACTCGGCCGTGAAAGGTCTAATACACTACGGGGCATGAAGATTGCGGCTTTGGACATGGATGGAACCGTTTACGTCAACGAAGACATAACTGAGGCCGTAAAGGAAGCCATCGCTGCGTGGCGGGCCGCTGGCAACCTCGCCATCTCCGCGACGGGCAAGTCCATCGCCAATGCACGCAACACCCTTGAGCCATTCGGCGTGGAGCTGGATTACCACGTGCTCTACAACGGCACCGTCATCACGGACGGCGATTACTCCATCCTCCACGAGGAGCACCTGCCCAGTGATATCGTCCAAGCCGTCATCGACCGTTTCACTGGGCTGCCGTTGAATATCTACCTCACAGGCTTGTCTGGAGCAGACCAGGTGGTGTGGGATGGGCTGGCTGGCCGGGAATCCTCGATGGTGGCGAATACGGAAGTGATGGATCCGGGGGACGTCGCCAAGCGCAGCACCGTTCTCATGTCCCTGTGGATTCCAGGCAACGCTGAGCTGCGCCGCGAGGTCGACGAGTGGGTCCGCGCGAATTGTGCAGTCGAGTCCTCGTTCAACTGCGACTTTTACGACATCATGCCGCCCGGGCACAACAAGGGCGAGGGCTTGACGCGGTTGCTTGGCCACCTCGGTCACGAAGGAGCTGAACTCTACACCTTCGGCGATAGCTTTAACGATCTCTCGATGCACTCCATCGCCACCGAGTCCTTCACGTTCCCGGGAACGCAGATTACCGACGAGGTGGACCACGTGGTTCCTGACGTCGCCGCGGGACTCAACGCATTGCTAACTAGGTGAGGAAGGCGCCCAAGATAGCGCCCAAGTCACCCAAGTGCTCGACCTCGGAGGCAAGGTAGTCCGGTCCGCCGACGCGGCCCATGACGACGACATACTTCGTGCCCACGAGGGGAGCGGCAGCCAGCGCGGATTCGATCAGCGTCCACGACTCAGGAATCCACGTGTCCTTCTCCGGATTGAGCACGCGCGCCGAGGTGATGTTGAGGTCGGTGGGGATCGAGCCGTCGTCGGCAGGCGCGGCGTCGGAGGCAGCAATGCGGCTGATCTTGTCGTCATTAGCAATGACGATGGCCCAATTGGAGGTCAGCGCCTTCGGGATTGCTGCACACACCTCCTTCATCGCGGCGGTGACGTTGCGTTGCGAAGCCACCTTAGCCAGCACGTGGATCTGCCCACGGCGGTCAACGCGTCCACTGAAGGGGCGGATGGAGTCAACTTCTACGCCCTCCACGGTCTGTGCAGCGGTGATGATCTCATCAGCCATGGTGGACTGGGGGAGATCGAGGACGATGTCATCCATGACCGTGCCGTCCGGGAAATTCTCCACGATATCCACGGAACGAATATCGGCCTCGATGCTGCCCATCGCGTTGGCGAGGAGGCCAAGGCTGCCGGGAGTGTCAGGGAGTAGGACACGGACGAGATACGACATATCGTTCTTTCTGGGGGAAGATGACTAGGTAGGGAAATCGCTGATGCGAATAGTTTGTACAACTTGATCGATGGTACCCAACGTATCGAATACTATTCAATAGCTTCAGTGGTGTGTAGGGGGAGGAGTGGTGGTGGCGTGGCACCAGCCGTGCAGTACCATGGGTGCTTAGCTATCAACCGTCTCAATGAATAAAAGGATGGAGTTCGCGTGTCTGATATTTCGCGTGACGAGGTCGCGCACCTGGCAAAGCTGTCGCGATTGGCCCTGAGCGAGGAAGAACTAAAACAGTTCGCCGCGCAGATCGACGAGATCGTGGACTCGGTGTCCGCGGTTGGCAAGGTCGAGGCTGAAGGTGTGGAGCCGATGTCGCACCCGCACTCCGTTAACGCCCCGATGCGTGAGGATGTCATCGTGCGCACCCTCACCGCTGAGCAGGCTCTGGATCAGGCGCCCGCGACCGAGGATGACCGCTTCATGGTTCCGCAGATTCTGGGTGGAGGAGACGAATAAGAATGGCACAATTCATTACGCCCACCGAGGGCATTACCGCACTGACCGCCGCCGAGCTGGCTGAGAAGATTCACTCCCGCGAGCTCACCTCCCGCGAAGTAACTCAGGCCTTCCTGGACCGAATCGCGGAGACCGATGGTGAACTCAACGCCTTCCTGCACGTTGGTGCTGAGGAAGCGCTGGCGGCTGCCGACGCCGTCGATAAGTCCCTCGACGCCGGCGAAGAACCAGCCTCTGCCCTGGCTGGCGTGCCGCTGGCGCTCAAGGACCTGCTGGTGACTACCGACGCCCCCACAACCGCCGCCTCCAAGATGCTGGAAGGTTGGGTCTCACCCTATGACGCCACGCTGGTGACCAAGCTGCGCGAGGCCGGTATCCCGATCCTGGGCAAGACGAACCTCGATGAGTTCGCGATGGGCTCCTCCAACGAGAACTCCGCTTATGGTCCGGCCCACAATCCGTATGACACCGAGCGCACTCCGGGCGGCTCCGGTGGTGGTACCGCGGCAGCCCTTGCTTCTGGTCAGGCTCCGCTGGGTATCGGTACCGACACCGGTGGCTCTATTCGCCAGCCGGCCGCTCTGACGAACACCGTGGGCGTAAAGCCGACCTATGGCACGGTGTCTCGCTACGGCCTCATCGCCGCTGCAAGCTCCCTGGACCAGGCTGGTCCGACCGCCCGCACGGTCCTGGATACCGCACTGCTGCACGAAATCATTGCCGGCCACGACTCCTTCGACGCCACCTCCGTGGACAAGCCGGTCGCGCCGGTAGTCGCCGCTGCCAAGGAGGGCGCTAACGGCGATTTGTCCGGTGTGAAGGTTGGCCTGATCAAGCAATTCGAGCGCGATGGCTGGCAGCCGGGCGTGATGGAGGCGTACCATGCAGCCGTTGAGCAGCTGAAGTCTCAGGGCGCAGAGATCGTTGAGGTCGACTGCCCGCACTTCGATGACGCTCTCGCTGCCTACTACCTCATCATGCCGTGTGAGGTCTCCTCCAACCTGGCCCGCTTCGACGGCATGCGCTACGGCCTGCGCGTGGGTGATGATGGAACCCACTCTGCGGAAGAGGTCATGTCCCTGTCCCGCGCGGCTGGCTTCGGCCCCGAGGTCAAGCGCCGCATCATGCTGGGTACCTACGCCCTGTCCGTCGGCTACTATGACGCCTACTACCTCCAAGCGCAGCGTGTTCGCACCCTCATTGCACAGGACTTTGAGCGTGCCTTCGAGCAGGTCGATGTCCTCGTTTCTCCGACCACCCCGACCACAGCCTTCAAGCTGGGCGAGAAGGTCGAGGACCCGATGGAGATGTACAACTTCGACCTGTGCACCCTGCCGTTGAACCTCGCCGGCGTGTGCGGCATGTCCGTTCCTTCCGGAATGGCATCCGACACCAACTTGCCCACCGGCCTGCAGATCATGGCACCGGCATTTAAGGATGACCGCCTGTACAAGGTCGGCGCCGCCTACGAAGCAGGGCGCAAGTAGTAGACACACTTCGGGCCAGCCCGTAGTGCGCATGAGCCGGGGTCTTTCACTGACGTGGGAGGCCGCCGGCCTTCGTCGTTTTATCCGACGGTGTGTGTTTGCTGGTTCGTAGTCTTTCTCTTTTCCTTTCGGTTTCCTTGGTCGGGTTTCGTCGTTTGAAACGACGAGTCTGGGTTCAGCCTCCGCGGAGTGTGTCTGAGTTCTTCGTCGTCTGGAACGACGGGGTTTAGAAGGGGATGTCGTCGCTGCCGGCATCAGCGTTGGTCTTGCTTTCATCCTTGGCTTCTGCTTTGGTTTTGGCTTGTTGTTGTGCGTAGTCGTCGAGTTCTTGTTTTAAGTGTTGGGCGTCTTCGCGTACGCGTTTCCTGGTGGCGGTGATGTGTTGGGCTACTGTTTGTGCCCACCGTTTCTGTTTTGGTGCTAGCGGCCCGTCGGCTTCGGTAATAGTCCAAGTGCCGTCTTCATATAGCCAGATGACATCCCCGCTGTAGGGGTCCAGCAGGTATTTGAGGCTGCCATCAGTTTTCATGTTGTGATGACCCTGGCATAAACACGCTAGGTTCTTCGGGTGGGTGGGCCCGCCTTCAGCCCAGTTATGCCGATGATCCAACTGGCTAAGGAAAGCTGGTTTGCCACAGCCGCCAACCCGGCAGGTCCCGTCACGGCCTTCGACATGTTTGCGCATGATGACTCCTGGTTGGTAGCCGTCTGCTTCGGCGACGTCACCGGTTAAGTCCCGGGTCTTATCATGCGGCATGGGCTTAGCCCGCCAGCCGAAGCCTTCAATAAAGGTTGGTGCATCCTCAATGTCGCAGGCCTGGTAGGTGTGTAACACCACGGTAGCTGGTGGCTTAATCTCACCAGAAAGCAGTTTTATGACTGCCTCCGGGATGGTGATGTCTTCCTTGGCGGCGGTGTGGTGGATGAAGGCGTCGAGTTTAATGCCGGTGTCTTCATCACAGTGCAGTTCCAGCCAGGCTGAGGTGGGGCCTGGCCCCCGGAAAGTAGACACGTCGGGGGTTAGCTATGCTGCTTGGGTCAGTGTAGCTGATGTGAGTGCTTCGAAGGCATCGGGGGCTAGAAGATTGCACCAGGAGTGCCGTCTGCGCGTGTTGTAGCGCATGCACCATCGGAAGACTTCTTGGCGGCAGATGATGGGATTGTCAAACACTTTCCGATCACGCAGGACTTCACGCTTTAAGGTGGCGTTAAAAGATTCTGCCAGGGCATTATCGGCACTCGTTCCCACTGCTCCCATGGATTGGCGCACGCCAAGCTGGGCGCAGTGATCTTGAAATGCTTGTGAGGTGTACACACTGCCATG
>NZ_KV827372.1:0-585 GCF_001836065.1 Corynebacterium sp. HMSC035E02
ATGCAACGCTCAGACAGGTTGGAAGAACCATTCCAGTCAGGCAACTTCGAGGAACCGTTCGGGTCCTTCTCCGGCTTGGAGTCCGGGTTATTCGGATCAGTCGGCTTGCCGTTGTTCTTGGAACCAGTGACCTCGTCACCATCGTTGGTGCCGTCACCATCGGTATCAGCCTTCTTCGGGTCAGTCGGAGCACCCTTCTCACCCGGCTTAACCTTGTTGCCGTCCTTATCGAACGGGTTCTTGGAGCCGTCTACCTCGTCACCGTCATTGATGCCGTCACCATCGGTGTCAGCCTTATTCGGATCGGTGCCAAGCTCCTTCTCCTGCTCGTCAGTCAGACCGTCACCATCGGTGTCCTTGTCCTTCGGATCTTTATCACCAGGCTTGTCATCCTCGCCCGGCTTGTTCGGATCAATCGGCCAGGACGGGTAGTCCGGGTACGACGGGTTAGAAGGCTTCTTACCTGGCTTATCAACCAAGTCAGCAACACCGTTGTTGTTCTTATCGGTGATACCGGTATCGCCAAGGCCGTCGCCGTCCTTGTCTTCAACCTTGCCCTCAGGAACCTCAGACTCATCACGGTTC
>NZ_KV827372.1:685-1208 GCF_001836065.1 Corynebacterium sp. HMSC035E02
GCCGTCACCATCGGTATCCGGGTTCAACGGGTTCAGGCCAGCGGCCTTCTCATCATCATTAGAAACACCGTCGCCGTCAGCGTCCGGGTCCTCTTCGTTGATGATGCCGTCGCCGTCCTTGTCACCCTTCGGGCCATCCTCGTCATCCTTATCAATGATGTCCGGGATGCCATCACCGTCAGAGTCCTTGGACTCATCAACAGTCGGGTCAGACTCCTCAGCGTTGGTCTTGCCATCACCGTCAGCGTCCTCATCACCATCGTTGACGCCGTCACCATCGGTATCCGGGTTGTACGGGTCAGTGCCAGCAACCTTCTCGTCGGTGTTGTTGACACCATCACCATCGATATCCGGGTCAACAGCATCCGGGATGCCGTCCTTGTCAGTGTCGTTGGTCAGCGGACCATCGGTGATGTCAGCCTTGCCGTCCTCCGGATCCTTATCGGTAACACCGGTATCGCCAAGGCCGTCGCCGTCCTCGTCCTTAACCGGACCCTCAGGAACCTCAGACTCATCACGGTTC
>NZ_KV827372.1:1308-2014 GCF_001836065.1 Corynebacterium sp. HMSC035E02
GCCGTCACCATCGGTATCCGGGTTCAACGGATCAAGACCGGCTTCCTTCTCATCATCATTAGAAACACCATCGCCGTCAGCGTCCGGGTCCTCTTCATTGATGATGCCGTCGCCGTCCTTGTCACCCTTCGGACCATCCTCATCATCACGGTCAATGATGTCCGGGATGCCATCACCATCCTTATCGGTGATCTTGTCCTCATTCGGGTTGGACTCGTCCTTGTTCGGCTTGCCGTCACCGTCGGTGTCCTCGTCACCATCGTTGACGCCGTCGCCATCGGTATCCGGGTTGTACGGGTCAGTGCCAGCAGCCTTCTCATCAGAGTTGTTGACACCATCACCATCAATGTCGGGATCCTGAGAATCAGGGATACCGTCACCATCAGTGTCCGGATCCTCGATCATCCGCTCGGTTACCGTGAGCTTGAACTCATCCGAGGCATTCTTTCCATCCTTGGTCGCCTTGACCTTGATGTCATAGGACTTCAGCTCAGCATCTGCCGGCACCTCGCCCTCGATCGCGTTGGTATCCGGGTTGTACTTCAGGAACTCAGGCAGACCATCAACGGCTACCTCCGCACCATCAGTTGCCTTTACCGGGATGGAAACCTTTTCACCACGGGGAACCTTCATGTCCGGGATAGCATCCACGGACACATCGGCCTCGGGAGCATCCGGCTGCTCAACCGTGACAGTCACCGTGGCA
>NZ_KV827373.1:0-566 GCF_001836065.1 Corynebacterium sp. HMSC035E02
ACGTGTCCACGATTTGCGGGCAACCCCAATACGCGCTAATTATCTCAAGCACAAAGAATCCACCGCCGCCCAAACAAGCAACACAGCTTTGCCGGCTGAGGACACTCATCCCCGGACCATTTGCAGGCTACAGCATTCTTGAACCTAGGCGCATCGCCCAAGTGATGGGTTTGCCTCGTAGAGAACAACAAAAATAGCCCCCAGCCGCAGCAAAAGCGGGCCGAAGGCCAAATCTACAGGAAACAGGAACAGGCGCTGTCTTTGGTGACGGTGGTACTTAGCCCTTCTCGCAACCGCGGGTGTCGTGCAAACCGCACTGAGGGACGCCCAGGAACGAAAGAGCGAGCGATGAGAGCGTGACTGGAATAGCGATAATGTCGTAGAAGGGGGAGTCGACGACGAGTTCATTGAGAGACGACGAGTTCATTGAGATCAGTAGACGATCCTTGTCGAGCGTTGTTCACTAGCCCGTCCTCGGCTGTCGCTGTGGGTGTCGCCGTGACCATAAGTGCGGCGGCACTGATGATAGCTAGGGACTTCTTCATCGTGTCAGTTCCTTTCGGATA
>NZ_KV827373.1:666-37473 GCF_001836065.1 Corynebacterium sp. HMSC035E02
TCATCGTGTCAGTTCCTTTCGGATAGGGAATTATAGGGATGTCCTAGGCTATCGGACCAACATGTCAAAGGCAATGGTTTGAGTGCTGGTCTAATTCCGTCCTCATTCTTTGGCAGCAGTGTTGCTTGGCCCAGCCTTTTTGGGTACTGGGGCCAAAACTACGGGCGAAGAAGATTATGGGTATGTAGGGGTAATCGAGAGTGAAACTCACGGGTATAGCCGGTTACGGGGTCGGCAAAAGAAATGTGCGTCGCCGTCAAGTGCATGGGAATTCGCATATCCTCGGCTTCTGCCGGGTAGATGACGGGGTAGATGGGGTCCCCAATAATGGGTATTCCTGCCTGGAGCATGTGCAATCGGAGTTGATGCGTCTTGCCAGTCTGCGGCTTTAAGGTGTACTTCCCGAGCTCTGGTAGTGAACCGTGGATGGACTCGTAGGGGGCCTTATCTACGGGCACCACGCCGGCGACCTCGGTGATGGCATTGACTTCCCCCTCGACGATGCGGCCTTGCAGCTCCCCCGGGGTCTTCTCCATACGGGAGCGCCAAATGGTGCCTGGGGAGACGTCGGCAAGCGGCGCGATGGCCTCGTAGGTCTTGTTTACGCGGCGCTCGGCAAACAACGTTTGGTAGGCGCCCCGGACGGAGCGGTCCTTCGTAAAGACGAGGATGCCGGAGGTAAGCCGGTCGAGACGATGCGCGGGAGATAGCTCGTTGTTTCCCGTCATCCGGCGCAGGCGCACGGTTGCAGTCTCTGTGATGTGCCGGGCGCGGGGCATGGTGGCCATGAAGGGCGGCTTATCCACCACTAGGAGGCGCTCGTCCTCAAAGAGGATTGGTATGTCGTATGGGACGGGAGTTTCGGGAGCCGGCATGCGGTAGAAGTACACCATTGCGTTGGTGGCGAGAATACTATCAGGGCGAAGAGGGGAACCATCTTGGCGCACAACTTCGTCTGCGTCGAAGCGGGCCTGTAGCGCGGCCTCGTTGTCGCCGGGGTGACGGTGGCGCTGAGTGACGATGAGGTGGTGAACGAAGTTCCACGCGGTAATCGGACCTTCAGGCACGCGGGCGTGGGTGGGGTTTAGCCCATCACGGATAGGAAGTGGTGTTGCGCCACGCCTTGTTTGCGATATTCTTTGACCCATGGATTTTAACTCTATTCTCGCACCCGTCATCGATTTCTTCTCTAATGGTATCGGTGCCGTCATTCGTGACATTGTCGTGGCCGCCTACAACATCCTCTTCCCTGCGAACGCGGACGCTGCTACCACCCCACAGGTCTAGTAATAGGTATTAGACTGGAAGTGTAAGCACTTCGAAAGGAAAGGTCATGGCAAAGGAAGACATTGTCGTCGTAGCCGTTGATGGTTCGGAAGCGTCGAAGAACGCCGTCCGCTGGGCTGCTAATACCGCGGTAAAGCGGGGTATCCCGCTGCGTATTGCATCGAGCTATACGATGCCGCAGTTCCTCTACGCCGAAGGCATGGTTCCGCCGAAGGAGCTTTTTGATGACCTCCAGGCGGAAACCCTAGAGAAGATCGAGGATGCCCGCGCCGAGGCCCACAAGGTTGCCCCGGATCTGAAGATTGGCCACACCGTGGCTGAGGGCTCCCCGATCGACATGCTGCTGGAGATGTCCAAGGACGTCACCATGATTGTCATGGGCTCCCGCGGTATGGGCGGTCTCTCCGGCATGGTGATGGGCTCGGTGTCCGCATCCGTCGTCTCCCACGCCTCCTGCCCGGTGGTCGTAGTCCGTGAGGATAACCACGTCACTGAGTCCACCAAGTACGGTCCGGTTGTCATCGGCGTCGATGGTTCCGAGGTTTCCCAGAAGGCAACCGATTACGCCTTCAAGGAAGCCGATGCCCGCGGCGCGGAACTCATTGCCGTTCACACCTGGATGGATATGCAGGTGCAGGCTTCTCTGGCCGGCCTCTCCGCTGCGCAGGCTGAGTGGGCTGAGGTGGAGAAGGAGCAGGCAGAGCTGCTGACCGAGCGCCTCGCTGAATTCCAAGAAAAGTACCCGGAGGTACAGGTCAAGAAGGTTATTGCCCGCGACCGTCCGGTCCGTGCGTTGGCTGAGGCTTCCGAGGGCGCTCAGCTGCTGGTTGTCGGTTCCCACGGCCGTGGTGGTTTCAAGGGCATGCTGCTTGGCTCCACCTCCCGCGCGCTGCTGCAGTCCGCGCCGTGCCCGATGATGGTGGTACGTCCGGACTCCGAGTAACCTTCGCATAACCCCGCTATAACGATTCGGGCCCATTTACTGGATAAGTGGTAAGCCCGAGTCGTTTTGGTGTTTTAACGCGTACGGTGGGGAGCACGTAAATAAAAGCTATTTACTGTTATGAGAAGGAGAGAGTGACATGGGACTTGGTCTCGGTTTCTTTGGTTCGATTGTTGTTGGCATCATTGCGGGCTGGCTCGCTGAGAAGATTATGAAGCGCGATCAGGGGCTGTTCACTAACCTCATTGTTGGTGTTATCGGTGGCCTGATTGGTGGCGGCTTGCTTGCGCTCTTTAATAAGAGTGTTGGTGATAGCTGGTTCCTTATGATTATTACGGCAACGGTCGGCGCCTGTATCCTGCTGTGGATTGTGGGAGCCATTACGGGCCGCAAGAAATAATAATTCGCATACATACCGGTTTGTCTATATTGTGTAGATGAACCGGTTTTGTCATGTGAGGAGAAGAAATGGCCGAAAAGAAGTCGCGACGCAATCGTCCGAGTCCGCGCAGCCGACTGCTCGAATCCGCCACGCGGCTCTTTACCACCGAAGGAATCCGCGTGATCGGCATCGACCGCATCCTGCGTGAGGCGGACGTCGCTAAGGCATCGCTGTACTCCCTCTTCGGCTCTAAGGACGCCCTCGTTATCGCGTACGTTGAGGCCCTTGATGAGGAATATCGCGCCGATTGGCAAAAGCGCACCGAGGACGCGACAGACCCGGAAAGCAAGATTCTGGCCTTCTTCGACAAGGCCATCGAGGAGCAGCCCTCCATGGAATTCAGGGGCTCGCACTTCCTCAACGCTGCGGGCGAGTATCCGCGGCCAGAAACTGATGCCGAGCGCGACATCGTGGCCGCCTGCGTCGAGCACCGCACGTGGATGCATTCCACGGTCACAGCACTCCTCAACGCTAAGAATGGCTACCCCTCAGAGGAGCAGGCGAGCGAAATTCTCATCTTCCTTGATGGTGGTCTTGCCGGCGCCCGCCTTACCCGCGACGTCGCCCCGCTCGTAACGGCCAAGCAGCTGGCTATTCGGCTTCTGTCGGCCCCTCCTGCCGACTATTCGATTTAACAATCTTTCGTGCCTCCGCCACGATCTCTGAGTGGCGTTTGCGGTTAGCTGCGAGCTCTTCCTTATGCCCCGGATCTTCTTTGAGCCGCTGCTTAGCGGCCTTCTTCTCCCGCTTCTTTTCCTTGGTGCGCCAGCGCTGGATGCTGGCACGGCGCTGCTCGTGGACGGCCTCTGGCAGCGGGTAGCGCTTGCGCAGAATGATTTCGTACACGCCCGTCTGTAGCAGGGTGAAGAGGTAGGAACAACCCCAGTAGAAGATGATGGTCACGGGGATGGGGCCGTGCCAGGCCACCATCCACAGCATCCACGGTATAAGAACCACCATGAGGGCCATGAACCACAGCAAGCGGCGAGGGATCTTTTCGTCGAAAAGCGTGGTGAGGTAGCCGCGGTAGAGCGTAATGAGCGTGTTGAGGGAGGTAAACACGAGTGCCGCGATGAGCATTGGCAGGACCAAGTCACGGTGCTCGCGGGCGAAATCGGTGAGGGGAACGCCGAAGACGGTGGAAGCGCGGAAAGAGGAGACGTCGTCTAGCGTGAGCATCCCCACCGGCTCATGTGTGGAACCGGAGACGCGGAGCACCACCTGGTAGAGGCCAATAAAGGCGGGAATGATGAGGAAGGCTGGGAAGCAACCCACTAATGGATTGTGTTGAAAGCGCTTCTTGAGATCGCGCTGCTGCGTAAGGACGGCGACGGCTTCATCGACGGTGTCGGCCCGAGCGAGCTGCGCGTTGAGCTCAGTCATCTCTGGGCGCATGAGGGCTCCGATGCGGCCTTGCTTCACGGAAAGCCAGTTCAGCGGAGCAATGAGCCCGCGGACCGTCAGCACCAGGAAGACGATGGTGAGGATCCATGACATGGAGCCGGAGAAGAAAGCACCTAACAGGAGGTGCCAGAGTTTCATGATTCCGGAGACCGGATACATGAAAATTTCGATCATCGCCTACTCCTCTTTCTGCAGGGTGGTGGGGCACTTACACGTTACAGGGAGGCTAGGGTAGTGAGTATGCCCCACCCCACCGCACGCACGCGAACGACCGTCGGCTCCGTCATCGGTGAGCTGATGCTGACGGCCGGCGTGCTGCTGCTGCTCTTTGCTTTTTATGAGTCCTACTGGACCAACATCGCCTCCGGCAAGCTACAGGACGAAGCCAACGAGACGCTACAGGAGGAGTGGCACAATCCGCGCGGCGCTGGCCATGCCCCGCAGCTCGGTGAGGCATTTGCACGCCTCTATATCCCTGCCTTCGGCTCGGACTTCGCCTTCGCGGTCCTCGAAGGCACCAACGAGGATGATTTGCTGCGCGGACCGGGGCGCTACACCGACACGCAGATGCCCGGTGAGCCGGGCAACTTTGCGGTGGCCGGACACCGCGTGGGCAAGGGCGCGCCCTTTAATGATCTGGGTAACCTGCACACCTGCGACGCCATCGTCATCGAAACTGCGACGGAGTGGATCACCTACCGCGTGCTGCCTATCGACGGTTCCCCGGGGGAGTGCTTCAGCCCAGAGCAGCAAGCCAAGCCGGAGTACCAGCCCATTCAAGGCCGCCACATCACGCTGCCGGGTGATGTGAGCGTGCTCCAACCTGTTCCCGGGGCGGAGGGCGTTGAGCCGAGCGAATCCTTGCTTACGCTCACGACGTGTCATCCGCAGTTCTCAAATGCGGAGCGCATGATTATTCACGCGATGGAGACCGACCGGGAGGCTAAGAAGCCCGGCTCAGATGACAATGACCGCCCCGCCGTCTTGGAGGAGAACTAATGTATCGCGCACTGTGGAACCTGTTGCCCGGCCCCACCGCGGTAAAAGCCGTGCTGGCGTTGGCTCTTGCCGTGGGGGTCTTCTTCCTGCTCATGGAGGTTGTGTTCCCCTGGGTAGCAGCGCAGATGCCCTATAACGACGTCGCCGTTTAGCCCTCTTACTGTTTAGGTCTTTACAGTCCTAAACGCTTGATGGTTTCTTGGGCTATGAGCTGAGGTTTGAGCGTTTGCAGCTGGTTCGACCACACCACCACGGCGTGGTTGTCCTTCTGCACGGCGAAGACCGAGTGATCCTCAAAGACGCCGCGCCCGCCCGACCAGCCATCGAATTCGGCGAGCTCCGTGTCCTCGACAGGGGCGGCCCAGTCCACGACCGCGCGCGCTTCCTCCACGCTGGGCATGTGGCGGATGAGGACGGTGGCTTGTGGGTCCTCGGGGTAGGACCAGAACACGCAGGCGGGGGTGCCAAAGCGCTTGTCGACGCCCCACCGGGTCACCCTCTGCCCGTTCGTATCGGCCACCCATTGGGTATCCAGATAGGGGCAGTCTTCCCAGTCGCTGACCTCCGCCGTGGCGTCGATGGGCAGGCCATCGCCTGCGTCGGTGGGTGGCGCAGGGCTTGCGGCCGGGGTGCTGGGGGTGGGGTCGTCTGCATCCGAGCACCCCGCGGCGGCGAAGCCGATGCCGATCAGGCAGGCGGCAAGCGGGGGAAGTAGGCTGTGGCGCATGACGTCCACACTAGACCAGCGCTCGGTTGAATCGGATGCCCTGCGCAACGGTATCCACGTCCTGACGGCGACGCTGCTGGTGGTGGCGATTTTTACCACGGTGCGCCTACCTCTGTGGCAGGGCGTGCTCAACCTGCTGCTCTTGGTTTCTTTCGCCGTGGTGTACTTCGGGGGCTCAGCCTACTTGGAGACGCTGCCGCGCATCGCGCGTTATGGCTGGATAGTCATCCTCACGGTATTGTGGCTTGCCGACTTGGCTGTGGCGCCTGCGGCCATCTACCTCGTGTTTTCCCTGTACTTTGTGTACCTCTACGTACTGGAGATGATCCCCGGCGTCATCTGCGTTATCGCGGCCACGGTGATGACCGTGCTGGTGCAGGTACCGGGCGGGCTGTCCTTCGGCGGCGTCATGGGCCCAGCGGTATCGGCCCTGGTGACGATCGCTATCACCTATGCCTTCCGGGCGCTGAGCCGTATGAACCAAGAATTGGTGAAGACCCGTTCGCAACTTGTGGAGTCCGAGCGCACGGCCGGTATGACAGCCGAGCGCCAGCGCATCGCCCACGAAATCCACGACACTCTGGCACAGGGCCTGTCCTCCATCCAGATGCTTCTGCACGCCGCTGACCGCGACCTGGCCCAGGAGAATATCCCTAAGGCGCAGGAGCGCATTGAGCTCGCCCGGCGCACCGCGGCGGATAACCTCCACGAGGCGCGTGCCATGATCGCAGCACTCCAGCCGGCGGCGTTATCAGAAACCTCCCTGGAGTCAGCTATGACCAGGATGGCGGATAACTTCGCGGCAACCGGTGGGGTTGATGTTTCCGTGGACGTTGAAGGCGATGTCCAGCAACTTCCCATGAAGGTGGAAGCAGCACTGTTGCGGATTGCGCAGGGGGCGATGGGGAACGTCGTCAAGCATGCCCACGCCAGCAAGGCACGGGTGACGGTAACCTATGTGCCGGATGAGGTGCGCGTGGACGTGGTGGACAATGGAGAGGGCTTTGATGTCGAGGCAGTGGAGAATAAGCCGGCGGGGTTGGGGCATATTGGTCTATCGGCGATGCGCAGGCGTGCTGAGGAACTTGGTGGAGAGGTCGTGATTGAATCCACGCCAGGCAGCGGTACGGCGGTCTCAGTTAGTGTGCCCTTACATAACGATGTAGATTAGGAATTTGTCCACACCGTACCAATGAGGAGGAAGCCCGTGATTAGGGTCTTGCTTGCCGACGACCACGAGATCGTACGCCTAGGTCTACGCTCGGTGCTCGAGGGGGCTGAGGATATCGAGGTGGTGGGTGAGGTAGCGACCGCCGAAGCCGCCGTCTCCGCAGCGCAGGCAGGTGGCATTGACGTCCTCCTCATGGATCTGCGGTTTGGAGCGGGTATTGAAGGCACCCGCGTCATGGGCGGCGCGGAGGCGACTGCCGCCATCCGCTACTCCATGGAGAACCCGCCCAAGGTGCTCGTGGTGACCAATTACGACACTGACGCGGACATTCTCGGGGCGATTGAGGCCGGAGCGGTAGGCTACTTGCTGAAGGATGCGCCGCCGGTCGAGCTGCTCGCGGCGGTGCGCTCGGCGGCCGACGGTGATTCGGCGCTTTCGCCGGTAGTGGCCGATAAGCTGATGACCCGCGTGCGCACGCCGCGCACCTCCCTTACCCCGCGCGAGCTGGAAGTACTGAAGCTAGTCGCGGCGGGATCCTCCAACCGGGAGATCGGTGTGGAGCTGATGCTTTCGGAGGCGACGGTGAAGTCTCACCTCGTCCACATCTACGACAAATTAGGAGTGCGCTCGCGCACGTCGGCCGTGGCGGCCGCCCGCGAGCAGGGCGTTCTTTAGAGGTTGTTGGCGTCGCGGTAGGCCAGGATGACGTCGTTGGGGATCTTGCCGCGCTCGGCCACCTGGTAGCCGTGCTGGGCGGCCCAGGCGCGGACATCGGCCGGCTTGTAGCGGCGGGTGTCCTTCTTCACCGGGTGACGGGCGGCCTTGACAAAAGGTTCCATTGCAGCGTGGAACTTATCGGCATTCTCCTGGGAAACATCGAGGAGATAGTCTTTACCGTCAACGCTGAAGCGGATGACAATCAGTTCTTCTTCGCTGAGGGGCTTGTTATCAATGTCGTCAAAAAACTGGGTGATTTCGCGGCGTGCCATGATTCTCCATTCGATCTGTAATCTGATCGCGCTGTGCTTGGGCTTCCCTCATCGTTCACCACAAGAGCGGAAGCCTAAACTTTAAGTAACTTAACGGATTAAAGAGAAAGTCATTAAAAGAACCTTCTCTTGTTATTGACTATAGAGCAAAACCACGTCTGCGACACAGTTAAGGGGCGCAAGGAGAAGCAATATTCTGGCCGGTAACAAAGGCTGATTTTAAACCCGCAAGAAAAAGCCTCCGATCCGCTTTCCCGCCCTTGTTAGGAGGCGGGGAATGTGGGGATCGAAGGCTGGAAGCTGTGGTGCGAAGGGTTATGCGCCCAGCTTGGACTGGATCTCGTCGTTGAGAGAATCAATCTCGCCGGAGATGGAGCGGTGTGCGCGCTGGCGCTGCTGCTCAGTCATGTATTCCGCATTGTCGATTGCGGAATCGAGCTCGTTGAGCCGCTCCTTGACGTCGCGCTTAAAGCCGGCGGGCAGCTGGGCGTCCTTCAGGGAGTTGCGGATGCCGGCGGTGCGCGCCTTTAGCGGTGCGCCGTGGCCGGAGAAGGAGGCCAGCTGCTCAGCGCTGACGCCAGCCTTGTGCGCGCGCTTCTTCTCAACCTCGCGCTGAGCAACGGTGATGCCACGATAAATCAGGGGCAAAAGAAGCGGTGCGGCGGTGCGCAGGGCACCGGCATAGCGCTTGACATTGTCCTTATTAAAACGCCCCTGCTTAATGCGATCGAGTTCCTTCTTGGCCATTTTGTACTCGTGCTTGCGGCGCTTCTTCAGGCCCTTTTCCTCAGACTTAATAAGCGCCTTTTCTTGCTTGGCCAGCAGCTTCTGCTGGCGGTGCTTGGCCTTATCCGCAGCCTTGACTTCTGCCTTTGCACGGGTCTTGGCGGCCTTGATTTCAGCGCGGGCCTCACGGCGGGCCTTGCGGATCTTTTTCATAATGCCCATTGAAACGTCCTTAAATCATTTTTCCTTAGGGTCTCGCTACAACTCTAGCAAGGTGGTCTACTAAGCTCACCTGCTGTGAAGGATGTGCTCGTTGCCACGGATCTTGTGGGCTGCCGTTATCGCTTGGTGCAGCGCCGCGCGCATCCTGAGATCCCACGCACCGCGGTAAGTCAGGCCCGCGCGGAACGCCATGCGGCGGCTATCGATGCCGCCTTGAGCCGCCTTCCCGCCAAGGGGCCAGGCCGTTTTCGCCGCATTGACCTGGAGGGTAGCGACTTTGAACGGGCCCTGGCTACGCTCGAGGCTCTAGCTCGCGGGTATACGCACATCACCAACGCCGTCTTTTCCACCGAAGAGTGGATGGTGCGCGTGGAGCTCCTGGTCCGAGATGGGGATAAATACAGCCCCGTCATCGTCTCCGATCACCGCGTGGCCCGCCCGCACGAGAGCTCGCGCACCCTGGTTGTCCCTACCCATCGTTTGGGGTTGAGTGAGCCGCTACCGGCAAAGTACAAGATTCGGCACCATGCCATCGACGGCTACCGGTTGGCCCTGGCCGCCCGGGGCCTGGAAGAAGTAGGCCTGAATTCCGGCAGGGGCGCGGCGATTGGGCAGGACCGCAGCCAGGCTTTTGTCACGGATACCTCGCGTTTTGCCATCGATGAGGCGCTGGCACAACCGCTGCCCGAGGGCCCGCGCCGCGTTAAAGAGTGCGCCTCCTGCCGCTTTTGGCCCTTGTGCCGGGAAGAGCTGGAAGCCCGCGATGACATTTCCCTTTTCCTGCCGGGCGACCGCGCCAACCCCTACCGCGAGCGCGGTATCACAACGGTGCAAGGGCTTATCGACGCCTCCCTCGGCGCCCCCTCCGCCCTCGCCGCCGCCTGGCGCGAAGGTATTCCCCTGCTGCGCCGCGGGCAGGTCAGCGTTCCTCGCGCGGATGTGGAAGTCGACGTCGATATGGAGGCCTACCTGGATCAAGGCGCCTACCTGTGGGGTGCACTCCTGGACGGTGAGTATCACTCTTTTGCCACGTGGGAGCCGCTCGGCGGCCGGGCGGAAGCAGAGAATTTCGCCGAGTTTTGGGAGTGGCTCATGGGAGTGCGCGCTGACGCACATGCGGCGGGAAAGACCTTTGCGGCGTATTGCTACTCCGCCCACGGGGAGAACCATTGGATGCGCAGGTCCGCGCAGCGTTTTTCTACCCCCAACCTCCAGGAAGTGGAAGAGTTCATCTCCTCGGAGGAGTGGGTGGATATGTTTGTCCACGTCAAGCGTAGTTTCGCCGGCACCGCGGGGTTGGGTCTGAAGACCGTGGCCCCGGTCGCGGGCTTTGAATGGCCGGAAGAGTTTGACGGCGAAGAATCCGTTAACGCCCGCCGCGCTGCGCTTGCCGGTGACACGGACGCGCGTGCGCAGATTCTGCGCTATAACGCCGGCGATGTGCGCGCTACCCACGTGGTCCGCGAGTGGATGTCCGCCGGCGCGCCGGGCGTGCCTCCCCTCGAGCCCTAGCTTCTTCTGCCTTCCCGTTTTGCAAATCCCCAGACCTGAAACCCGCAACCTGCAGGTGGGCGTCGCCAAGCGCTTGCCGACGCCCCACTGCCCACGCAGGAGGTTGCGGGATCGAGGTCTGGGGATCTACAGGATGAGGCTGAGTCCGCCGAGGATGATGAGCACCGCAAGCGCCACCCACACCTGGTCCCAGTCCGTTGTGCTCGTTGGGGCTGGGCCTTCGGCCTTCTTGAGAAGCACGGCTTTCTGGGCCTTGACCGCGCGGGCGGTGAGGATGGGGAGGACAGCCATGGAACCGAGGCAGAGCAGCGAGGCGGCAACCATGGTGAGGGAACTGGAGGTGGCCAGCCAGAGGGCAAGCCCGCCGTTGATGAAGACCGAGCGCCCCAGCCCCCAGCGGTTGTATTCGCGCAGGCCAGCCCGCACCGCTGAAGGGCCGCCGCCCATCGTGGTGGGCAGCATATAGCCCATGACGCCGATGAGCAGTTGGGCGCCAAACCCCACGACGAGCGCGAGCATGGGAATCTGTGGCTCGCTGGAGAAGAAATGCTGGGTGGTGTAATACACCAGACCGCCGAGCAGCCAGAAGCAGGAAAAGAGCACAGAAAGCGCCGGGAAGGTGATGCGCCCGCGTGGTTCCCGGAACACGCTAAGGGCATTGAGTAACCAGCTCTGTAGGCTGAGCGCCCAGCCGACGCAGTAGAGGATGAGGCCCGCTTGCGGTACATTCCACGCGCTGCCGATCACGGTGGTCACCACGCCCAGCGCCAACAGCGTGAAGCTCAGGCCCATGTGCGGATTGATTCCCTTGGTGCGCCAGATAGATGGGAACAAGATGGTGAGTGAGCCGGCCGCCGCCAGCCCCACGAAGCCACCAATATTGGCGGCCACGTGCGCGATGAGCAGGCGCGGATGGGAGGGGTGCGTCGCGAGGAAGGCACCAAGAGTGGCACCAACGGCAAGAAAGAAGGCTGAGGCTACGTATGCAGCAACGACAGGGCGGAATCTTTTGGATTCCGCTTGGCGCCATAAGGCAAAGAGGGCCACGCCGTGCCAGACCACGGCGAGCGCGACAAGTGTGGCGCCTATCTGTGTGAGCACCCAGTGGTGGCCCCAATATTCACTGAGGATTTGCCCCACGAGGGTGAGGATAACGCCGGCATTCTGCAGATAAATCCGCGCGAGCTGGCGAGGGCGGGCCGACATCGGAACTTTGAGCTGCACGAACTTCTCGGTGAGGTGCTGGGACCACACCACGATGCTGTTGCTGAGGATGCCGAGCGTGAAAAGGTGGATGAGGACCCACCGGTAATTCGGGATAAAGGTATGGATTGCGCCCGCGAGAAGAAAGACCATCATCCACAGGCTGACAGGGCGGGATGCTTTCCTGTGCCATGTGCGCGGTGACCATTTGTCCATAAAACACGATTTTATCCGGTTTTTCTCACCACCCAACTCAACACCGCGATGCCCGCGGCGAGGGCGGTGTAGACGGCGATGAAGCCGGTCCACGACAGGGAATCAAAGAGCACGCCGGCCAGTGCGCCCAGGATGGAACTGCCCAGGTAGTAGAAGAAGACATAGAGGCTGGAGGCCTCAGCGCGGTCGTGAGTGGCGATATGCCCCACCCACCCCGAGGCCGTGGAGTGCGCTGCGAAGAAGCCGATGGTGAAGAGCACGATGCCGAGAAGGGTGGGGATCAGTGCCCCCATACAGAGCGCGATGCCCACGGCAAAAAGCAGGCAGGACAGCAGCAAGGTGTTGGCGTGGCCGACCTGCGTGACCAACCGGCCCGCCCGCGCCGAAGACCACGTGCCGGTGAGGTAGAAGAGGAAGACCAAGCCGGCCAAACCGGGCGCGAGGTGGAAGTGGTCGATGAGCCGAAAAGCCAGGAAGTTATAGAGGGACACGAAGGTGCCCATGGCCACGAAGGCCACGATGAATAAGGGGATGAGGCGGGTGTCCCGGGCATGGCGGAAGATGGCGCGCAGCTCCGAGCGGAAGTGAATCTCCTTGGGGGTGAAGTTCTGCTGGTAGGGCAGCAAGATCGCGGCGATGATGGCGAGGATGAGCGTGACCAGGCTAGAGCCCGCCAGTGCCCAGCGCCAGGACGTGAGCTCGAGCAACCCGGTCGGGATGAGGCGGCCGGTGAGCCCACCAATGGTGGTGCCGGCGATGTACAACCCCATGGCACGGGCAACGTAGGAGCTTTCGAGCTCCTCTGAGATCCAGGCCATGGCGGTAGCAGGTGCGCCGGCGATGACGGCGCCCTGGAGCGCGCGGGTGGCGATGAGGATCTCCGGATTGGGTGCTAGCGGAACAAGCATGCCGATGAGCGTGGCGGCAATGGTGGAGACGAGCAGGAGCTTGCCGCGCCCAATGCGCTCGGAAATGATGGAGACTGGGATGACGCAGACGGCCAGCGCGCCGGTTGCGGCGGAAATAGTCATGGCGGCCTCAGTGGAGGACATGCCCATGTCCTCCACCAACGTGGGCAGCATGGCTTGGGTGGGGTAAAGGCAAGAAAAAATTGCCAGACCCACGAAGAGCATGGCAATGGTGGCGCGCCGCGTTCTGGTCATGCATCAAGCATGGCCTAGCGCGGGTTATGTGTAAAATGTCTAAAAGTCACATAAAGCATGCGAGGTGTGCATGAATCTGGAGGATGTGCGCGGCGTCGTCGCCGTGGCCGACCATGGCCTCGTCGGCGCGGCTGCCGACGCCCTCGGGCTCTCCCAATCCGCGTTGACCCGCCGCGTGCAGCGGATCGAGACGGCCGTGGGGGCCAGCCTGTTTGAGCGCAGCGGCCGGCGCCTGCGGCTGAATGCCCGCGGCCGGGCCTTCGTGGAACACGCGCGGCGGATTCTTTTGTCGGAAGCCGCCGCGCGCGATGCCGTGGCCCGGCTGATGGATCCTGAGCGTGGGACCGTGCGCCTCGACTTCATGCATTCCCTGGGCACGTGGATGGTCCCGGAGCTACTCAAGACCTATCGCGCCGAACACCCACACGTGGATATTCGCCTGCACCAAGGCGCGGCGCGCGGGCTCGTGGAGAGGGTAGCCGCCGGCGAGTCCGACTTGGCGCTGGTCGGTCCCCGCCCTACCGCCCCCGGCCCGCTAGGGTGGCACCAGCTCAAGCTGCAACGCTTAGGTCTAGCGGTTCCCGAAGGTCATTGGGCCGCAGGAAGAGACGGGGTGCGCATGGAAGACTTCCGGGACGAGCCCTTCATCGGCATGCTGCCGGGCTATGGAACCCGCATGCTTCTCGATTCCCTGGCGGGCGAGGCCGGTTTTAGCCCTCGCCTCGTCTTCGAGTCGATGGAGCTGACCACCGTGGCCGGCCTCGTGGCCGCCGGGCTGGGATCGGCCCTGCTGCCGCTTGATGACCCGTATCTAAAAGCCCGCAACCTCATTCCCTTAGAACCAGAGGCCTACCGCGAGCTGGGTTTGGTGTGGCGCGAGGGCGATGATGCCCCGCCGGTGGAGCACTTCAAGGATTTCGTTGTGGCACGCACCGCCGACTAGCTATCGAACGGCAGCGCGGCCGCCAACGCGCGGAGTGCTTCAGGGCTGGAGATCTCGTGTGGCAGCCTGGCACTGGTGCTCCCAGGCGGCAGAGTGCCTTAACGGATAGGCCAACTGCCCAATATGACGAAGATCCCTCTCGGATCTGCAATGGCGGCGCATAACTTTGGCGGATCGGGCAGTTGTGGTCTGGATATCGGGGTTGGGTGGTCCTCCGCAAAGCTTGTAGAGGGAGTCACAACGCGAAACCGCGCTGAGCCTCAATGAAGAGAACTCAGCGCGGTCGAAGCTATATGGCCTTAAAGGAGGCCAGAGGGCTTACTTGGTGGCAGCAGCGTAACGCTCAGCAACGTCATCCCAGTTGAAGACGTTCCAGACAGCCTTAACGTAATCAGCCTTCACGTTCTTGTACTGGAGGTAGAAGGCGTGCTCCCACATATCCAGCATCAGCAGTGGGGTGAAGTTCACGGAGATGTTGCCCTGCTGATCGGTCAGCTGCTCAATAATCAGGCGGCCAGCAACGTGGTCGTAGCCCAGAACTGCCCAACCGGAGCCCTGCAGGCCGGTAGCAACAGCGGAGAAGTGAGCCTTGAACTTCTCGAAGGAACCGAAGTCGCGGTTAATAGCCTCAGCCAGCTCGCCGGTCGGCTCGCCGCCACCGTTCGGGGAGAGGTTCTTCCAGAAGATGGAGTGGTTGGTGTGGCCACCCAGGTTGAAGGCAAGGTTCTTGGACAGAGCGCGGATAGCGTCAGCGTTAGCCTCGCCGTTGCGCTGCTCCTCCAGAGCCTCGAGCGCAGCGTTAGCGCCAGCAACGTAGCCAGCGTGGTGCTTGGAGTGGTGCAGCTCCATGATCTCAGCGGAGATGTGCGGCTCCAGAGCGTCGTATGCGTAGTCGAGTTCAGGAAGTTCGTAAACAGCCATTTGTGTCATCCTTTCTTTGGGGTACGAGGCCCCATCGTAGGGTGCGGATGAGGATTTGGCCACAATAATTTTTTAATGGGAACCGCCGTGAACGAAAACCTGGATTGCAAGCGGCCTAGCGGAGTATAAGGGGAGGACAACACTACGCGAAGGAGAATCCTGCATGTTTCTTTTCAAGCCAGAACCCAAGCTGGTGGCAGCGGAGGACGCCCTTCCCGGGCGATCCGAGCCCGTCTTGGACAACCCGCAGCCCCATGCGGTCCTGGGGACTCCTATCACCGGTCCGTGGAAGGAAGGGCAGAAGTCCCTCATCATTGCCATCGGCTGTTTCTGGGGCGCGGAGAAGATGTTCTGGGAAACCGAGGGTGTGGAGTCGACGTCCGTGGGCTATGCGGGCGGCACCACCCCTAACCCGACGTACTACGAGGTCTGCCGCGGGCTGACCAACCATGCGGAGGCAGTGCAGATTACCTACGACCCGCAGCGCGTGAGCCTGCGCGACTTAGTGGTCAAGGCTCTGGAGGCGCACGATCCGACCCAGGGCTTCCGACAGGGCAATGACGTCGGTACACAGTACCGCTCGGCGTTCTATCCAGAGACCGAGGAGGAACGCGCGGAGATCCAGCAGCTCGTGGATTCCTACGCGGGCAAGCTTGCCGACGCCGGCTTCGGCGCCACCACCACCGAGGTCACCCTCCTCAGCGAGACGGACTCGGGGGAGTATTACCTGGCCGAGGACGAGCACCAGCAGTACCTGCACAAGGTGCCCAACGGTTACTGCCCGCACCACAGCACCGGCGTCAAGTGTGGCTAGCGCAGTGAGCGCACTGGCGTGCGGCTAGAGCTGCTTGCGCACGTGCGTGCGGAAGTCGGAAGGTTTGTTGAGCTGGTCGCGCTCCACAAAGTCCCGCATGCGCTCAGCGAGCTCCGGAGTGAGCTGGGTGCGCGTTTGGGATCCGAGGACGGAATCCCAGTACCAGAAGGTTTCCTCAAAGTAGTTGTGGCCGTGGCCGCCCGGCACGTTGAGCGAGTTGATCTGGTCCAGTGCTACCTGCCAGAAGGTGATGAACGGGTGCCAGCGCAGGTTCTTAAAGGTATCTGCGTACAGGGTCTGCGGGGTGGGCTCGTGGATCCAGTTGGGGCGGGCATAGATGAGCTTGCTGTCCCACCACACGATGGCATCGGAGGCGTGCTGCCCCACCGCCACGCGCGGGCGCTCCCAGGGGCCATAGGGTTCGCCGAAGGCATCGTGTTCCATGTGGGCGGGAACGCTGGCGAAGCGGAGGTGCCGGCCGCCGTCGATAAGCGGCAGGCGTTCCAGGGAACCGCGTTCGCGGTGCAGGCGCCGCATGAAGCTGGTCATCCGAGGCGGCCCAGTGAACACCGCACCATCGCAGTCGGCTAGCAGTTCTTCGAGCGTCTCGTAGTTTTCCACGATGGCATAGCAGCCCAAGGACTCGCCGCTTAAGTACAGCTTCGGGCGGTTGTCCTCAGGCAAGAGCTCGAGGCGGGCATGAACGGCGGCGATGAGCTCGCGCGCAAAAGTGCGGGAGAGGTTCTTATCCACCAGGTAGGAAAACATGGAGGGCAAGTAGTCGAATTGCAGGGCTACGGTGGCGCAATTGCCGCGCGTAAGGAATTCATAGCCGCTGACCGAA
The DNA here is from genome assembly GCF_001836065.1 of Corynebacterium sp. HMSC035E02. Lineage (NCBI taxonomy): Bacteria > Bacillati > Actinomycetota > Actinomycetes > Mycobacteriales > Corynebacteriaceae > Corynebacterium > Corynebacterium sp. HMSC035E02. The sequence goes on from NZ_KV827373.1 coordinate 17,193, forward strand.
TAATTGTTGATCCAGCCTGAGCCGGAGGGCATCTGCAGCACGATGGTGTCGCGGTGGAATGCGCCCGTGCGATCCATCTCCGCCACCGCGTGGCGGGCGGCGGCGTGCGGACCACGGCCGCGGATGAGCCCGATGTAAATACGGATCGGCTCGTGGGCACGTTCGAAGTGCATAACTTCTTTGATGTCCTGGGCGCGTGGGCCGCGGTCGAGGAAGGCCCTGCCCTGGGAGCCGACGGCCGTCCACGGCTCGTGGGACCAGGGGCTTCCCGAGCGTTCCGGCTCCCAGGGCATCGCGGAGCCTGGGTACACCAATTTATTGAGGGCCAGACCTTGGATGGAGGCCCTGCGGAGCAGCCGGCGCCAGACCATGCGGTCGCTGACCACGGCCGCAGCGAAGCCAACCACGCCGCCGGCGAGCGGCCACGCTATCCACCTGGGCAGCCAGCGCTGCACCTGGCGGGATAGCTGGGTAACGGCGATCTGCGCTGCTTCCCCGACGATGAGCAAGGCGCCGTAGCCCGCGGTGCCCACCACCATGCCCAGCGCTGCGGATTGGGGGCCGCGGTCATTAAGTTTGCTCACGAGGCGGGCTTGTTCTGATTGGTTGCGCAGGGAGCGTATGCCCGCGATGAATGTTCCGATCCCAAGCAGGTAGTAGGAATAACGTCGAGTGGTGGGGCCCACGTGGTCCTGGGGGCGTCGCCCAGCGAGGCGGAGCCCGCGCTTGGCGGCGAAGGCTGCGGTGGTGGCGGCGAGGTGGCCAGCGCCTTGGCCGATGGCTACGTTGGCGGCGGTGACCCACCAGGGGCGTGGCAATAGCGACGGGGAGACGGCGGCCCAGGTTGCTACCTCCGCGCCGAAGATCCCGGGCCACATATTCTGCGGCAGGCGCCGCCGGCCGGTCATGCGCATGCCGGGTGTGAGATCGCTGATGAGCTCCAGGGAAAAGATGGCAGCCTGAAGGCCTGTGCGGGCGGTTTTGAGGGCGATGCGGCGCGCAAGTTGACGCATGCTGGCCATTGAACCAGCTTTGGGCCGTACGTGCAGTGATGCCACTAATCAGACCCAATCGGACATGAAAATGTGAGATCGGACTACTTATCCTGTGAATTCGGGCGCATAACGAGCAAAATTCGGACATTGGGGGCACAATAGGAGACATGGGAAATCATGTTGGAAACAAAGTAGTACTCATCGGCGCTGGCGACGTTGGAGTTGCTTACGCCTACGCTCTGGTCAACCAGGGCACTGTTGACCACCTGGCCATCATCGACATCGACGAAAAGAAGCTCGAAGGCAACGTCATGGATCTCAACCACGGCGTTGTCTGGGCCCCGTCCCGCACCCGCGTGACCAAGGGCACCTACGAAGACTGCAAGGACGCCTCCATGGTCGTCATCTGCGCCGGTGCTGCGCAGAAGCCTGGTGAGACCCGCCTGCAGCTCGTGGACAAGAACGTCAACATCATGAACTCCATCGTGGCGGACGTCATGAAGAACGACTTCGACGGCATCTTCCTGGTCGCCTCCAACCCGGTGGACCTGCTGACCTATGCAGTGTGGAAGGCCTCCGGCTTCCCGCACCAGCGCGTCATCGGCTCCGGCACCGTCCTGGACTCGGCCCGCTACCGCTACATGCTCTCTGAGATGGATGACGTGGCGCCGACCTCCGTCCACGCCTACATCATTGGTGAGCACGGTGACTCCGAGCTGCCGGTCGTCTCCTCCGCCAACATCGCAGGTGTCTCCCTGTCCCACCGTTCTGAGAAGGACCCGGGCTACAACGAGCGCATCGAGAAGATCTTCGAGGACACCCGCGACGCCGCCTACCACATCATCGACGCTAAGGGCTCCACCTCCTACGGCATCGGCATGGCCCTGGCCCGCATCACCCGCGCGGTCATCCAGAACCAGGCCGTCGCACTTCCTGTCTCTGCTTACCTGCAGGGTGAGTACGGCCACGAGGATGTCTTCATCGGCACCCCGGCCATCGTTGACCGCTCCGGCGTCAACCGCGTTATCGAGCTAGCCCTCGATGACCACGAGAAGGAGCGCTTTGAGAACTCCTTCAACACGCTCAACACCATCAAGGAAGAAATCTTCGGCTAGTGAAGATCGTCGCCCACAGGGGATACTCCGGGAAATATCCGGAGCTATCCCCTCTTGCCTTTGAGAAAGCGCTCGCGCTTCCCATTCACGGTATCGAGTGCGATATCCGCCTGAGCAGCGATGGCAAGGTGGTGGTTCACCACGATCCCACCCTGGACCGCACCACGAACGGCTCGGGCCGAGTGTCTCGCCTGACCTGGGAGGAGCTGCGCCGCCTGAAGATTGGCGGCGGCCAGCGCATGCTGCTTCTCGACGAGCTCCTCGAGATGCTCGGGGATAAGAAGCACCACCTCTACATTGAGACCAAGCATCCCTCGGGGCAGGGCGACATCCTCGAAGAACAAATGGTGCTGCGGTTGCGCTATGCAGGGCTTCTCGACGACCCCCGGATCCACATGATTTCCTTTTCCCACCGGGCCATCCGTCGAATGGCAGCGCTCGCCCCGCACGTTGACCGCATCTACCTGCGCCGCGATTGGGAGCGCCATTTCAACCGCCCCGATATCCTGTTATCGCAGCCCACTGGCCTGGGTATGTCGCTGTTGCGCGGCAAGCTGCAGCCCGACGCGATTGGCGCGCACGGCCTGCCCACGTACATGTGGACCATCGATAAACCCGAGGACATGAAGTGGGCATGGGCCAACGGGGTGGATATTCTCGCCACGAACCAACCGGAAGTGGCCCTGCATGCCATTGAGCTGTAATGAACAGGTAAGTTGTTCAGTATGGCCAAGAAGAAAAAGAAGAACGAACAGCTGCCGGAGGGCATGTCCCGCCGCCAAGCTAAGCTCGCTGCCCGCGCCGCCGAGCGCGCTGCCCTGGAAAAGGACCCTCGCCCCTTCGGTGGGCTCGCCGCTGAGGCTAGCCTCGTCGCCCTGCAGGAATTTGTTCCTTCCGCAACGGCGAAGCTGTCCGTCAAGGGCTTTGACAAGGACGTCTACGTCGCCACCGTGCTGCCCGGTGCTACCGCGGCGCTTATTCGTGACGAGGAGTCTGGCGGCGAGGCCTTCGTGGGCCTGCAGGTACAGTCCCACACCCACAACCCGGGCCGCGACTTGGCTTTTGCCCTGAACTGGGTGAAGAACAACGCGCCGGGTTCCACCCTCGAGTCCACCGCTGCCGACGGCTCCCAGCCGGAGCTCAAGGAGCTGCTTGAGGAAGACGCCGAGCTGGAGATCAACGTCTACCAGGACTTCGCGTGGTGGATGCCGGAGGGCGCGCAGGTTCCTCCGCAGATGGCGCAGGCTCTGCAGCGCGCCAACGATTCCGTCATCGAGTCCTACCAGGTGGGCCAGGAGGCCGAAGGTTTTGTCGGCACCGCCTTCTGGGCTAACGCCGGGGGCGGCAAGGCCCACATCCGCTGGGTTCGCCCCTGTGATGACGAGAATGCTTTCCTCAACGCGCTGGCGCGCGTGGCTGCTCGCGGCGAGCTCAACTTGGGCGAGGACACCAAGTTCGCCGGTGTCTTCCGCACCCACGGTCTGATCGCCCCGGTCTTTGACCTCGACCCAGGGGTCGCGCACGACTCCTACGAGGCCGAGCTGTCTCGCGTGAACAAGGCGTTGGAGGAGGAGATCTCCAACGACGCCAACCTCAACGCCGATGAGCGCAAGCAGCTGCAGAACATCAAGTCCCGTCAGGTGACGCTGCGCTAATTCCTCGGCGCCTTCGCCCCGAGGCTTAGGTACATATCGATCAAATAGGGCTCCAAAACCACGAGGTTTTGGAGCCCTATTTGATCGAAACGACCGGTCGAAGCCTTAGCGCATGGAGTCCCAAAGTGCTTGGGCCTCGGCGTCATCCCAGAGGACGACATTACCCACGACCGTGTCCTGGAAGCCGCCGATCGGCACAGTCTTCGTCTCCACACCCGAGGCCATCGACAGTGCCACGCCGGCAAGGTGCCAGACGTGGTCCTTCTCGTTGACGATGAAGGAATCTGCGGTGTGGTTGACCAAGGAGATGGCCTTGAAGGGGTTGCCGATGGTGGAGAAGGACGTTGCCTTATCCAGCAGCGCGGCGAAGAACTCGCGCTGGCGTTCGACGCGGTCCAAGTCACCCATCGCGGTAGCGCGGGTGCGCACGTAGCCAAGGGCATCTGGTCCGCGAAGCTTCTGACAGCCCGCTTGGAGGTCGATGCCGGCGAGCGGATCGTTGATGGGCTCCTTGACACAAATCTCCACGCCGCCCACGGAATCCACGACGTTGGCTAAGCCGCCCATGCCGATCTCCGCATAGTGATCGATGTGGAGGCCGGTGGCTTGTTCCACGGTTTGGGTCAGCAGCTGCGGCCCACCGTAGGTGAAGGCGGCGTTGACCTTGTCCATGCCGAAGCCGGGCACATCGACGTAGCTATCGCGCGGAATGGAGACCAGCTGGGCCTTTCCGGATGCGGGAATGTGCAGAAGCATGATGGTGTCGGTGCGGCCAACTCCTACGTCACCGCCGGTGCCCAGCTCGGCCTGTTGTTCCTCGGTGAGGCCCTGGCGCGAGTCCGAGCCCACCAACAGCCAGTTCGTCCCGGAGGTCGGCGCCACCTGCTCGGAGGGTAAGGCATCGATACGGGTCAGGCGCGAATCCGTCCACAAGGTGAAGGCCACCATGAAGACGAGGGCGATGACGATGAGCCAGCCCAAGCAACCGAAGACCTGCTTCGCCGGGTTGACCTTCTTGCGGCGGCTATGCGGGCGCCGAGCAGGACGCCCGCGGGACGCAGTCTGTGGGGAGTAGCTGCGTGGCGGTGCGTCGGGGCTTCGCCGGTATGCGCCGGCGGCAGGTTCCCGGGCGGGCATGTTCTGCTGGGGCGCCGGGCGCGGCGATGCGTGCTGAGCCATATAGGCATCGACGTCGAAGCGGGTTTCCTCCGGACGCGAGCGCTGCGCACCGGGGCGCTGAGCGCGAGAAGAAGAGTGCGTGGGATTAGCTCGCTGCCCGGAGGGGCGGCGACGCACCGGGCGTCCGTAGCGATCCCGCAGGGGCTGCCCGTCAGCGCCAAGGACGAACTCACCGGCATCCTGCCCGGCAGCATGCGCACCGCGCGGGCCATCCGGGCCGTGGGGGTGGGCCGGGCCAGTGGCACCCGCGCGGCGGGAATCGCCGTGGGGACTGCCAGCGCGGCGGGAATCGCGCTCTGGATCGCGTCCTTGGTAGGTCATGGGGAACACTGTACCGCGAAATCACTTCCGCCCCACTTTTCACACAGGGCGCGGTCGTGGTCTTTGTGATGCTATGAACTCTGGTCCGTGCTTAAGCACCGAAGAGCAATGCGTAGCCCACGAAAGCGATGGCGTCGATCAGAAAATGCGCGATGACCAGAGGCCACACCTTCCCCGTGCGGTGGAAGTACCAGCCATAGAGCACGCCCATGATGATATTGCCGAAGCCTGCGGAAACACCCTGGTAGAGGTGATAGGAGCCGCGCAGGATGGAGGAAGCAGCCAGCGTTGCGGGCAGGGCCCACCCAGACTGCTTGAGCCTGGTCATGAACCAGTACACCACCACCAGCTCCTCCGCCCACGCGTTGGCGAAGGACTTGATGAGCAGCACCGGGATCTCAATCCACGTATCGAACGCTCCCGGCACCACCTCCTTGGTCCACCCGAAGTGCAGCGCCACGTAATACAGCACCAACCCCGGCAGACCAATGACTGCCGCTAGCGCTGCGCCGTGGACACCATCCCGCCACCGCGGGCGGGGCGGGAAGGAGATCAGGTAGAGCGCAAGTGCTCCCCACGCGAAGAGCACCGCGGCGCTGCAGAGCTGGAAAGCAAGGTCGAGCAGCGTCGTCGCCGACTGCGAGGCGTTGATGGTGACCGACTGCTCGTTGAGCGGGGCGGGGTTGAGCAGGGAATCGGTCAGCCGCAGCGCGGCGCGCACGCCCGAGACACCAAAAGTGATGGTCAGGACGATGAGGATTTCCGCGCGCAGGCGTGAGCGCGCGGTCATGGGTGAAGCACCTGGGCGAGGCCGAGAAGGGAGGACTCGTCAAGCGTGATTGAACCCAACTGCACGCCCACGGGCGGGTGATCGCGCACCGGCCACGGCACGGAGATGGCAGGCAGCTGCGCCACGTTGAACAACGAACCCCACGGTGACCACCGCGTTTGCTCATCAAAGTTGGCCTGGTGCTCCAGCGCCAGGAAGTGCCCACGCCGGGGCGGATCGAAGGCCAGCATGGGGCTCAAGATGGCATCGACTTCCCACTCTTGTGCCAGCAGCTCCGGCAGCTGCGCGGCGTGCGCGCGGGCTGAGGCGAATTCGGAATCCGTGACGCGCCGGCCCTTCGCACGGATCCACTCCGCGTAACCCTCCGCGAAGTCAAGGCCGGCCAGCCGGCGGCTAAAGATGTGTTGAAAGGCCTCAAAGGTAGTCGCGGCCTGGGGGTAAGGGGAAATGGCCACGGTTTCAAAACCCGCGCCTTCAAAGGTGGCGGTGGCCTCTGCGACCGCGCGCAGCATGTGCGGGGCCACCTCAGTGTTAGCGAAGAGGGGCTCCGTCAGCACTCCGATGCGGGCGCGCCGGGCGCGCGGACGAAGGCCGTGCAGCGTCGCGGTATCGGCGATGCTGCGCGTGATGAGCCCCTGCACCGAGAGGTCCTCACCACCCGGCTTGAACCCGACGACGCCGCAGGCGGCAGCCGGCACGCGGATGGAGCCTCCGCCGTCGGAGGCATGCGCGGCGCGCAGCAGACCCCGCGCCACCTGGACCGCCGCTCCGCCGGAGGAACCGCCCGGGGTATGGCCCGGGTAGAGCGGGTTATCCGGGTGGGGCAGGCCTACGGGTTCGGTGTCCACGCGCAGGCCCAGCTCGGGCGCGGCGGACTTGCCGACGATGAGCGCGCCGGCGTCGATAAGCTCCTGCACGAAAGGATCGGTCTCCTCCGCCACGTAGGTGCGCTCGGCATGGCCGAGCGTGGTGGGCATGCCGGCGACGTCATTGAGGTCCTTGACCGAGAGAATCCAGCCGCTCAAGCGCCCGTGCGTGTGCGGCCGGCGCTCGAGGTCGAGGTACGTGAAGCCGTGCTCCGCGGGGCCCAGACCAGATAGATCCTCGCGCAGCTTGTCCAGAGTGAACTCGGTGCTGTCCATGGCGGCTCAGTTTAGTAGTTACGTGAGATAAAGTTGCTGTCATGAGCACCACCATCGCATTCCTCGGGCCCGCCGGAACTTTCACGGAAGCGGCGATGCAGCACTTCGCCGCAGACTTTGCTTCTCCCGAGGGGCTGCCGGTGAACTCGCCGGCCGAGGCGTTGGCGGCGGTGCGCTCTGGTGCGGCGGACTATGCCTGCGTGGCCATTGAAAATTCCGTGGACGGTCCGGTGACTGCCACCTTTGACGCGCTTGCCGACGGCTCCCGGGTCCAGATCTACCGCGAAGTAGACCTGCCGGTGTCCTTCTCCATTCTGGTGCGCCCCGGCACTTCCGCGGAGACTCTTCGCACCTTCTCCACGCATCCTGTGGCCTACCAGCAGGTGCGCGGTTGGTTGGAGCAGAACCTGCCGGGCGTGGACTATGTTCCGGCGGCGTCGAATGGCGCGGCGGCGCAGGCCGTGGCGCGCGGGGAGGTCGATGCCGCGGCTGCCCCGGCACGGGCAGCGGAGGTCTTCGGGCTGGAGTCTCTTGCGGAGAACGTGGCGGATGTCGCGGGGGCCACGACGCGGTTCGTCCTCGTGGGGCCGGCCGGAAAGCCGACCAAGCGGACCGGAAATGACAGGACGTCGGTCATCTTCACCTTGCCCAACGAGCCCGGCTCCCTCGTCGGCGCCCTCCAAGAATTCGCGCACCGCGGGGTGGACCTCTCCCGCATCGAATCGCGTCCGCTGCGCACCGTCTTCGGTAACTACCGTTTCCATGCCGACCTCATCGGACACATCGAGGACCAGCCGGTCGCGGAGGCGCTGCGGGCGCTGTGGTTGCGCGCGGAGGATGTCGTTTTCGTGGGTTCCTGGCCTTCCGTGGTGGCGCTAGGGGAGGCCCCACGGGATTTGGCGCGGTTGAAAGAGGCCGATGAATGGGTAGCGCAGGCGCGCACCGGCCAATAGTGTGGTGAAGCATGACCGGAAGAATCATCCTGCTGCGCCACGGCCAGACCTTTTCCAATATTGACCGCATCATGGACACCCGCCCGCCGGGCGCCGAGCTCACCGAGCGCGGCCGCGGCCAGGCGGAAGATGTTGGCCGCGAGTTGGCTGAGCTGTGCGCGGGGCGCCGCGTGCGCTTTGTGTGTTCTATTGCCCTGCGTGCCCAACAGACCGCGATGCTGGCCGCCCGTACATATGGCGAGGCCGCCGATGAGCGCGGTGTTCCGGTGGAGGTTCGCGTGGGCCTGCACGAGGTCTTTGCCGGTGAGCATGAAATGAGTGGCAGCGAGGATACCCACCGCGAATACATGGTGGCGCTGCGCGGCTGGCTCGACGGCGATGAAGCTGCCCGGATGCCTGGCGGTGAGAGCTACGTGGATGTGCTCGAGCGCTACCAACCGGTGTTGGAGGATCTTGCTGCGGAGCTGGAGGATGATGAGGATATCGTCGTCGTCAGCCACGGTGCTGCCATCCGCGTGGTGACCACGCATGCCTGCGGCGTGGACCCCGACTTTGCCTATACCGGCTACATGCCGAACTGCCGTTTTACCCTCATGGAGCCGCAGGGTCAGCCTTTTGGCCAGTGGACGCTGGAGCGCTGGGCGGATACCGAGGTCTAGTTTCGCGCGGCCACGGTAGGCACCCGGCGGGGCGCCTACCCCCAGCCGAGCTCGTGGAGGCGGTCCTCCTCGAAACCGAAAAAGTGCCCGACCTCGTGGAAGACAGTCACCATGACCTCGTGGGCGAGCTCCTCCTCGGAGTTGCTAATGGCCTGCAAAGGTTGCCGGTAAATGGAGATGGTATCCGGCAGGTAGCCAGTGTGCGAGGCGGTGCGGTGCGTGAGCATCACGCCTTCGTAGAGGCCCAGCAGGTTAGGGTTGTCTGGGTTTTCTTCCTCCACCAAGATGACCAGGTTGCGCATCTGGTCGACGAATCGATCGGGAATCTTATCCAGGGCCTCACCGACTAGCTCTTCGAAGCGTTCCTCGCTGACCTCGTACATGTGCTTACTCCCTGTGGGATAGTCGGGGTTTATTGGGCCGGCGCCGGTGCAGTAGTGGCGGCGGGAACGGCACTGTCGCCAGCCGGCTGGGAGTTCTCGCCGCCCGGCTGGGCGTTCTGATCACGCAGCGGGTTGCGCTTCGGCTGCTCGGTGGGCGGGGCGCCGTTGATGTTCAGGGAATCTCGTCCCTCCGCAGCGGAGCCCGTAATGGTGGAAAACAGGCCTTCGTTGACGTGGATGAGGGAGCAGTTCACCGAACGGGAGCCGGCTTCCCAGGACTCGCGGTTCATCGCGCCCCAGAAGGGCTGCAGTGTGGATTGGTAGAGGTTTTCCTCGCCGCCCAGGTAGTCCATGGCGTCCTGAGTACACGTTTCGGAGAGGAACTTATCCATGTCCTCGTCGTTGGGGTAACCATCGGGGAATTTCTCGGCCAGGTTAATGACGGATACGGTCTCCATCTGGTGCGGCTCGCTACACGGCACGGTGCTGAGCACCTGGTTCTCATCCACCTTGCGGCATTCGCCGGGCTTGGCGACGACCGCCTGGTCCACCTCACTGACCTTACCGGTGGATTCCTGGGGTACGCCGTTGGCGTCGGTGGTCTGCAGGCCGCACAGCAAGGTGCGGTCGCCCTGCTCCCAGGAGGCGGCCGGCGGCAGGATGGAGGCGATGTCGTAGCGGCCGTTGGGATCCCACTTGCCGTTGAGGTAGCTCACCGTGGGGGCTTCGCACAGCTCGTCGCGCAGGGCGTTTTGCCGTGTGATGTCGGGGCGCTTGGCATTGGGTCCGAACTCGCTGGTGGGGTAGGTGCTGAGGTCCTCGCGGGAGGAGACCTCGAAGCGGTGCGGCTTATCGCAGCTGGTCTGCTCGAAGCCGGTGGCAGTGCCGTCTGGGGCGATGTCCCACGTCACGCACGAACCAGCGGAGGCGGTAGTAAAGGATGCGATCTCTCCTTCGGAGGGATCGGCGGCCTGACTGCCGTCGGCGCTGGGGGCAGCGGAGCCTTGTGCGGCCGAATCGGTGCCGGTTGGCTCGCCGCTGAAGAGGCCGTAGGACGCCATGAAGGCGGCCGCGGCCACGGCTGCAACGAGGACGACGCGGATGGCGGAGGCGGAGCGCCACGCAGATGAAGTGCTCATAGAACTCTTCATACTACTCCCTTGGCGGCCCTGGCTTCTAGCCCGCCCGGCGCCGTGCGGGAGCACGGCGCCGCTAGATACGTGCGCGGGAGACGTGCGTTGTGAGCCGGTAGCGGTCTGTGCGGTAGACCGAGGAGCACCACTCCACGGGGCGATCGCCGGAGCGGGCGAGGCGGGTGATGTGGAGGAGAGGGGTGTTCGGGGGGACGTCGAGAAGCTCAGCGATGTCCTCCTCTGCTGCGACGGCCGTGACCGTCTGCTCGGCCCCGGTGATGGGGACCTCGAAGGTGCTATCCAAAATCGCGTAGACGGAATTGTAGATGTCATTCTCCAGCAATGACGGAGCAAAGGTGGAGTTATACCAGCCATCGTCGATGGAATAGGGCTCGCCATCGCCCAAGCGCAGGCGCCGCAGGTGGGTATGGGCCACGGTGGTTTCCGTGCCGAAAAACTCGCAGACTTCGCTGGGGGCGGCGCTGCGTTCACCCAGCAGGATGCGCGAGGAGGCTTGTACTTTCTGATAGCCCATCTCATCGGAGAAGGACGCCAGATGGAGCCGGGAGACCAGTGGGTTCGGAGCCACGAAGGTACCTTTACCGCGCACGCGGCGCAGGCGGCCCTCCGCCACCAAGTCACCAATGGCGCGGCGCACGGTGATGCGGGAGACGCCGTAGGTTTCCTCGAGAATGCGCTCGCCCGGGAGGATGTCACCAGGTTTGAGGGTGGTGCGGCAGAGCTCGGAGAGAATATCCCGCAGCTGAGCGTGCTTGGGCACGGGGCCGTCGGTAATAATGTGAGCTGCCATGTTTTCCATGATAGCCAGCTGGTTATGACCAGCGCAAAGGTGTGGCCGTGCGCTAGACTATCCGGCGTGATTGATCTCAAATTTCTTCGCGAAAATCCCGATGTCGTCCGCGCCTCCCAGGTAAACCGTGGGGAGGATCCCTCTTTGGTGGACCAGCTGCTCGCTGCTGATGAACAGCGCCGCGCGGCCATTGTGAAGGCTGACCAGCTGCGCTCGGAGCAGAAGGCCTTTGGCAAGAAGATTGGCCAGGCCTCCCCGGAGGAGCGCCCGGCGCTGCTGGAGGGCTCCAATGAGCTGAAGGAAAAAGTCAAGGCGGCCGGCGAGGAAGCGGCCGCGGCCGAAGCCAAGGTAACGGAGCTGCAGTACCAGCTCTCCAACGTGGTGGAGGGTGCCCCGGCTGGTGGCGAGGATGATTTCGTCGTGCTCGAGGAGGTCGGTGAGAAGCCGCAGTTCGACTTTGAACCGAAGGATCACCTGGAATTGGGTGAGACGCTGGGGCTTATCGACGTCAAGCGGGGCGCCAAGGTCGGCGGCGCACGTTTCTACTACCTCACCGGCGACGGCGCCTTCCTGCAGCTGGGCATGCTTATGCTGGCTGCGCAGAAAGCCCGTGAGGCCGGCTTTAGCCTCATGATCCCGCCGGTGCTCGTGCGCCCGGACGTTATGCAGGGAACCGGTTTCTTGGGCCAGCATGCGGATGAGGTCTACTACCTGCCGGCGGATGATCTTTATCTGGTTGGTACCTCTGAGGTGGCTCTGGCTGGCTACCACAAGGAAGAGATCATCGACCTGTCCAAGGGCCCGCTGCAATATGCAGGCTGGTCCTCCTGCTTCCGCCGCGAGGCGGGTTCGCACGGCAAGGACACCCGCGGCATTCTGCGCGTGCACCAGTTCGACAAGCTGGAGATGTTTGTCTACTGCAAGCCGGAAGACGCCGAGGAGATGCACCAGAAGCTGCTGAACATGGAAAAGGACATGCTCGCGGCGATGGAGCTGCCCTACCGCACCATCGACATCGCGGGCGGAGACCTCGGTTCTTCTGCAGCCCGCAAGTTCGATAACGAGGCGTGGGTGCCCACCCAGGGCACGTACCGCGAGCTCACTTCGACCTCGAACTGCACCACCTTCCAGGCGCGCCGCCTCTCCACGCGCTACCGCGACGAGAACGGCAAGACCCAGTACGCCGCCACGCTCAACGGCACCCTGGCTACCACCCGCTGGCTCGTGGCCATCCTGGAGAACCACCAGCAGGCAGATGGGTCCGTCGTGGTTCCGGAGGCATTGCGCCCATTCGTGGGTAAGGACGTTCTTTACCCCGTAAACTCCTAGAAGAATGACAGGAGGCGCCGCAGGCGCCCCCTCCGATCACCGGTTGTGCCCTCTTAAGGCCCTAAATCCTCCCTGGAGCATCATGAGCGTTGTGACTAATTTCCTCTACCGGCAGATTACGCACATTGGCCGCGGGGTGACCTTGGCCCAGGGGCTGAAGATGCGCCTGTCCGGCGAGGAGAATATCCCGGATAAGGGCGGGGCCGTCATCGTGTGCAATCACACCGGCTACATGGATTTCCTTTTCGGGGCCTTCTTGGCTTATCGCAAGCGGCGTTTGGTGCGCTACTTGGCTAAAGCCTCCATCTTCCAGACGCCGGTGGCCGGTCAGCTTTTTCAGGTGATGGGGCATGTTCCGGTGGATCGCATCGATGGCGGGGCGTCGATTGTCAAAGGCATCGAGCTGGCCAAGAATGGCGAGCTCGTGGGGGTCTTCGCTGAGGGCACGATTTCCCGCAGCTTCGAGATTCGCAGCATGCGCAACGGTGCGGCGCGTATCGCCCACGGCGCGGGTGTGCCGATCATCCCGCAGGTCATCTTCGGCTCCCAGCGTATTTGGACGAAGGGCCAGAAGAAGCACTTAGGCCGCACCAAGACCCCAGTGCTGATCACGGCTCTTGAGCCCTACTACACCACGGGCGATTTCGATGCGGATATCACGGAGGTGCGCCGCCGGATGCAGGCAGCCCTGGAGGGGCTGTGGGCTCAGTACGAGGAGGAATTCGGCCCGATGCCGGCCGGCGAATACTGGGTACCGGCCCGTAGGGGTGGGGGTGCGCCGACGCTGGAGGAGGCCGAGGCCCAGGACTCCGAGGTGGAGACTGAGCGCTACCGTGTGCGCCGGCTGCGCGATGATCTGACCAATCTCAAGGAGCACGTGTCCGAGGCCACCGTGGAGCTCATGCGCGACCGGATGGCGTTGATGAAGCCGGGTAGTAACGAGGAAACCGGTACCGCAGAAGCTGGAGCCGACGCCGCCGAGAAGGACCGCCCGCGTACCGCGCCGGAAACCCTTGAGTGGATCAAGGAAAACCTCAACTCGGTGGTGGAAGAGGCCATGCGCGGTGTCGAGGAGGGCCGCGACAAGGTCACGGGGGTGATGGCGCAACTGAAGTCTGATGTCATGGAGGCCCAAGCTTCCATGGCTGCGAGCAGCAAGGAAATCTTCGCTGGCTCCGTGGTGGAACAGGGGTTGCTCTCCGCGGCGACGCAATCGCGGCTCATTGTCTCCCGCCTACCGCACCGGGTGAAGGCGCAGTATTCCGAAGCGCCGCGCGTGGTCGTGGCGGATCAGAGCGCGCTGAGCATGGAAAACGGGGAAATCTCGACGCGGCTCCAAGAAGCGCTGACGCAGCTCCACCCGCAGGTTGAGGAGTTGGTTGTGCTCTCGCCGCAGGGCGAGGTGCTGGACGCTGCCGCCTTTGGCGATCTTCCCCAAGAGTGCTGGCGTATCGCCTGCTCTGACGGGGCAGAAGGGGTGCAGTTCAACGATGCCCCCGGGGGAGTGGTGGCGACGGCCTCTTCCCCCGCGGAGGGGCTGGCGGCCGTGGTGAAGAAGATTGGGGCCGAGCCGAAGGATCTCTTGTTCTTTGCCAATGAGCCGGGGGATGAAACCTTTGCGGAGGGCGGGGACGGCGTCGCCGTGCGCATGGTGGCGCTTGAGACTGCACCCATTGAGGTGATTAAGGCTGCGCAGGCGGTGACGTATTCCACCGAGCGCTACGGAATGGCCGAGGTGCTGGAGGCCATGGCGCGCTTGCAGCAAGAGAAGAAATAAGTCTTGACACCCTGGACTTAAGAAGCGTTCGCAACGCCCGTTAACACCCCCGGAAGGGGGTGTTATTTTATTTTGTCATCCTATGAAACGGCTTAGAAACTCCAGCTTACGGCGGCGGAACTTACGTGTGAGTAGCGTCTCCAGAGAGAAAAATTGGTGATCTATAGCATTGGCCGTGGGAGAAAACTTCTTCTTCATCCGCCCTTCGGGCAGTTGGCCGAGGCATCGGTGCACAGGGCGCGCGTGGTGGATGAGCACAACATGCTGCGCACACCGTCAACTGGACAGGACTTTCTGACGCCGTGCAGCGAGAGAGGAGACTCGGTCAACAATGACCACGACGAGTATTAACAGCTTCAACCCTGAGTATTTTGAAAAGACCTGGAATGACTACTCCACCGAGGACTATGACGTCGTCATCATCGGCGGAGGTTCTGTAGGCGCCGGTGCTGCACTGGATGCGGCCACCCGTGGCTTGAAGACGGCTGTGCTGGAATCCCAAGACTTTGCGGCGGGTACGTCTTCGCGTTCCTCCAAGATGTTCCACGGTGGCCTGCGCTACCTGGCCATGTTCGACTTCCGCCTCGTGGCGGAGTCCCTGAAGGAGCGCGAGCTCAACATGTCGACCCTAGCGCCGCACCTGGTCAAGCCGCTGAAGTTCATCTTCCCGCTGACCCACCGCGGCTGGGAGCGCGTCATGATGTTCGGTGGCTTTACCCTCTATGACCTGATGGGCGGAGCCAAGAGCGTCCCGATGCAGAAGCACCTCACCCGCAAGGGCGTGCTGAAGGTGACCCCGGGCCTCAAGGAGGACGCCGTCGTCGGTGGCGTGCGCTACTATGACACGCTTGTCGACGACGCCCGCCACACCATGACCGTCCTGCGCACCGCCGCCGAATATGGCGCTAGCGTGCGCACCGGCACTGAGGTGATTGGCTTTGAGAAGGACGGCCGCGGCCGCATCACTGCCGCGAAGGTCCGGGACCTGGAAACCGGCCGCGAGACCACCGTGAAGGGCAAGGCCTTCATTAACGCGACCGGTGTGTGGAACGACAAGATTCAGGAGATGGCGGGCGCTGAGGGCAAGTTCACCGTCCACGCTTCCAAGGGCGTTCACATCGTGGTCCCGAAGGATGCCCTCGATGCCGATGCCGCGCTGTGCTTCGTCACCGAAAAGTCCGTGCTTTTCGTCATCCCGTGGGGTGAGTACTGGATCATCGGTACCACCGATACTGATTGGGAGAAGGGCCTGTCCCTGCCGGATCCGGCGCCGACCAAGGCGGATATCGACTACATCCTGGACGAGGTCAACCAGCGCGTGCGCGACAAGATCACCCGCGATGACATCGTCGGTGTGTACTCCGGTCTGCGCCCGTTGCTGTCCGGCAAGTCCGATTCCACCACTAACCTGTCGCGCAACCACGCCGTTGCCCGCGTGGCGCCGGGCATGGTCTCCGTCGCGGGTGGCAAGTACACGACCTACCGCGTCATCGGCAAGGACGCGGTGGATCTGGCCGCGAAGGAGCTGGGGACCAAGGTGGCTGAGTCCGTGACCGAGCGCACCCCGATTCTGGGTGCGGACGGCTACCACGCACTGGCTAACCAGGTTCCGGCACTGGCCCGCCGCTACAACCTCAGCGAGGACCGCATCGAGCACCTGCTCGGCCGCTACGGCTCGCTGATCGGTGAGGTGCTGGCTCCGGCTGCTGACGACGCCACGCTGCTCGAACCGGTTCCGGGTGCTGAGAGCTACATCTGGGCAGAGGTGCGCTACGCCGTGACCCACGAGGGCGCCCTGCACATCGACGACATCGTCTCCCGCCGCCTGCGCGTGGCCATCGAGTTCGCCGACCGCGGCGTTGCTGCTGCACAGCCGATCGCTGAGTTCGTTGCCCCGCTGCTGGGCTGGGATCAGACCGATATCGAGCGCGAAGTCTCCCACTTCACCAAGCACACCGAGGCAGAGCTCGCCGCTGAGGCAGCGCTGACCGACCGTGAGGCAAACGACATCCTCGAGCGCGCAGGCAGCGCACGAGCCACCAAGGAAGAAGCCTAAAAGTCACGGGGCCTAGCGAGCGGTGGATATCCCTCGCTGGGCCCTTGGCCTAGGCAGATAAGAAAGGACATCTTATGACCGGAATGGATGCATTCCTGTGGGAGTTCATCGGCACTGCGCTGCTGCTCCTGCTCGGCAACGGCGTGTGCGCCGTTGTGAACCTCCGAACTTCTGGCGCGCGCGGTTCGGACTGGATCGTCATCGCTATGGGCTGGGGCCTCGCGGTCTTCATCGGCGCTAGTGTCGCCGACCCCTCCGGCGGCCACCTCAACCCGGCGGTCACCATCATGCTGGCGGTGAACGGTTCCCTTGAATGGGGCCTCGTTCCCTACTACCTGCTGGGGCAAATTCTCGGCGCCATGCTTGGTGCATTCCTTGCCTGGGCTACGTTTAAGCAGCTTTTCGACGCCAACAACCTCGATGAAGCCGGCAACGTCACCGGCGCCAACAAGAACACTGGGGGGATTTTCTTTACCGCCCCGGCGCACCCGAACAACGGCTGGAACGCAGTCACCGAGTTCATCGCTACCTGCGTACTGCTCATGTTCATCGCCTTTGGCCCGGCCGGCGGCGAGTTGGGTCCGCTGAAGTACTTCGCTGTTGCCTTCGTCGTCGTGTCTGTGGGCCTGTCCCTCGGCACCGCTACCGGCTACGCGATCAACCCGGTCCGTGACCTCGGACCCCGCATCATGTACGCCTTCGTCCTCCCCATCAAGGACAAGGGCAGCGCCAACTGGGGTTATGCCTGGGTTCCGGTGGTTGCACCGACCTTGGCGGCCGTCGCTGTCGGCCTGCTGTCCATGGCTCTCTAAAAATCAGACCTTCACTACTCAGAAACGGAGAACACAATGTCTACCAAGCGCTACGTTGCAGCGATTGACCAAGGAACTACGTCCACCCGCTGCATCATTTTCAACCACGACGGCGAGCAGGTGTCCGTCGGCCAGCTCGAGCACGAGCAGATTTTCCCGGAGAAGGGCTGGGTCGAGCATGACCCGGAGGAAATCTGGAGCAACACCCGCCGCGCTGTGGGTGAAGCTTTGGCCAACGGCGACATCAATGTCGAAGATATCGCAGCACTTGGCATTACCAATCAGCGTGAGACCACCGTCGTGTGGGACAAGAACACGGGTAAGCCGGTATACAACGCCATCGTGTGGCAGGACACCCGCACCACCGAGATTTGTAAGGAACTCGCTGGTGATGAAGGTGCGGACAAGTGGCGTCGCCGCACCGGCCTCATCATCAACTCCTACCCAGCCGGCCCGAAGGTGAAGTGGATCCTCGATAACGTCGAGGGCGCCCGCGAGCGCGCGGAGAAGGGCGAGCTGCTCTTCGGCACCATCGATACCTGGCTCCTGTGGAACCTCACCGGTGGCGCCGACGGCGACAACGGCCAGGAAGCCCTGCACGCCACCGATGTCACCAACGCTTCCCGTACCCTCCTCATGGACATCGAGAAGCTCGAGTGGGATGAGGAACTGTGCAAGGAGATGGGGATTCCCACCTCCATGCTGCCGGAGATCCGCCCGTCCCTGGGCGACTTCCGCACCGTCCGCGAGCGCGGCTCGCTGTCCGGTGTGCCGATTCGCGCCATCCTGGGCGACCAGCAGGCCGCCATGTTTGGCCAGGGCTGCTTCCGCCCGGGTTCTGCTAAGAACACCTACGGGACCGGTCTGTTCCTCCTGCTCAACACCGGTACCACCCCGAAGTTCTCCGAGAACGGTCTGTTGACTACCGTGTGCTTCCAGCGCGAGGGCGAGCGCCCGGTGTACGCGCTCGAGGGTTCCGTCTCCATGGGTGGTTCCCTGGTGCAGTGGCTGCGCGATAACCTGCAGCTCATCCCGAACTCCGCGTCCATTGAGAACCTGGCTCGCGAGGTCAAGGACAACGGCGGCGTCTACATCGTGCCGGCTTTCTCCGGACTTTTCGCTCCGTACTGGCGCCCGGATGCCCGCGGTGTCATCGTTGGTCTGACCCGCTACGCCAACCGCAAGCACCTGGCCCGCGCCGTGCTCGAGTCCACCGCGTACCAGACTCGCGACGTCGCCGATGCCATGGTGGCGGACTCCGGCGTGGAGATCACCGAGCTGCGCGTCGACGGCGGCATGACCATGAATGAGCTGCTTATGCAGTTCCAGGCAGACATGCTTGGCGTCGAGGTCCACCGCCCGAAGAACGTGGAGACCACCGCTACCGGTGCGGCCTTCGCTGCCGGCTTGGACTCCGGCTTCTGGGATGACCTCAGCGTACTGGGCTCCCAGCAGGGCGACTTCAAGGTCTGGAAGCCGCAGCGCGAGAAGTACGAAGTCGAGGCTCTGTACCGCGACTGGAAGCGCGCCATCAAGCGTTCCCTGAACTGGGAAGACGTGGATGATGACGACGTTATCGCTTAAGGGCTAAGTAGCAGTCTTTGCAGGCAAGCGCGGCTGTCACGAGCATTCTCGTGGCGGCCGCCTTCGTCGTTGTGCGCGTGGCAGGCTGCGGCACGGTGGTGGGGAGCCAACGCTGCAGTGGACGTTGTTGTGGCTACCAGCGGTTGCGGGTGCGCTCTTGTGTGCATCGCTCTGACGTAGACTCAGGGCTATGGCCAGTGACGTATTTTCGGACCGCGCTCCGCGCCTCATCATCAGTGATATTGATGGCACCTTGTTGGACCGGAACCACCGAGTTCCCAGGCGAAACCGCGAGGCAGTGGCCCGAGCAGTTGCCGCGGGCAGCGAGTTTGCGCTGGCGACCGGCCGGCCCTTCCGCTGGATCATGCCCGTACTGGAGCAGCTGACCGTGCGCCCGGTGTGCGTGACATCAAATGGTGCGGTGATTTATGACTCGGCAGAAGACCGCGTGCTCTCCGCCCACGAGCTCTCGCCTGAAGCCCTCGCGGAAATCGTGGAGGTGGCCACGAAGGTGCTCGAGCCCCATGGCGGTGTTGGCTTCGGCGCGGAGCGCACGGGGGGCTCGGTCTTGGATCCGGTGGAGGAACTCTTCGTGGTGGAATCGCATTATTCGGAGAACGCGCTTTTTGAAGGCTTCGGCCTCGTGAGCGTCGGCGAATTGGTGTCCCGACCGGCGGTGAAGCTGCTGATCCGCAACACCGCGTTCTCCGCACCGGAACTCTACGAGCTTATTGCTCCGCACATCGATTCCGAGCTTGCCCACGTGACCTACTCAATGTCCGAGGGAATCCTCGAGGTGGCGGCCCCCAACGTGACGAAGCGGCGCGGAATTAGGTGGCTGGCCGAGCATCACGGTATCGCCCGCGAAGACATCATCGCCTTTGGCGATATGCCCAACGATATCGAGATGCTCGAGTGGGCAGGTTGCGGGGTTGCCATGGAGAACGCTCACCCAGAGGTCATGGAGGCGGCAGATGCGGTGACGGTAGCGCATCACCAGGCAGGTGTGGCAAAGGTGCTTGAGCGCTGGTTCTAACGCTGCTGTACCCCGCCGTGCTGTAGCCGTGAAGCCCAGCGCTACCTGCCCTTTTTCTAGCAGATTCTGAGAGTTTTCTGCCTCCGGTTGCGGGGTGTGTGGTGGTGTTTTAGTCTCGTGGGCATGGGGGATTTGGAGACTTATTTCTCCTATCGCAGTTCGGGGTTGGATCTTGTGGGGCTTGCGGTAGGCAGTGTGGATGATTTACGCGCGCGTGGTGCTTCTGTGGCTGATGCTGCGGAGTTGGCTGGGCTGCATGCGGTGTATTTCGGGCCGACGCGTTTTACGGGCAAGCAGCGCCAGGCGCGTGCGGCTGCAGTTGCTCAACGGCATGATGTGGCGACGTTGAGCTTGATTGAGTCGTATACCGGCAGGGTGAAAAAGGAGTTGGATGCGTGGAATCTGCGCGTTCGGCTTGCGGCGACTCCGGCACACCGTATCCCGAAAGTGGCGAAGGAACGGTTGAAGCAGTTGCGGCCGCGGCGGGTGCCTGAACCTGGGGTGCGGTTGACGTATCGAAAGTCGGGTCCGCATTCGTTGACGATTACTGA
>NZ_KV827373.1:37573-75022 GCF_001836065.1 Corynebacterium sp. HMSC035E02
GGGTCCGCATTCGTTGACGATTACTGATTCAGCCTTGCGCATTAGTGAGATGCGCGGAACCTTGGAGTCGATTAATTCGGCTGATTTGTTGGATGCGGCAGGCCAGGTGTTCTTTGCTAAGGCTCATGGGGGAAGCAAGCCTGCGGTAGCGACCAATGTGGTGGTCACCTTGGATGAGTTGGATCAGATCGTGCGCGGTGAGGGCGATGATATTGAGCTTGTGCTTACCAACGGTGGGCGGATGACAGGGCGGGAGTTTGTCACCTATAAGTTTGCCGAGGTTGGGTATGTGACGTTGGTGCATCCAACGATTGGGCCGGTGTGGTTGCATCGGGTGCGGCGTTTAGCTGGGTTTGAGCAGCGGTTAATGGCCAGTGCGGAGCATCCGACGTGTGCGCGTGAAGGGTGCAATAAGCCGGCTGATTATTGTCAGGTGCATCATTTGGTGCCGTGGAAGGCGGGTGGGGCGACGGATCCGCCGAATTTGACGATGTTGTGTGCTTATCACAATGGCATCAATGATGATGACCCGGATAAGCCGACTGGTGCTGGCTATGTCTTCCGGTTGCGGGGCGGGGTGGATTATGTGCCACCCTGGGCGGAGCCGATTACTTCCCAGCCGGCCTACAAGGCAGCACAAGCAGCGTTGAAGCAGCAGGCCAACGGGGGCTTAGTGGGCGGATCCCCGCCGGATACCTAAATCCAATAGATAACATGCCGAAGCGGAAGCCACCGAGGTGGCTCCCGCAATATCGGCGATCCCACAGGGCTGTGCGCGTGAGTTTTGCGCGCACACGGTGCGGCTGGGATTAGTCCGTGAAGACCTGAATCTGCTCAGTCTCCGGGTTATAGACGATGGACCCGCCCTGGAACTGCACGCGGACTTCCTTGCCGAAGCCGGTGGGGAGTTCGTCGGAGGTCGGCAAGCCGAGTGTTGCCGAGTTGTCGCCGGACGCCCATTCCTTCGCGATGCGCCCGACCAGCGCGTGCGTTCCGGTCTCCTCGGAGCTCAGCACGACGCCGTTCTGGAAGAGCTGGTAGATGATGCCGGCCGTCTCATCCGGACCGCCAACAGCCAGACCCAGCGCCGGACCAAAGGCGTTAAGGACTGCCGTCCACGTTTCCTTCAGGCCCTCGTTCTTGCTCAAGGAAAGCACCTTGGTCACGATGCCCGGGATCTGCTCCACCGGTAGGCCATTGACCGTCTGGTTCATGTCAACCTGGTGCTCGGAGCGGGCATACATGATGGCGAAGAGCGTGCCAGCCAGGCCGACTAGTGCGGTGATGGTGCTCATCGGGATTTCGGTATCGCCCAGCGAGGACGTTGCCTCCTGTGCCGGAGCGGCCGGTGCGGGAGCAGACGGCGCATTGTTTTTCGGCGCAGAGCCAGAGGAGTCTGGTGTAGAGGTATTTCCGCTGCCCCAGTCCGTGGACGTCGAACCCGACGCGCCCGACTTGATGGCGAGGTACTTCTTGTGCGCCGCCTGGCGGATAGTCGGCCACTGGGCGATGGTGTAGCGCCCTGGGCAGGCAGTGAAGTGAACGTCGCTGTGCCCGAAGAGGCCGTAGACCGGGGCAGAGGCACCAGCCGGGTAGCGCGAGCCGCGGAAGCCCTCCGAGGGCAGGGAGACGCGGGAAGTCGGATCAACACCGGAAATCGCGCCCTTCCAGCCAGCCAGGTCGGTGACGGACTCCAGCAAGGCTTCCGTCGGCTGAGCCGTCTCATAGTTACCAATCATGGAAATGCCCCACGTGTTCTGGTTGAAGCCACCGATGTGGGCGCCCTGTACGGCTTCGTCGAGCCCGCCGTAGCGGCCCTCGTAGATGGTGCCGTACTTATCCACCAGCGCGTTGTATCCGATATCGCACCATCCCAGGTTCTGGGCGTGGTATTTGTACGCGGCGCGCACTTGCGCGGCCGCCTGCGCGCGGGTGTAGTTATTGGAGCCCGCGGTGTGGTGCAGCGCAATGGCCTTCACACCATTGTCATAGTCAGCGCCCTTGCAACGGATGCTCTCATCCGCGCCCCAACCTGCGCGCGAGACCACGCGCGGCATGCCGTCGGTCTCAGCGGTCGGCTCAATGGCCTCGCCCTCCTGGGCGTTGCCGTCCATGAAGACAGCCTCGAGGCCTTCCACGTCGCTATTGGCCGGTAGAGGCTCGGTCTCGGCGACGGGGGCGATGTCGCCGACGTTGAAGGGGGCGTCGTCAAGCGCGGCGTCCTCAACGGGGGTCTCGGTGAACTCTTCGTCCAGGTTCGAGCCAGTCACCAGATCCACGTTGTTGATGGAGACCTGCACGTCGTTGGTATCGCCCACGAAGATGAGCTCGGTGCCATTCGTAGCGTTGGGGTCATCGTTGTTGTAGGACATAGAGTCCATGTCGTACCACTCGGACCAAGACCCGTCTGGTTGCTTGGCGCGGGCGAAGGCTGCGACGTCGCGCGCACCCTTCCACGTGACGGCGAAGGAAGAGAAGGTCTCATCGCGGTGGAATTGCTTGACGGCGCGCGGGCCTTCGCCCTCGCCCTGGGCGGCGATGGCCGGGTCATCCACCACGACCGTTTCGCCGGACCCGAAGGATTCGGAGGCCGAGCTCACTTCGATGGGGCCGCTGCCCGCTTCCTGGGTTTGGATGAGGGTTTGGCCGCCCACGGCTGCGGCAGCGACCACAGCGATCGAGGTGACCGTAGCGATAACCGGCGTCGACCACGTCGATTTCGCGGGAACAAGACGACGTTTGAGGTGCACTGTTACTCCCTAGGATGGTGTGCGCCACGAGGTTAAGAGGAGCGCAAAAAGTTAACTAACGGGACAGATGTTACGCCAGTTGTTGGAGTGAAAGAAGGTGTGACACGCGAGTTTTCTCGCTTGGGTGTCACCAGCCGTTCTGTGCGTGTTACTGCTTTAAGCTGATGGCCATGACTGCATATGACCTCATCGTTGTTGGATCCGGATTCTTTGGCCTGACCGTGGCCGAGCGCGCAGCCTCCCAGCTGGGCAAGAAAGTGCTCATCGTCGAGCGCCGCGAGCACCTTGGCGGTAACGCCTACTCGGAGGCCGAGCCGGAGACCGGCATCGAGGTCCACAAGTATGGCGCGCACCTCTTCCACACCTCGAATAAACGCGTGTGGGAGTACTGCAACCAGTTCACCGATTTTACCGACTACCAGCACCGCGTCTTCGCCATGCACGATGGCACGGCCTACCAGTTCCCCATGGGCCTGGGCCTGATTAACCAGTTCTTCGGCCGCTACTACTCGCCGGATGAGGCGCGCCAGCTCATCAAAGAGCAGGCCGGCGAGTTCGCCGTGGATGAGGCGAAGAACCTGGAGGAAAAGGCCATCGCGCTCATTGGCCGCCCGCTCTACGAGGCCTTCATTCGCGATTACACCGCAAAGCAGTGGCAGACCGACCCGAAGGAACTGCCGGCCGGCAACATCACGCGCCTGCCGGTGCGCTACACCTTCAACAACCGCTACTTCAACGACACCTACGAGGGCCTGCCCGTCGACGGCTACGCAGCCTGGCTGGAGAAGATGGCGGAGCACGAGCTTATCGACGTCCGTCTCAACACCGACTGGTTCGACGTGCACGAGGAGGTGCGAGAGGCGTCGCCAAGCGCGCCGGTGGTCTACACCGGCCCACTGGATCGCTACTTCGACTTCGCCGAGGGCGAGCTGGGCTGGCGCACGCTCGACTTCGACCTGGAGGTGCTGGAGACCGGTGACTTCCAGGGCACCCCGGTGATGAACTACAACGATGCGGACGTGGACTACACCCGCATCCACGAGTTCCGCCACTTCCACCCGGAGCGCGCCGATAAGTACCCCAAGGACAAGACGGTGATCATGAAGGAGTACTCGCGCTTCGCGGAGAAGGGCGATGAGCCGTACTACCCGATCAACACCCCGGAGGACCGCTCCAAACTGGAGGCCTACCGCAAGCTCGCCGCCGCCGAGGCTCGCGAGAACCAGGTTCTCTTCGGCGGCCGCCTGGGCACCTACCAGTACCTGGATATGCACATGGCCATCGCGTCCGCGCTGAGTATGTTCGATAACAAGCTGGCCCCGTTCTGGAATGAGGGCAAGGCCCTGGAGCAGGAGCGCGGCCACTAGGTTAGGACGCGTGCGGGTTGGTTCCCGCAGCGCAGCGTGGCGCGCTATGCTGAAACACCTCGATGGAAGGAGGTGACGGCATGGCGCAGCGCAAGAAGAAGCGCGCAGACCGCAGCATGTGGAAGATGTCCCCGGAGCGGCTCGAGGAACACCTCAAGCTGCGCAGTCGCGCAACGCGCATTCCCGATAAGAAGAAGGAACAATCCAAGAAGGCCTGCCGGAACACCCGGCGGGCCTTTGGCCGTTTATGGGGAGGTTGTGCCAGCGTACGGAACTAGACCAAAGAAAATAAAACTTGTGGTCTGGCCAACAATCACTTAAGGTTAACAGTAGGTTAACAATAGGCGAACAGAAAGTGAGTTTAGAGATGACTTCCCCGAACGCCCGCCGTTTCGATACGTTGCGCCAGGATTTACACGCAGATTATGGCCACGAGTACACTGCCCAGGAGATTGACTCCTTCCTCGATGCCACTATTGAGCGTCACGAGGCTGGCGCGACTTTAGAAGAGTTCATTCCCGTGATGGTGGAGCGCGAGGTGCGCGAGCACTTCGGCACCCACCGCATCCACGTGCGTTTCTCGGCAGGTGCCGACCATGCGCTGGCGCAGGCAGCCGTGGCTTTGACGAAGAAGTATGCCGGTAACGCGCTGCTGGTCGACGCCGCCGTAGCCCACCCGGAAAACGACCCTGACTCCCACATGGCCCACGTGCTCCAGGAGCGCGGCATGGCGGAGCACCCGGACCGCTACGTCGAGGACCTGCGTCTGGTGACTATCCCTGACTTTATTGTCTACCTCGGCCGCGAGGTGCCGCGCGATGAAGCCGGCAAGGACGTCAAGATCTGGGACATCGCCACCGCCGAAACCGTGGAAGAGACCCGTGAGCTGGCCGATGACCTCGGCGCCCGCGTGCTCTACATGCTCAACCGCCTGGGCATCGAGCCCATCTCGGAGGATGCCGCTGTCACGGCCTAAATCAGCTGGATAAAGACTTCCTCAACGCGGTCGACACTGCGCAGGGAATCTGGAAGGTTAAGACCGGCATGGGCGATGACGTAGGCGTCGCGTACATCGGTCTTGGAGTTGCCGACGTGGATGCGAGAGAGCTGCCGCATCGCAAGCCCTGGTAGATGGCGAACATCTGCCCCCATGTCTTGGGCGACTGCGACGGTCAACCGGCCGATGTTGTTGGGAATAACAAGGACCGAGGCGTTGTCGGCGAGGAATTGGCCGAAGAGCTTGCGTAGCGAGCCTTCATGCTGATTGATGCGTTTGGACAGGACTTGCCTGCCTTGGGGATCGAGGACGCAGGCGTGGTGGAAGTATTTGCCGACGTCTACGCCAATGACGAAGTCATAGGCCATGGGTGTATGCCTCCTAGCGATGAATGAGAAGTTGGACTATTTAAGCTTCATCGCTGGGGTTGTCGGACATGCTTGCGCTGGCATCCACACTACTGTGAGACCTCATACCACCTGGGCTGGGTCGGGTTCCTATTAGCAGTTTGAGGATGTCACTGTCTTCGGCGGCATCACCCCCGGATCATTTTCAGACAGGGGCGGGAACAAGCCATACCGAAGCCAGCGACTAGTTCCACTGTCCTTTCAGACGGAGGGAACGGAAATAAACATAACCAGCCCAATCGGGTGGACAGGCTATGAATCTTCGGTGCCCTGGGGTGGAACTGCTAACAACGTAATGGGGGGGGGATCGGGGGCAAAGTCAATAATTCAAGCCTGGCATAAGTTGCTAAGGATTGCCTAACCTAATACTGGTTCAAGTTATGTTCCTGATCGGGAATCGGCAACGGAAGCGAGGCGGCGACGATGAACAGAAAACGTGGATCGACCAGAGAACCCCTCTCCGGAGGGGGAGTCGGGGACGCGGGCCCGGACGGGACGGGCGACGGCGACGCGGTGGCGTCGCAGACGGACGACGGGCGGTTGGTACACGTCGCACCGGTCGCAGCGGGTGGCCGACCATCCACCCGCGATATGCTCGTCGCCGCCGCGATCGGCGTCGCGGGGTCTCTCGTCGTCGTGCCCCTGACCTACCTGCAGGTGTTCGCCGGCATCGCCCACGTTTATCTCGTCGCGGCGACGCTCGGGTTGTGGTTCCTGCAGTGCGTCGTTCCCCTCATCGTCGTCCGCAAGCCTGGCGCGAGCCTCATCGCGTGCCTTGCCATGGGCGTCGTGTCCGCGGCGACCACCCCGTTCGGCGTCGCCGCGATCGGGGCGCTGATCATGGAAGGATTGCTCATCGAGCTTCCATTCATGGTCACCCTGTACCGGCGGTGGACGCGTACCCAGTTCGTGGCGTCGGCGATGTTGTTCTCCGCGATGATGGGAACGATGGCCCCGCGCGCAGTTGGCGTCGACTCGCCGACCACGCCCATGACCCTGATCAGCTTCGCCGTAGCCTTGGCCTCGAGCTTGGTGTTTTTGGTCCTGGGCTTTGCCGTCGCAAAGGGGCTTCGCAGCCGCGGGGTCACCCGGTGACCGGCGGAGCACCCGCGTGCGCCGGTGCGACACGCGGGACGGCCCCGGCCCGGTTACGGGTTAGGGGCGCGGGCGTGCGGCACGCCGATGGGCGATGGGCACCCGACATGGTGGATCTCTCCTTCGATTTCGGCACGATCAACGCCATCACGGGACCCGTGGGATGCGGAAAGACGAGCCTGGCCCACCTCATCGCTGGACTGATCCCCTCGCACATCCCCATCGACCATGCCGGATCCGTGCATATCGTTGATGTCGACGGCACCGAATGCCCCGTGGACGGGGACCGGGTCACCTTCGTCGGGCAAGACCCGGCGACGCAGGTGCTCACGCTCCGAGTCGTCGATGACGTGGCCATGGCCCTCGAGTTTTCCCTCGTGGAAGCCGGTATCGTCGCCAAGCGATCAGCCGAGGCTCTATCGGAGCTCGGGCTGTCAGAGCTCGCGGAGAAGGATCCGTGGGCTTTGTCGGGCGGGCAACGCCAGCGGATGGCCATCGCTGGTGCGGTGGCCAGGGCGCCGGAGGTCATGATCTTCGACGAGCCCGCGGCCCACGTCGACGAGGACGGTCGCCGGTCGCTGTTCGCCGCCATCCGTGATTTGCGGGCTCCGGGTCGCGTCATCCTGCTCATCGAGCACGACCTCCGCCCGTTCGACGGGTGGGTCGACACAGTGACAATCCTCGATGCGGACGGGAGCGTCGCCGCGCACGGAGCGCCGGAGGGCATCGCGGTGAAGGGCATTGCGACGTCGGTCGCGACCGCCGGAGCGCCGGACGCCAGTACGCCGGGCACGGGGGCACCGGACCGTCTCAGTCCGGACCGGCGGCGAAGGCCCCGGGGAGCCGGGGATGGCGCCGATCCGGAATTGGAGGCGGATGCCGTTCCACTGCTGGCCTTGACCGGAGCCCATGTGGCCCGGGGCAGGGAGCGGATCCTGAACGGGGCCGATCTGACACTGGAACGGGGCGAGATCCATGCCCTGGTCGGCACCAACGGAGCCGGTAAGTCCACCTTGCTGGCGGTGCTGTCGGGCCAGATGAAGGCGGGAGCGGACCTCCGGATCGACGGCGAGCCAGCCCGGCGCGCCCCCGACGCCTTCGCGTCGTGGGCGTTCCAGAACCCCGAGCACCAGTTCACCCGCGCGACCGTCGCCGCGGAAATCGACTCCGCGCTGGCCGGCACGGACCCGCACGGGCCACTCGGCGCCGATGAGCTGCGGAAACTGCGGGAAGCCCTGTGCCCCCGGGCACTTGACCCCGTCTCGCCGTTCGTCCTGTCGGGCGGACAGAAAAGACGGTTGGGCATCTTCCTGGCGGTGGCGGCCAATCGCCGTTTGCTGCTTCTCGACGAGCCGTTGGCGCACCTGGATTCGCCGAGCTCGCGCATCGTGCTGGATGCGCTGGCGGAATACGCCGGGGCCGGCGGAACCGTTGTGTTCACGTGCCACGACCGCCGTGTCGCGCGAACGTGGGCGGATCGGGCGAGCATCGTCGCCGAAGGGAAGGTCGCCTGGTCCGGTCCCGCGACCGACGTGCCGGCTGCCCCGGAGTCGTCCCGGCGGGATCGCGCACTGCCCGCGGCCGGCGCACGGACGTCCGGGGACGAAAGTCCCTGGACCGGTGAATCCGACGCTCGGAGGCGCGCGGGGTTGAACGCCATCACGATCGTCGCGGCGGTGATGCTCGTCCTCGTCGCCGGGCTGCTCTCCGGCGGAGACGCCGTTCTCGCGCTGACTGGGGTTGCGTTCCTCGCACTCGCTGCGATCGCGGAACGCGACGTTCGGGCGACGGCGGGGAAGGTCCTCCTCGTCCTGTTGATCGGGGTGTTCTTCGGCCTGCTCGGGTGGCGCTCCGAGTTCTACGGCAGTGGGGATCCGGCGGAGGCTGTCCGCCACGGCATCCATCACGGACTGCTACTGACGGCCGTGTTTGCGGGGACGGTCCTGGTCTCCGCGTGTATGCGCGTCGAGGAGCTTTTCGACGCCATGGTGCAACGCCTCCGGGTGCCCTACACATGGTGCACCATAGCGATTTCCGGGGTGAGCATCGCGGCGTTCCTGCGCAGCGAAATCCCCCAGCTGACATGGGCGATTAGATTGCGCTCGATGCGACCGGGGCAGTCTTTCCGCTCCGGCTTCATTCGCGCGACGACGCCCGCGCGCATCGCCTTTCCCCTGTTCGTCAGCGCCGTGCGCTGCGCCGAAAAGCTGTCCCTGACCCTGGCGATGCGCAACTTCGGCCGCCATCCGCGGCGTACCTTCCGCACTGATCACCCCTGGCGAGTGCGTGATGGTTTCGCGGCCGCAGCGTCCGCCGCGACCTTCGTTGCCGCCCTGGTGTCCGCAGTGACTTGACGGGCACCCGGAACCGGCGGGCCTCGAGCCCGCGAGCGTTTCCGAGCTTGTGCGGAGACGCGCCCCACCCAGTTGCTTCAACCCTTCAGACACATCCTCCGGGTCGCGCCATGCGGGCCCGGTCCGCCCGGCACCGGCATGGCGCCGACAACCGAAAGAGGTACCAGTGAACACGATCCGGACCATCAGCGACGTGCTTCGGGACAAGGCCGATGAGACGAAAAAGGGGATCACCTTCGTCGAGAATCGGCGGGACGTCTTCGTCCCGTACGGCCGGGTCCATGCGGAGGCGGTGGCGGCTGCGACTCGGTTGGCCGAAGCCGGCATCGGCCCGTTCGAGGTGCATGCAGACTCACTCGCCCGTGCTTGCATCGACTCAGGCACCGGGTACATCGACGTCAACGATTCGATCGACGCCCGCCGCGCAATCATGGCCCTCGACGGGGATGCTCGGCGGGAGGGGGTTCCCGTGCTCACCGGGTTCGGCCTGTGCCCGGGCTTGTCGACGGCCCTGTTGATGCTCGGGGCCTGCGCTGCGGGGGTCGAAGAGGTCCGCGATGTGCGGGTCGATCTGCGAATTGGCGCCGACCAGGAATCCGGGGCCGCGTCGGTCGAGTCGATGTTCCGGACCATTCGCGGCGGATACCGCGCGATGCTCGGCGGCGCCATCGTCGAAGTGCGGCGCAACCTGGTGTCGTCGCAAAGCGGAATCGGCTACGAATGCCCGGACATCGACGTCGTACGCGGGGTGTGCCCCTCGATCCTCGGATATTCCTACCACGTCGCCTTCGATGCCCTCCCCGATGAGTCGGTGGAGAAAATCCGCACGTCGAGACTGTACTCGATGCCCGTTGTCTCCGGTCTGCTCGCCCGTCTCGGGGCGGCCGTGACATCGCGGAAGGCGCGGGCGAAGGGCACTCCGCAACCCGCCGAGCTGGTCGTCGCACTGTCCTCTGCCGGCGCGGGCGATGCGGGGCCGGCGGCCGAGACGACCGTCGTCCGGGCGACCGGCCCGGGTTCCTACAAAATGACCGCGGCGATTGCTGCCGCCACCGTTGTGGCGGTCGCGGGGAAGCCGGTCGCGCCGGGGGGCCGGGATCTCGTCGGCCACCCCCGGCTCCTCGAACCGGTCCTCGCCTTCGCCCGCGATGCGGGCATCCATATCGAGGTGCCACATGACAACCCGACCACGGGGCCGCTGCCGACAGCGGCCCACTGCGATACCAAAGAAAAGGGGAAACGATGACGGATCAAGCTGAACGAGGTGCGGCGATCGTCGTCCGCGACCTCACGAAGAGCTACCCGATTGCGGGCAAAGCGGGCACCCCGCCCGAAGGCGGGGCAGGTGCCCCGCCGGACGGCGGGCGCAAGGGAAAGCGCGGTGCCCGGATGCGCAAGCATGTGCTCGACGGCGTGAGTTTCACCGTGCCCACCGGGGCGATCGTGTCATTCCTCGGCCACAACGGTGCAGGCAAGACCACCCTCATCCGAATCCTGTCGACGCTCATCACCGCCGACTCCGGCGAGGTGAGCATCTTCTCGCGCGACGTGAAAGAGGACCCGGCGGGCGTGCGCGCTGACATTGCCACCACCGGCCAATTCGCGGCGATCGACGAGAACCTCACCGGCCGGGAGAACCTGGAGTTCTTCGGGCGGCTGCGCGGACTCGACCGCGCCGCTGCGGCCGCCCGCGCGACGGAACTGCTCGCGCAATTCTCGCTCGCAGACAGTGCCTCGACGCTGGCGTCGGCCTATTCGGGTGGCATGCGGCGCCGCCTCGACATCGCCGCGTCGCTGTGCGTCGTGCCCAGGCTGCTGTTCCTCGACGAACCCACGACGGGGCTGGACCCGGTCAGCCGCGAAGAGCTGTGGGGCTTCATCCGGCAACTGCGGGACGACGGAATGACCCTGGTGCTGACCACCCAGTACCTGGAAGAGGCGGAGGCGCTGGCAGACCACGTCCATCTGCTCAAGGATCGCCGCATCGTCGCCAGCGGAACGCCGGAGGAATTGCGCCGCGCCTTCGGGTCGCACGTGCTCCGCGTGTCCTTCGCCACCGCCGCCGAGGCGGAGGCGTTCGCCCGCTGCCTCGGGGGAACGTGCCTGGACGGCGCCCGCGTCGCGGGGAAGTCGGTGTCCCTCGACGTCGACCCCGGACCGCGGGTCCTCGAGGCGGTGGCGCAGGCGATGGAGGCCTCGGAAGCGTTGCCGGATTCGCTGAGCGTGTCGCCGCCCACCCTCAACGAGGTGTTCATATCGATGAACGCAGGGGGTGCGGCGCGATGAGTGCGACGTCGGTCGCGGCGTTTCTCCGTCGGGATCTGCTGCTGTTGCGACGCAACACCGCGTCGCTGATCTCCATGTTCGTGGTTCCGCCCCTCTTCCTGCTGTGCCTGTACGCGGTGTTCGGGTACTCGGCGGAGCAATCCGGCTTCGGGTACCTGCGTTTCGTGCTCGGCGGCTGCCTGTTCCAGGCGGCGATGTTCACCGCCGCGGCGTCGGCGATGGCGGTGGGACAGGACGTCGAATCCGGGCTCGTTGACCGCGTGCGCGTGTTGCCCGGGGCCACAGGCGGCTATGTCGCCGGCAGGCTCGTCACCGATGTGCTGCGGATGTCCGCGTCGATCGCGGCGCTGCTGGTCGTCGCGTGGGCCTGCGGCCTCGACATGGCTGTCGGTGAAGTCGCGTGGACTGTCCTGTGGTCGCTGCTCGCCGCGGCGGTCCTGTCCCTGGTCACGGACGGGGTGATCCTGATGGTGCCCGCCCCGGTGTCGACGGCCTCATCGATCCAGGCGCTGGAAATGCTGCTGCTCATGTTCTCCACCGCGTTCATTCCGGCGACCGCTTTGGACGGCTCCCTTCGCGACGTCGTGCGCCACATGCCTTTTTCGCCGGTGATCGAGGTGATTAGGGCGGCGTCCCCGGACGCCTTCCCGGATCGCGCCGGGGAAGAGGCCGCCCTGTGGCTCGGTGTCGCGGCGGTCGCCGGAATCGTCCTGTTCATCCGCCGGTTCACCTCGAGGAGCGAATCATGATTGGCGCCATCTTCGTGCATCTGCGGCGCATCGCCCACATTTGGCTGCGGCGCCCCGACTTCTGGTTCATGACGTTCATTGCTCCGCTCGTGTACCTGTTCATCGTCAACCGCATGTTCGGTGGCCTGGTCAGGCAGCTCACCGGAGAGTTCGAACTCCGGAACGCGGTCATCCTGGTCGTGACGGCGTGGGCGTTCATCCTGGCCATCACGGGATCATCCACCGTGTTCGTTGAACGCAGCAATGGCTTCCACGAGCGGTTGATCACCATGCCGGCGCCGTACGCGGCCGTGCCGGCCGCACGGATCATTGCCGAGTTCATCCAGATCATGGCGATGACGGCCGTCGTCGCGGCGGTGGCCGCCTTGCTTTCCGACGGCCCACCGGAGGTGTCCTGGTGGTGGAGGATCGCGGTGACCGGCGCGATGGTTGCCGCGGCGGCCGCATGCACCGGCACGTACATCGCGTTCTCCATCACCAGCCCCCAGGGTTCCGTGGCCCTCATCCCGTTAATCATCGTTGCGATGTTCGTCAACACGGTGCTCATGCCCGCCGACCACTTCCGTCCCCTCCTGCGCGGAATCGCCGGGCACACCCCCGTATCCGCGGCCGGCGAGGCCGTCAACGGCACCGGAGCTGCGGGTCTGGTGGTCTGCGCGGCCTGGTTCTTAGGCATCGCCGTGCTCGCGGCGTGGGGCATCGCCGTGAAAACGAGGCCGGGGGAGTCTGCATGACGGCCCGCGAATCCGAGCATCTAACCCGAAACCGCCGCGTGGATGCGGCCCACACACCCGGAGACAGAACCAGATGAAGTCGATTGCCCAGATCGTCCAGAACAACCGCAGGCTCCTCGCGGCCTACGAGGACAAGGTCCAGCCGAGGTTCCTCAGCCGCTATGCGCGCGAACCGATGGACGCCGCCGTGTACCGGAAGCTCCGTGCGCTGAATCCCGGGCCGGATGCGCCGGCCCGGGTCCTCGACCTCGGTTGCGGAACCGGGTGGCTCGCCCGCACGCTCGCCGCTGAGTCTCGCTATCGCAGGGCGAACATCGTCGGCTACGACCTGTCGCCCAATGCGATCCGCATCGCCCGCGAACGCGCCGCCGCCGACGGGCTTGGGGCCCGGACGGAATTCCACGTTGCCGACATCCTCACGCCGCTCGCGGGAGAGCCCGGCGGGGCCTGTGAAATCTGGGTGTGTGGCGCGCTCCACCAAATGAAGGATGCGGGAGCCGCGCTCGGCAGGGTCGCCGGGCTGCTCGCCGATGGAGGCATCGCTTACGTGCAGACGTTCGTCGAGGATCCCGACGTGAACGAGCATGTGGACATGGCCGTCGTTGCGAAGATGGGCCACCGGGTGTTCCGGGGCAGCGAGGTCGAGGACCTCGCCGAAGCCAACGGGCTGAAGCTGGGCGGAGCCTCACACGCCGGCATGGTGTACTTCTGCACTCTCACGAAGAAAAGCGCGATCGGGGAGGCGGGCAAGTGAGCGCCGTGGACGGGACCGTAGGCCCGTGGTCGCTGCTCGCCCCGATTCGGACCCGGATGCGTGCGGTGGTCGCGTTATCCGTCCTGTCGTCGGTGGCTACCGTCGCTTCGCTGGTCGGCATCATCGACATCGCGATGACGTACCCGGAGGCCCCGGAGCATCGGACGTGGTTGGCCGTGGCTGTCATCGTCGTCGCCGCAACGGTGCGCATGGCCGCGGACGGCGCCGCCGGCATGCTCTCGCACCGGGCGGATAATGACCTGCAGCTCCACCTCCGGCGCCGACTGGTCGCCCAAATCCGGAAGTTGCCCCTGGGCTGGCTGGATGCCCGGCGGTCGTCGGGAATCATCGAGTCGGTTGAGAAGGACGTCGCGGCTGTCCACCAGCTCATGGGCCACACCGTCGGTGAGACCGTGGTGGCGGTGCTGGTTCCCCTGCTTTCCCTCATCGCGCTCGTCATGGTGGATTGGCGGATCGCGGTGGTGGCGGTCGTCCCGGTGCTGGTCACCTTCGCCCTGATGGGCGTGATGATTTCGCGCGGAGCCGGTCTTCAGCG
The DNA here is from genome assembly GCF_001836065.1 of Corynebacterium sp. HMSC035E02. Lineage (NCBI taxonomy): Bacteria > Bacillati > Actinomycetota > Actinomycetes > Mycobacteriales > Corynebacteriaceae > Corynebacterium > Corynebacterium sp. HMSC035E02. The sequence continues at coordinate 51,623 of NZ_KV827373.1, forward strand.
CGACTACGAGCGAGCCTCCGAAGGAGTGACGGCCGCGGTCATCGAGCTGGTGCGCGGTATCCCGGTGATGAAGTCCTTCGGGCGTGCTAACCAGGGCGCGGGTCGCTACGATGCCGCGGCGTTGTCGTTCGTCCGCGCGTGGTCCGCCTGGTCCCGGCAGTCGAACATCTATCTCGGGCTCATCGACGTGGTGACGTCCCCGACCACAGTTCTCGCAGTGGTGTGCGGGGCCGGCCTCGCTCTGAGGGACGCCGCGGGCGGCATACCGGAGGGTCTCGTCGCCGGGCTGGTTCTCAGCCTTGGACTCTCCGCGGCGATCGTGCGGGTGGCCATGAACTCCGAACCCATCATCGCGGGGATCGCCGCCCTGAAGTCCATCGCGGAGGTGCTGAGCACGCCGCCGATCGCCGAGCCCGCCGATCCGGTGCCCGCGCGCGGAGGCGCGCTCGAGGTCCGGAACCTGGTCTTCTCCTACGCCGATGGGCCGCGGGTCCTCGACGGGATGTCCGCGACGTTCGAACCGGGGACCCTCACGGCGCTGGTGGGGTCCTCCGGTTCCGGAAAGTCCACCGTCGCCCGGCTGTTGGCGCGTTTCTACGACCCTGTCGAAGGCTCGGTGCTGCTGGGCGGCGACGATCTTCGCGACATCGCCGTGCGCGACGTGCACCGTTCGGTGTCGGTGGTGTTCCAGGATCCGCAGTTGCTCACGCTGCCCTTGCGGGAGAACATCCGGCTGGCCAGGAGAGACGCCACCGACGGCGAAATCATGGCGGCCGCGAAGCTCGCGAACCTCGATACGGTCATCGCGGCGCTGCCGAAGGGCCTGGATTCGGTGGTCAACGTCGACGTGACCTTTTCCGGTGGTGAGGCGCAGCGCGTGGCCATCGCGAGGTCGATTGTCACGGACGCGCCGGTGCTCATCTTCGACGAGGCAACCGCTTACGCGGATCCGGCTTCCGAGGCCCTCATTCAGTCCGCAATCGAGCGTTTGGCTCGTTCGCGGACGGTGATCGTGATTGCGCACAGATTGAGCACGATCCGCAACGCCGACCGCATCCTCGTTCTCGATGGGGGAGCGGTCGCGGAGGCGGGCACCCACGACGAGTTGCTTGCGCGCGGTGGCCGCTACCGGGATCTGTGGCGCGCGTTCGCGCTCGACGACGAACCATCCGCTCCGCGGGGCACTGAATCAGACGATGAAAAGGCAGGGAACCGATGATTCGGGACTTGTGGTCGATGACGGATCGGCTCTCGAGAATGACACTGGTGTGGCTCATTGCGTTGGCCACGCTTGCCGCGCTGGCCCAGGGAGCGGCGTTCGTCGCGCTGCTGCCGCTGCTGTCGGCTCTGGCCGAGGGAGATGATGCGACGGCATGGCGTTTCACCGGCGTCATCGCCGGCCTCGCGGCCGCCCATGCGGTGCTGTCCCTCGCCGCGGGGACGGTCGGCAGAGCGAATTCCGCAGCGGTGCTGTCGTCCCTGCTGCGTTCCCTGGGCGAACGCGTGCTGACATTGCCACTCGGGTACGTCACCAAGTCCACGGCCGGCCGCTTTTCGGAGATGGCGTCGTCGGGTATCGCGTTCGCGGCGTCCGTGCCGCACGTGATCCTGCGGCCCGTCATCGCCGCGGTGGTTACGCCGACCGTCATCGCCTTCGGAATTCTGGCGGTGGATTGGCGCGTCGGTTTGGTTCTTGTCGCGTCGGCACCGGTGCTCTTCTTCGCCTACCGGGCCATTGGCCGGGTCGGCGGGGAGTCGGACGAAGCGCATGCTGACGCCGTCGCTGCCGTCTCCGGCAGGCTGATCGAGTTCACCCGCGGCCAGCAGGCGATTCGCGCCGCGGGCGACGGTTCGGCGGCGGACGCGATGGTGGATGAGGCGATCCGGGCCCAACACGATGCGTTCGCGAAGGCGACGTCGACGCAGGGGGCGGCCATCGGACGGTTGGGTTCGGTCGTCCATGCGGTGTTCACAGCGGCGGTGATCGTCGCCGTGGCAGTCGCCGCGACGGGTGGGATGGCGCCGACGCATTTGGCGCCGATGCTCATCGTGCTCGTCCAGTTCACCGGACCGATCACCACGGCGGGAGCGTTGTCCGGCGGGTTCGGTGCGGGCCGCAACACGTTGGCTGCGTTGCGTGACCTGCGGGCAATCCCCGCCCTTCCCGAACCTGCCGCACCGGAGCTGCCCGACGGGCATGACGTGGAGTTCCGCGACGTGAGCTTCGGGTACGGGGATAAGAAGGTTCTCGACGGCGTCAGCTTCCGTGCACCTCAGGGAGCACTGGTTGCCGTAGTGGGACCGTCGGGGGCGGGCAAGACGACGGTCATGCGGCTGCTGTCGCGTTTTCATGATCCGGACTCGGGGGAGATCCTCATCGGCGGGGTGCCCTTGCCTCGGATCGGCACCGACGGCGTGAACTCGCTGGTGACCCCGGTGTTCCAGGAGACGTTCCTTTTCGACGCGTCCGTGCGGGACAACGTGGTCTTCGCCGACCCCGGATTCGGTTCCAGGCCCGGTGACGGGGACCGCTTGCGCGAGGCCGCCCGGCGTTCCGGGGTGGACCGCATCGTGGAGCTGCTGCCTTCCGGGTGGGATACCCCGGTGGGGGAGGAAGGGACGCTGCTGTCGGGAGGCGAGCGGCAGCGCGTCGCCATCGCCCGGGCGTTTCTGAAGGATTCCCCGGTGGTACTTCTCGACGAGCCGACGTCCTCGCTGGATGCGGCCACTGAGCGGGCGATCATCGGCACGATTGAGGCGTTGCGCGGCGATCGCACCGTGATCGTCGTCGCCCATCGCCTGCACACCATCCGCGATGCCGACCTCATCGTCGTGCTTTCGGAGGACGGGACGGTCGCAGAACGGGGCACGCACGATGAATTGCTGGCGAAGGGCGGCCGCTATGCCGAGTCGTGGGCGTGCCGGACGGGGAGTTCCCCGGGCGCCTGATCCTCGTCCGTCGAGGACTATCGCTCCGGTCCGGTACCGGTGCAGTGGTCCCGCCACGCCGTCCCGGTCAGCGGGTCCTCGACGATGCCCTGGGCGACAGGGTCGTAATTGAAGCCGTAGTGCTCGGTGCGGTGGGCGGGGCACACGTCTTGGACGGTGATGTTGGTGACGCCGGGTTCCCGCACGAAGGAGTTTTAGTGGGGGAGCACGGCATTGTCGTGCCGCGTGCCTAGGAAGGTGTACCGCACGCCCGGTCGAGTGATGTCGCCGATGGTCAGCTCATTCAGCAGCATGGAACCGGAGATCTGCTGTTCCCAGGCAAGCGCGTTCGTTTGCCGGCGTTTCGGGAGTATCCGTGGCGCATCTCGGGGTGGACGTCAAAGCGATCGGCTGCGCTGTGCGCCCGGGGCCCGTGGTTCGAGGCATCGGTACCGATGAGCTGTTCGACGACCCGGTCCCGGGAATGAGGATGACGGGCAATTCACCGTCCCGGGGCGGCACCGGAAGTCGTTGGCGCCGGGGGCACCAGACCGGGCTTGGCCATGGACAGGGCCCGGGCGGCCGCGGGTGAGGTTTGCCGGCGGCCGGGCCACCGGTCGGGAAACCGCCGTCCGACAGCAACGAGGGGATTCTCGTCACCTCGTCGGGGGGTGTTCCTATATAGGTTGTGAACTCCACGGGTGGGCTTGGGGCCTGACCCCCGGAAAGTAGACACGTCGGGGGTTAGGCCCATCCTTGGTTCCTCATTGGGGCATGTGATGGCGGGGATTTCTCTGAAGGTTTCGTTTTCCCTTGCTGGCGTTCTTTTTGCAGCATTTCTTGTTTGTACCGGCGTTTATCTCACTTTGGGAGCAGTTGGGAAGAGGTTCGCTAAAGTCGACTCTTTGAGCTGACTGAAATAGGAAGAAAGACACACTGATCATGTGTTGCTATGAGGAGTATCCTTCTTATTGTACAGAGTTAATAGTTGTCAGTTAGCGAAAAATTAGTCAGTATTGTTCTCTACTTTCTCAATCTCCCTCCGATTCGACACTCTCTTGAGCCTCTGACAATTGCGGCCACGAGTTCGTGACCATCGAGGTCGATTTCCTTTTGGCGCCACAATCATAGGCGACGAAGTCGGCAAGGACATCAAGATTTGGGATATCGCTACGGCAGAAACCGTAGAGGAGGCCCGCGAGCTGGCTGACGACCTCCGCGCCCGCGTGCTTTACATGCTCAACCGTCTGGGCATCGAACCCATCTCGGAGGATGCACCCCTCTCGGCTTAGCTTTCAGCCGCGTGGGAACTCAGCTGAAGAGTGCGAAACCACTAATCTTGGTTCCTGAATACTGTCGAAATCTGTGTGGAGAACCGAAGATATCGTGACTGCCAACAATACTGCTGCGTACGAACCCGTACAGCGCATCCTGCTGCCCAAGCGTGGCGAGCCGGTCGACGTCCGCATGCTCTACCTCATCGAGTCCGAGCAAAACCGCGAGCGCCTCAGCTGGAGTGGCCGCACTTCCGTGACCATCCCGGCCGGCGAAGAGGCCTCCTTCGAGACCTACTTCAATGCGTTCCCGGCCGCCTACTGGCGCCGTTGGTCCCAGCTGAAGTCCATCGTGCTGGTCATGGACGTGGAGGGAGAGGCCAACATCTCCCTGTACCGCTCCAAGCAGGACGGCCAGCGCATCGCCGTGGCCAACCACGTGGTGACCACCGGGCACCACGAGTTTGAGCTGCCCCTGAAGAACTTCGAGGACGGCGGCCTGCTGTGGTTCGATGCCTCCGCCGTTGAGGACACCGTGCTTACCGACGCCGCTTGGTGCGCCCCGCACGCCCCGAACCCGCAGCTCCTGCCGGACGGTAGCGAGTACCCGGCGCAGGAGAAGCGCGTGGCCGTGGGTATTCCGACCTTCAACCGCCCCACCGACGCCGTCGCGGCGCTGCAGGCACTGGCGGAGGACCCGGTGGTGGACGGCATCATCGACTACGTTCTCATGCCGGACCAGGGCAACCAGCACCCGGCGGACGAGCCGGGCTATGACGAGGCCGTGGCCCACTTTGGTGAGCGCTTCCGCGAGTTCCGCCAGGGCAACCTGGGCGGCTCGGGCGGCTACTCCCGCATCATGTTCGAGGCGCTGGAGAATACCGACTCGCCCTACATCCTCTACATGGATGATGACATCGCCATCGAGCCGGATTCCATCCTTCGTGCGGTCCAAGCAGCGCGTTACGCCGCCAAGCCCTTCATCGTGGGTGGCCAGATGCTCAACCTGCAGGAGCGCTCCCAGTTGCGCACGACTGGCGAGCGAGTGAACCGCGCTGACTTCATGTGGGGTGCGGCCGAGCACGCCGTCTATGACCACGACTTTGCCAAGTACCCGCTGCGCGCTATCGGTGACGCGCAGTCCCACCTCGATCCGAAGAAGTACGACTCCCGCGCGCTGCACCGCCGCGTCGACGTGGAATACAACGGCTGGTGGATGTGCCTCTTCCCGCGCGTCGTGGCGGAAAGCATCGGGCAGCCGCTGCCGCTGTTTATCAAGTGGGATGACACCGAATACTCCCTGCGCGCCGCCGCCCACGGCTTCCCCACAGTGACCTGGCCGGGTGCTGCCATCTGGCACATGGCCTGGGCGGATAAGGACGATGCCATCGACTGGCAGGCCTACTTCCACCTGCGCAACCGCCTCATCGTGGCGGCCCTCTACCACGAGGGCGATGCGCGCGGGATTACCAAGTCCATCTTCAAGTCCACCCTCAAGCACACCATGTGCATGGAGTACTCCACCATGGCCATCCAGCTGGAGGCCATGAAGGACTTCCTGGCCGGCCCAGACCAGCTCTTCGACATCCTGGAGTCCTCGCTGCCGCGCATCGCCGCAATCCGCAAGGAATTCCCGGACGCCGTCATCATCGATTCGGCGGATCAGCTGCCCGCGCCCACCGGCGCGCCGGGCGTGCCCACCCGCAATGTCGGTGGCCGCCTGGGCAAGATCAAGAAAATTCCGTGGCTCATCAAGTCCGCCAAGCACCTGGTTACCAAGGAAGACCCGGCCCATCACGAGGCACCGCAGCTCAACCTCACCCCGGAGGAGGCCCGCTGGTTCACGCTCTCTCGCGTCGATTCCGCCACCGTCTCCACCGCGGGCGGCACCGGCGTGGCCTTCCGCAAGCGCGACCGCGAGCTGGCCCTCGAGCTGGTGAAGTCCACCCGCGAGCTGCTCAAGGAAATTGAGGATAACTTCGATGACCTGCGCGCCGAGTACCGCGCGGCTCTGCCGGAGCTGACCTCCCGCGAGTCCTGGCGAAAGGTCTTCGATGCCCAATAAGCTTTCTGTCGCCGAATCCCGTGTCCTCGAGAAGATCCAGAATGCGGCCTTCGATGCGCCCGGCGTTCTGCCCACCGCGCGGGGTTTAAGCCACTTCGGCGAGCACGCTCTGGGCTGGCTGGCGCTCTCCGGCTTAGGCGCCGCCGTGAATTACCAGAAGCCGGCGCGCCGCCGCCAGTGGGTAGCCGTCGGTGCGGGTGCTTTCACGGCGCACGCGGCCAGCGTTGTGATCAAGCGCATTGTGCGGCGCAAGCGCCCGGACTATGACTACGTCAAAGTCGGTGTGAAAACCCCTTCTAAGCTGTCCTTTCCTTCTTCGCACGCGACGTCGACAAGCGCGTTCCTCGTGGGTGCTGCGCACGTTCTGGGAACCCCGGCACCGCTCGTTGGTGTGCCGGTCATGATGGCCTCGCGTATGGTGCTCGGGGTACATTACCCATCCGATACGGCGATCGGCGCCCTGCTGGGAGCCGCCACCGCGGAAGCATGCCATCGCTATGAAAGGAAGACCGCATGAGCGAACGTCCTAACCGCGTCGACGACGGTGAGCAGAGAGTCTTCCACTCTGAGCCGCACACCTCCGGCATCGATACCGGCCGCAAGCGCAAGCCGCCGAAAAACCTCGCCGATGGCATGGTGAAGGCGTTGCGCCCCAAGCAGTGGGTCAAGAACGTCCTCGTTCTCGCCGCCCCTGCGGCCGCGGGCGCGGATTCGCTGTTCCACACGCGCGTGCTTCTCGACGTCCTCCTCGCCTTCATCGTCTTCTGCATGGGCGCATCCTCCATCTATCTCATCAACGATGCCCGCGACGTGGAGGCTGACCGCGCGCACCCGACGAAGCGCTTCCGCCCCATCGCGGCGGGCGTGCTTCCGGTGAGCTTGGCTTATGCCATGGCCGCGGTGCTCATCATCGGTTCGATTGGACTGTCCTTCTTGGCCACCGCGGGCCTGCAGCTCGCCATTGTCATGGCCATCTACATCGGCCTGCAGCTGGGCTATTGCTTCGGATGGAAGCACATGCCGGTGATTGATATTGCCCTGGTGTCCTCCGGATTCATGCTGCGCACCATGGCCGGTGGTGTGGCCGCGGGCATCGTGCTCTCCCAGTGGTTCCTGTTGGTGGCCGCTTTTGGTTCGCTGTTCATGGCCTCGGGCAAGCGCTACTCGGAGATCCTTCTGGCGGAGCGCACGGGCGCCAAGATCCGTAAGTCCTTGGAGGGCTATACGCCTACCTACCTGCGCTTCGTGTGGACTTTGGCCGCCACCGCCGTGGTCATGTCCTACTCGCTGTGGGGTTTCCAGCTTTCCAACGAGTCTGATGGCCCGGCCAGCGTGTGGTACCAGGTGTCCATGGTGCCGTTTACCATCGCCATCCTGCGCTATGCCGCCGACGTGGACCGCGGCAACGGCGGTGCCCCGGATGAGATTGCCCTGGAGGACCGCGTCCTGCAGATCCTGGCCCTGCTGTGGCTGGCCTGTATTGCCATGGCGGTGTACATCATGCCGGTCATGATGGGCTAGACTCTCTCCTCATGCGAAAATCCGAATCACGTACCGCGGCGGCGCTCAGCGCGCTGGCCTCGGTCATCGTGATCGGAGTTTTCTCGTTTTGGGGCGGCTTTGCGCGCCGCTGGATTTCCGACGACGGCCTCATCGTTTTGCGTACCGTGCGCAACCTAGAGGAGGGCAACGGCCCCGTTTTCAACGCGGGCGAGCGCGTGGAGGCCAATACCTCGACGCTGTGGCAGTACCTCATCCTGCTTGCCCGCTGGGTCACCAACGCCCCGCTGGAGTCCATCGCCGTCAACCTGGGATTGCTTCTGGCGGTCGCGGCCATGATGTTGGGGGCGTGGGCCACAGCCCGGGCCTTCTTCCGCTCGGGCCAACTCGCCACTCCGCTTCTGGCGCCCGCGGGCGCGCTGGTCTACCTCGCGCTGCCGCCTGCCCGTGATTTCTTTACCTCCGGACTCGAGTGGGGCCTGTCCATCTTCTACCTCGCCGCCCTGTGGGCGTTGCTCCAGCACTGGGCGCAGTCTCGCGATAACGCCAGCGCCTACTGGCTGGCGCTGTGGGCGGGATTGTCCTGGCTCGTGCGCCCGGAATTCGCGCTCTACGGCGGGCTGGCCGGCCTGCTCCTCTTGGCGGCGCACCGCAACTGGAAAGTCTGGCTCGGCATTCTTGGCGCGGCCCTGCCCATCCCGGCGGGTTACCAATTCTTCCGCATGGGCTATTACGGCCTGTTGACGCCGCACACGGCGGTGGCCAAGTCGGCGTCGTCAAGCGCGTGGGGCAGCGGCCTGGACTATGTCGGTGACTTCGTTGGTCCGTATGCCCTGTACTTGCCCGTTCTCGTGCTGGCGGGTGCTGCGCTGTGGACCTTCCGCGCCCACCTGCGTCCGGCGGCCCTGCGAAGCTCCACGACCGTCACTTACCTGCTGGTCGGTGCGGCGGTGGTGCATGTGGTGTACGTGCTGCGCGTCGGCGGTGACTTCATGCACGGCCGCATGCTGCTGCTGCCGCTGTTTGCCGCCCTCCTCCCAGTCTTCGTGCTGCCGCTGAGAGGCCTGGTGTCTGTGCTCGCGGCGGCCTTCTGCGCGGTGTGGGCCGTGGTGGTCGTGCTGCGCGGGCACCCGACGGACTGGGAGGCCTACGAGCAGCCGCTGTCCATCGTGGATGAGCGCGACTTCTGGACCTACGCTACGAACCGCGAGGCGGGTTACCCGCCGCGTTCGGCACGGGACTACATGACGATGAAGTTCATGCGCGGATACGGGGAAGCCACCGAAAAGTTGGCGCACGGCGATGCGCTGGGTGTCATCTATGTAGAGGACAAGGAGAAGGACCAGCTCAATTGGCTCACCGTCCCGCGCGAGCCGGGCGCGGAGGAGCCGCCGACGGTCTACCTGGTCAACCTGGGCATGACCTCAATGAACGCGCCGCTCAACGTGCGGGTGCTCGACACCATTGGTCTGGCTACGCCGCTGGCCGCACGTATGCCTCGTGAGGAAGGCGGGCGCGTGGGCCACGACAAGCACCTCGAACTGGAGTGGCAGGCGGCGCTGACCGGCGCGGACATCGAGTACCTCCCGCCGTGGTATGACAAGGAGAAGACTCGGCAGGCGCGGGCGGCGCTGGCGACGCCAGAGGTGCAGGAGCTTGTTGCTTCCTACAGCGAGCCCCTGACGTGGGAGCGCTTCCGCGCGAACCTGGCCTTCTCCGTGACCACGGGGCGCACCCTCATGTTTTCTGCCGATCCGGCCGATTACCCTGCCCACTAGCTTGGGGCGGGCTGGCAAATACCCCCACGGGGAGGCAAAAATTGCCAGGGTGCGTTACGCTACAAAAGATTCTCGTTATTAATCCGTAACTATCGCTGGCGTGTTGGCGATGTAGTAATGGCAGTAAAAATGTTAAGGAGAAACATGAGTTCACTAAGCTCTGGCCTGCGGACTCGGGTCCTCTCAGTGGTGGCCGCTATCGCCGTGGCCTTGGGCCTGGTCGTGACCGCCGGCACCCAGGAAGCATCCGCGGCTCACCGTGACTGGCTGCGCGCGGACGCCACCGGCACCTGCGAGTGGGATCGCGTTGGCTTCTGGGTGCAGCGCTGCGATGTGTGGTCCCAGGCGATGGGCCGAAACATCCCGGTGCAGATCCAGCCAGCCAAGAACGGCGGCAACGCGGGCCTCTACCTGCTCGATGGTCTGCGCGCGACCGATTCCACCAACGCGTGGATCCATGACGTCAACGCCGCGCGCACCTACGTGGATCACAACATCACCCTGGTGATGCCGGTGGGCGGCGCTGGCTCCTTCTACGCGGACTGGAATGGTCCGGCTACGTACGATCTGGTCAAGCCGGTCAACTACCAGTGGGAGACCTTCCTGACCCAGGAGCTACCGGCCTACCTGGAGGGCAACTTCGGTGTGGCCCGCAACAATAACTCGGTGGCCGGCCTGTCCATGGGTGCTACGGCGGCGATCACCCTCGCGGGCAAGCACCCGGAGCAGTTCCGCCAGGCGCTGTCCTACTCCGGTTACCTCACCACGACGTTGCCGGGAGCCCAGACCTTTATGCGCCTGGCGCTTCTCGACGCCGGCGGCTTCAACATCAATGCCATGTACGGTTCCATCATCAACCCGAAGCGCTTCAGCAATGATCCCTTCAACCTGATCCCGGATCTGGCTGCAAACGGAACGGATGTTTACGTGTCCGCCGCTTCCGGTGTTCCGGGGCCGCTGGATCAACAACGCTACCTGCCGCAGCACATCGCGTCCGGCATGGCGTTGGAAGCCTTCGCCAACGGCACCACCCGCCTGTGGGAGCTCAAGGCTCGGGCGATGGGTGTTCGCCTGCAGACGGATTACCCGGCCCAGGGCCTGCACAACTGGGAGCAGTTCGGTTACCAGCTGGAACGCTCCAAGCCGCAGGTGCTCAACGTTATGAACGCCTGGTAACTAGCTAGCCGCCGTGCCCTTGGGTGTGGCGGCTTTTTCATCCCACCGCTGGGCGTGTCCCCCTACCGAAAGTCTCAAGTTAAACTTAAACTTGAGAACACACTAGACCGCTCACCACGCGTGCGGCGGCGAGTTCCGCAGGAGGGGAACCTGCGGAACTCGCTCGCGGCATCGCGTGCCCTTATCTCGATATACCCCTTAAAAGGACTCTTCAATGCCGAACACTGCGTCATCTCAGCCTCGCCGGTCCGCTAAGGATTCCGGCCTGCGTTCCCCGTCCGCAGCCCGCAAGGGCCTGACCATCGCTGCGCTGCCCACCGCCGTGGCAGTGGGCTTTGCGTTGCTGCCTATCGCAAACGCGCAGTCCTCAAGCTCCTCGAGCGAGGGCATTACCGACCTGCTGGGAAGCTCTAACTTCTCCGATTCTTTCGCCCCGTCCAACCCGCCGCAGCGTACTCCGGTGGAGACGGAGTACCCGAAGATTGAGGGCCTGCCGGAGGGCGTGTCCGTCTCCCGCGTGGAATACCTGACCAACCGCCACCTCAAGGTCTACATCAAGTCCGCTGCGATGCCGGACAAGGAGCAGGTCGTGCAGATTCAGCTCGCGCGCGATTGGTACTCCAGCCCGGACAAGACCTTCCCGGAGGTCTGGGCACTCGACGGCCTGCGCGCGCGTGACGATGAGTCCGGTTGGACCATCGAGACCAACATCCTGTCCCAGTACGCCGACCGCAACGTCAACCTCATCATGCCGGTGGGCGGCGAGTCCTCTTTCTACTCCGACTGGCAGAAGGAAGACAACGGCACCCACTACATGTGGGAGACCTTCCTGATGAAGGAGCTCATCCCGATCCTGGAGAAGGGCTACCGCTCCAACGGCAAGCGCGCCGTGACCGGTATCTCCATGGGTGGTACCGCCGCCATGAACCTGGCCGAGCGCAACCCCTGGGCCTTCAAGTATGTTGGCTCTTTCTCGGGTTACCTCGACACCACCACCACCGGTATGCCGGAGGCCATTACCGCCGCGCAGGCCGATGCCGGCGGATTCACCTCCACCAACATGTGGGGCGATCTCTACTCCCAGGACTGGATCGACCACGATCCGAAGCTGGGTATTGAAAACCTCAAGGACATGAAAGTCTATGTCTCCGCCGGCAACGGTAAGGACGACTACGGCCAACTAGGCTCCGTGGCGAAGGGCCAGGCCAACATGGCCGGCGTGGGCCTGGAAGCAATCTCGCGCATGTCCACCCAGACCTTTGTCGACTACGCCAAGCGCGCCGGCGTCGAGCCGGTCGTCAAGTTCCGCCCGACCGGTGTCCACAGCTGGGAGTACTGGCAGTTCGAGATGACCGAGGCATGGCCCTACATCGCCGATTCTCTCGGCTTGGACAAGAGCGACCGTGGTGCGGACTGCACCCCGGTTGGGGCCATCGCTGAGGCCACCAAGTCCGGCATCATCGGCTCCTGCGTGAACAACGAGTATGACGTCGCCGAGCGCGGCAAGGCCCAGGACTTCCAGGCCGGTACCGCCTACTGGTCCCCGGAGACCGGTGCGCACGCCGTTATCGGCCGCATCGGCGCACGCTACTCCGAGCTCGGTGGCCCGACCTCCTGGTTGGGCTTCCCGAAGACCGGTGAGGAGAAGACCCCCGACGGTCGCGGACGCTACGTCCACTTCGAGCATGGCTCCATCTACTGGACCCCGGAGACCGGCGCCTGGCCTATCTCGAAGGACTTCTTCGACGCCTGGGGCAAGAACGGCTTCGAGGGCGGCGACCTCAAGTACCCGGTAGCCGAGCCGAACAAGGTCGGCGACGGCGAGGTCCAGGAGTTCGAGGACGGCGTACTGACCCGCAACCCGGACGGTTCCTTCCACATCGTGCACGGTGCTATCGGCGCGAAGTACAAGGAGCTGAAGGCTGCTGACTCCGAGCTGGGCTTCCCGGTGGGTGAGGAGAAGGCCGTCAACGGCGGCTTCTTCCAGGAGTTCGAGCACGGCAACATCTACTGGTCCATGGACTCCGGCGCGCACTACATCCTCAAGGGCGAGATCTTTGATGAGTGGGGCAAGCACGGCTACGAGCAGGGCGAGTTCGGCTGGCCCACCGAGGATTATGCGACGATCCCGGCCGGCGGGCTGACCCAGACCTTCCAGCACGGTGTTATCCGCAAGGTCATGGGCCAGATCCAGGCGGATAAGAAGTAGGGACGGCCATGCGATTTTTCTCCGCCCGTCCCGCTGCGACAGCCGGCGCGGCCGTCTTGCTGGCCGCCGGCGCGCTGTTGACCGGCTGCGGTTCCGCCACCGTCGAGGAAGGTGAGGCCACCGAAACGTCGGTGGCGCCGCTGGAGCGCTCCTCGGGGGCGAGCGGTGAATCGTCGTCAAGCTCAGCGTCAGCCAGCTCAGCGTCGGCGTCGCCCTCCGAACAGAGTGAGCGAGCGCAAGGCGACGAGCCGGAGGACCGCGGCGCGCGCGAGATCTCCGAAATTCCCGCGCCCGCGCCTGAACAGGGCCCGGACCAGGACTTCCTGGCCGCAGTGGCTGAGAAGGGCGTGAACATCGACGGTGTGGAAGACCAGCTGGTGGGTGCCGCGCAGGCCTCCTGCCAGGGCGATACCGTCACTGTGCCCGCGGTGGCCGGGCAGCTCATCGAGCAGGGCCGCAGCGAGCTCAGCCACGAAGAACTCGTCCAGCTCATCACCGAGCAGGGCCGCGCGCTCTGCGCTCAGTAATGTGGCAGGGATTTTCCAGTCAATCCCGCACCTTCCCAAGGTAGAAATTTCTTCATGCGTAAAACCATGCGTAACACACTGACCGTCCTTGCCGTGGTCGTCCTCCTCGCCCTGATTGGCGGGGGAGCGGTTCACTTCCTCAACACCCGCGAGGAAGGGGAACAAGGAAACCTTGCGGAGCCTGCCCCTTCCCAGGAGGAGGACAACACGGCCCCCGAGCAGCCGGACTGGTGCCCGCGCGTGGAATTCATCTCCGCGCCGGGAACGTGGGAATCCGCCGCGGACGATGATCCGATCAACCCGGGCGCGAACCCGAACTCCTTCATGCTCTCGATCACGAATCCCCTGAAGGAGGCCTACGTCCCCGAGGACGTTAAGGTGTGGACGCTGCCGTACACCGCGCAGTTTAAGAACATCAACGCGCAGCACGAGATGAGCTACGACGATTCCCGCAACGAAGGCACCTCGCGCCTCGAGGGCGAGCTGACCTACATGCACGAGACCTGCCCGGACACGAAGTTCATCCTGAGCGGATTTTCGCAGGGAGCGGTCATCGCGGGTGATGTGGCGGACCGCATCGGCGGCGGCAATGGACCCATCCCCGCGGAGAGCGTGGCGGGTGTGGCCCTCATTGCGGACGGCCGGCGCCAGGACGGCGTGGGCATTAACCCGGGTGCGCACGTCGGCGGCGTGGGCGCGGAGATTGCCCTGCAGCCGGTGTCGACCTTGATTCAGGGCATCGTCCCGGGCGCCACCATGCGCGGTGCGCGCGCCAATGGCTTTGGGGAGTTGGCGGACCGCACTTTCCAAATCTGTGCGCCGAATGACTCTATTTGTGATGCGCCCCTGGACGTGAGCAACGGGCTCGAACGAGCGCGTGACCTCATCGACGCCAACGGCGTTCATGCACTGTATGCCTACAATCCGGACGTTATCGAAGGGGTCACCACCAACCAGTGGGTCACGCAGTGGGCTAAGGACACCATCGACGCGCAGTAGCGCTTGACGACGTCCCGCCCGCGCGCCATGTAACGTTCGGCACACTCCTTCTGATATTTTCAATGTCAAAAGTACGTGAAGCAGGGGTGCGCGCCCCTCTCTACCCTACGAAGGAGCTTTCCCACATGGACCTGAAAGCCTTGATCGGCCAGTTCTTCGACGACAAGGGCAACATCGCCCTGCCGCCTCACCTCACGTTGGCGGGGCTCGCCGAACACGTCTATGCCGCGGAGCAGCAGGCGGGTATCCCGGATCGCCCGGTCATGCGCCAGTGGGTCTATACCGATAACCCGGAAGGCACCCCGCGTGATATCACCCGCTCCCAGGTCAATACCCGCATCAAGGCGGTAGCAGCACGCCTGCAGCAGGTGGGCAAGATGGGGGATCGCGTGGCCATCCTGGCGGGCAACTCCCCCGAGTACATCTTCGGCTTCCTGGGCGCGATGTACGCCGGTATGACCCCGATCCCGCTCTATGATCCGAACGAGCCCGGCCACACCGATCACCTGCGGGCGGTCTTCGGCGATGCCAACCCGTCGATCGTGCTGACCAACAACACGTCCGCTGCCGCCAACCGCGCGTACTTCTCGGACCGCCCAGCAGCCGAGCGCCCGCGCATCATCTCCATCGACTCCCTGCCGGATTCGCTGGCACAGAGCTGGGTCAACCCGCTGGAGACGGAGGAAGGCAAGGCCGCGCTTGCCGCGCTACAGACCGCGCCGCTGGATCAGCCGGCCTTCCTGCAGTACACCTCCGGTTCCACCCGCACCCCGGCCGGCGTGCTGCTGACCAACCGCAACATCATGACCAACGTGCTGCAGATCTTCACCGCGGTACAGATTAAGCTGCCGGCCCGCGTGGTTTCCTGGCTGCCGATGCACCACGACATGGGCATCATCCTGGCGGTTTTCGTGACCATCCTGGGCGTCAACCTGGAGATCATGACTCCGCGTGACTTCGTCCAGCAACCTAAGCGCTGGATTGACCAGCTCAAGCGTCAGCCCATCGATGAGCAGCTGCAGGGAACCTACGCCGTGGTTCCCAACTTCGCCCTCGAGCTCGCCGCGCGCTACGGTGCTCCGGCGGCGGGGGAGACGCTGGACTTCAGCAACGTCGATGGCATCGTGATCGGCTCGGAGCCGGTCACGGAATCTGCGGTGAACTCCTTCTGGGAGACCTTCGGCAAGGAGGAGTATGGCCTGCGCCGTGAGACCCTGCGCCCGTCCTACGGCATGGCGGAGGCCTCGCTGATTGTGACCACCCCGCAGACTCTGGAGCGCCCGATCATTTCCCACTTCGACCGCGAGCGCTTGGCTCAGGGTGAGGCGGTCATCGTGGAGAAGTCCGCGGACTCCGTGGCCTACGCCTCCTGTGGTCAGAGCGTCGTGGCTCAGCACCTGACTATCGTGGATCCGGAGACCAAGGTCGAGTTGCCGGATGGCCGCGTGGGCGAGATCTGGCTGCATGGAGAGAACCGTGCCGCCGGCTACTTGGACCGCGCGGAAGAAACTGCCTCTACCTTCCACAACACGCTCGGCGAGCGTTTGGCGGAGGGCACCCGCGTGCCGAACGCGCCGGAGGACAACAACTGGCTGGCCACCGGTGACCTGGCGGCCATCGTGGATAACCAGGTGTACATCACCGGTCGTCTCAAGGACCTCATCGTGGTGGCTGGCCGCAACCACTACCCGCAGGACATCGAAGGCACCGTGCAGGAGGCCTCGGACCACGTGCGTGCGGATTCCATCGCGGCCTTCTCCGTGGAGGGCGGCAGCACCGAGGAGCTCGTGCTGCTCATCGAGCGCGCCGACAACGCCAACCCGGCCGATGACGCCGCCGCTTCCGAAGCCATCCGCTCCGCAGTCTCCGCGCACCACGGGGTGACCCCGGCCGTCATCCAGTGGTTCAACGCTAACGAGATTAAGCGCACCTCCTCGGGCAAGATTGCCCGCCGCGTGGCGAAGAAGAGCTACCTCGCCTCTTAAAGGCTCTGCACCCTCCAACCCCCGTTCCCGCGCTAGCCGTGGGGGCGGGGGTTGCCGCTGCCTGTGGGTATGTCGGTTATGAAACCCAAGTTAACAAAGTGAGATAATCGTCCGATAACCCCTATAGACGCATCGATGTGCGCGCTTTTGTGCTGCGCAAAATCGACCGCACATTTAGTTAGTTTTAGTCCGCGTAAGAAAGCTAGAGATTTATGACTGTTGAAGAGCTTCGTGGCTGGCTGCGCACCTGGGTTGCGCAGACCACCGGCCTGTCGGCAGAGGAAATCACGGACACCAAACCGCTGGAGAATTTCGGGCTGTCCTCGCGCGACGCAGTCGTCCTCTCCGGCGAATTAGAAAACCTTCTCGGGATAAAGCTTGAGCCCACCGTGGCCTACGAGTACCCCACTATCGCGCAGCTGGCCGAGCGTCTCGTCAACGGCGCCGCTGGCGCCCCGGTAGACAGCGCGCCGGGAGCGGGGGCACCACGCTCGACCGCCATCGCGGGCGGGGACATCGCCGTCATCGGCTACGCCGGCCGCTTCCCAGGCGCCAAGAATGTCAACGAGTTCTGGAACATGCTCGTCGAAGGCCGCGCGGGCACCGGCCCGCTGCCCGTCGGCCGCTGGTCGGAGTATTCCTCCGACCCGATTACCAGCGAGAAGATGGAGCAGCAAAACACTGACGGCGGCTATATCGAGGACATCGCCTCCTTCGACGCCGAGTTCTTCGGCCTCTCCCCGCTGGAGGCGGCCAACATGGACCCGCAGCAGCGCATTCTCCTA
Organism: Corynebacterium sp. HMSC035E02; assembly: GCF_001836065.1. Classification (NCBI taxonomy): domain Bacteria; kingdom Bacillati; phylum Actinomycetota; class Actinomycetes; order Mycobacteriales; family Corynebacteriaceae; genus Corynebacterium; species Corynebacterium sp. HMSC035E02. The sequence goes on from NZ_KV827373.1 coordinate 68,849, forward strand.
GAGGTGGCGTGGGAGGCTCTCGAGGATGCCGGGGTGCCCGCCAACCAGCTGCGCGGCACCGCCACCGGTGTCTACATGGGCTCCACCAACAATGACTACGGCATGCTGATTACCGCCGATCCGGCGGAGATGCACCCTTATGCCATGACGGGTACGTCCTCAGCGATCGTGGCTAACCGCCTCTCCTACGCCTTCGACCTGCGCGGCCCTTCCCTCAACGTGGACACCGCCTGCTCGGCCTCCCTCGTAGCGGTCAACCAGGCGGTCAAGGACCTGCGCGTGGGCGCAGCTGATACGGCTCTTGCCGGCGGCGTGAACATCCTGGCCTCGCCGCACGCCTCCATTGGCTTTAGTGAGCTGGGGGTCACCTCGCCCACCAGCGCCATCCACGCCTTCTCCGACGACGCCGACGGCATCGTCCGCGCGGACGCCGCCGGTGTGCTCGTGCTCAAGCGCCTCGAGGACGCCGAGCGCGACGGCGATACCATCCACGCCGTCATCAAGGGCTCCGCAGTCAACTCCGACGGCCATTCCAACGGCCTGACCGCCCCCAACCCAGACGCGCAGGTTGACGTCCTCGAGCGCGCCTACGCCGACGCCGGCATCCGCCCGCAGGACGTCGACTACGTCGAGGCCCACGGCACCGGCACCATCCTCGGTGACCCCATCGAGGCCACCGCGCTCGGCCGCGTGCTGGGCCCGGGCCGCCAACCTTATAACCCGACCCTGCTGGGCTCCGCCAAGACCAACATCGGCCACTCCGAGTCCGCGGCCGGCGTCGTGGGCCTTATCAAGGTCATCGAAGGCATGCGCCACGGCGTTATCCCGCCAAACATCAACTACGTGGGCCCCAACCGCTATATCGACTTCGACGCCGAGCACCTCGAAGTAGTCGAAGACCCGCGCGAGTGGCCGGAGTACTCCGGCCAGAAGATCGCCGGCGTCTCCGGCTTCGGCTTCGGCGGCACTAACGCCCACGTCGTCCTTACCGATTACCGCGGGCTTACCCGCCAGGACGCCCCGCAGGTCGCCATCGGCGAAGGCCACCCGGTGGCCCTGCCCGTTTCTGGCCTGCTGCCCTCGCGCCGCGCCGCAGCTGCAGCCGACTTGGCGGACTACATCGAAGCCGAGAACCCGAACCTGCTCTCCCTGGCCCGCACCCTCGCGCGCCGTAACCATGGGCGTTCGCGTGCGGTAGTAACGGCGTCGTCAAGCGAAGAAGCAGTCAAGCGCCTGCGTCAGGTGTCCGAGGGGACCGTCTCCGTCGGCATCGCCGCGGCGGATTCCCCGACGGTGCACGGCCCGGTGTTCATGTACTCCGGTTTCGGCTCCCAGCACCGCAAGATGGCCAAGGACATGATTGCCCTTTCGCCGCAGTTCCTCGCGCGCTTGGAGGAGCTCGACGCCATCGTGCAGCGCGAATCCGGCTGGTCCATCCTGGAGTTGGTGCGTGATGACGAGCAGACCTATAACACCGAAACTGCGCAGGTGGCCATCACCGCCATCCAGATCGCGCTGACGGACCTGCTGGCCACCTTCGGCGTGCGCCCAACCGGCGTTATCGGCATGTCCATGGGTGAGATCGGCGCGGCCTACGCCGCGGGCGGCATCACGGCGGCCGACGCCATGCTCATCGCCTGCCACCGCGCGCGCCTCATGGGTGAGGGCGAGGCTTCGCTGCCGGAGGACCAACAGGGTGCCATGGCCGTCGTCGAGCTCTCCGCCGAGGAGATCGACGCCCTGCCTGGTTCCATCGAGCCCGCCGTCTACACCGGTCCCGGCATGACCACCGTGGGCGGTCCGCGCGAGGAGGTCCTCGCGCTGGTGGAGAAACTCGACGGCGAGGGCAAGTTCGCCCGCGCGCTCAACGTGAAGGGAGCCGGCCACACCTCCGCTGTGGATCCGCTGTTGGGTGAACTCTATGCGGAAATCGCCGGCATGGAAGCTGCTCCGCTGCATACGACGCTCTTCTCCTCCGTCGACCGCGGCAAGGTCTACCGTCCGGGTGCGGTGTTGCACGATGAGGATTACTGGATCCGCATGACCCGCAAGCCCGTCTACCTGCAGGACGCGACCGAGGCGGCCTTTGACGCGGGCCATACCCAAATCGTGGAGATTTCTCCGAACCCTATTGCGCTCATGGGCCTGATGTCCACCGCCTTTGCCGCGGGCAAGGCGGATGCGCAGCTGCTGTACAGCCTGAAGCGCAAGGTGGACCCCACCGAGTCGCTGCTGGACCTGTTGGGCAAGCTCTACGTCACGGGTACTCCGGTGGACTACACCAAGGTCTTTGGCTCCGGTGCGCTTGTCGCCGCCCCCCATACCCGTTTCCGCCGCCAGCGTTTCTGGACCAATGCTCGTCCCTCGTCGGGTGTGTCCGGCCTGCCGGGGGCGCGCGTGACGCTGCCGGAGGGCGCGGTGGCGTTCTCCACGAACGCCGACCAGGCGCCGAGCGCGCTGGCCATCCTGGAGGCCGCCGCCGAGGCCGTCACCCCGGGCGCCCACATCGCGGCGAGCGAGGAGCACCTCGACCTGCCCGCGAAGGGCGAGGTCACCACGATTGTTCGCCGCACGCTGGGCGGGCTGTCGTTGGCGGTGCACTACGTGGATGGTGCGACGACCAAGCTCATCGCGGAAGGTTTTGCGTCGACGCTCAACCTTGCCGAACCCGCTGCGGCCCCGGAGCCGAGCCTGCCGCAGGCGGTGACTGCGCCGCAGTTCGCTGACCCCGATGTGGGCGCCGATGCCGTGCGCTGGGACCCGGAGAAGGAGAGCGTGGAGGAGCGCTTGGCGCTCATCGTGTCGGAGTCCATGGGCTACGACGTCTCCGATCTCCCGCGCGAGCTGCCGCTTATTGACCTGGGTCTGGATTCGCTCATGGGCATGCGCATCAAGAACCGCGTGGAGAATGACTTCCAGATTCCGCCGCTGCAGGTGCAGGCGCTTCGCGACGCCTCCCTCGCCGACGTCATCACCATGGTCGAAGAGGCCGTATCCGAGCAGCCCGGTGCTGCCGCGCAAGCGCCGGCCGACGGGGCCGCTGATGCGCCCACCGCGGACGACAACTCCGCTGAAGACTCTTCCGCTGCGAGCGCGAAGGAAGCTGCGGGACAGGGAGCGGCCGAGGAGGCTAGCACGGGCGTAGGCGTCGCACCGCGCGATGCCTCCGAACGCATGGTCTTCGGCACCTGGGCCACCTTCACCGGTAAGGCCGCGGCCGGCGTGACGTCCGCGCTGCCGCAGGTCAGCGATGAGGTGGCTGAGAAGATTGCCGAGCGTCTCACCGAGCGCGCCGGTATCGAGGTCACCGCGCAGCAGGTCCAGGAGGCCGAGGCCCTGGAGGTCCTGGCGGACCTCGTCCGCGAGGGCCTGGAGACTGAGGTCGAGGGCAACATCCGTGTGCTGCGCGAGGCCGACGGCCCCGCCGTCTTCATGTTCCACCCGGCCGGCGGCACCACCGTGGTCTACCAGCCGCTGACTCGCCGCCTGCCTGCCGACGTCGCCGTCTACGGCGTGGAGCGTCTCGAGGGCAGCCTGGAGGATCGCGCCGCCGCCTACATCGAGGACATCCTGCACTACGCGCGCGGCCGCAAGGTCGTGCTCGGCGGCTGGTCCTTCGGTGGCGCGCTGGCCTACGAGGTGGCCTACCAACTCCAGGATCGCGCCGCCCGCGGCGAGGACACTGCTGAGGTTGCCTTCATCGCGCTGCTGGATACCACCCAGCCGGCGCATCCGGCCCCGAAGACGCTGGAGGAGACCAAGGCCCGCTGGGGCCGCTACGCTGCCTTTGCCAAGAAGACCTACGGCCTGGACTTCGAGCCGCCGTACGAGATGCTAGAGACCGTGGGCGAAGATGCTCTCATGGCCATGCTTGCGGAATTCCTCAGCTCCACCGACGCCTCCGAGCACGGCCTGTCCGCGGGCGTGCTGGAGCACCAGCGCGCCTCCTTCGTGGACAACCAGATTCTGGGCTCGCTGGATATGGGAAGGTGGGCGTCGGTAAGCGTGCCTGTCATCCTGTTCCGCTCCGAGCGCATGCATGACGGCGCCATCGAGCTCGAACCGGCGTATGCGGAGATTAACCCGGACGGCGGCTGGGGCGTTATCGTGAAGGATCTGGAGATTGTGCAGCTGCCGGGCGACCACCTGGCGGTTCCCGACGAGCCCGCAATCGGTATCGTGGGCAAGCACATGGAGGAATGGATCGAGGAGAAGATTCGGAAGTGACTAGCACCGCTGACAAGCTAGCGGACCTACGCGAGCGCCTCGAGCGCGCCCAGGACCCCGGCAGTGAACGCTCCCGGGCCCGTCGCGATGAGGCCGGCCGCTCGACTCCGCGCCAACGCATCGCCGCGCTTCTCGACGAAGGCTCTTTCGTCGAAACCGGCGCCCTGGGCAAGACCCCCGGTGATCCGGACGCGATTTACTCCGACGGCGTGGTCACCGGCCACGGCCGCATCAACGGCCGCCCGGTGTGCATTTATGCGCACGATAAGACCGTCTACGGCGGTTCCGTGGGCGTGACCTTTGGCAAGAAGGTCACCGACATCATGGATCTGGCCATCAAGATTGGTTGCCCAGTTATCGGTATTCAGGATTCCGGTGGTGCGCGCATTCAGGACGCGGTGACGTCTTTGGCTATGTACTCCGAGATTGCCCGCCGCCAGCTGCCGCTGTCCGGCCGCAGCCCGCAGATTTCCATCATGATGGGCAAGTCCGCCGGTGGCGCGGTGTATGCGCCGGTGACCACGGACTTCATCATCGCCGTCGATGGTGAGGCGGAGATGTACGTGACGGGTCCGAACGTGATCAAGGAAGTCACAGGCGAGGAGATCTCTTCCCATGACCTCGGCTCTGCGCGCCAGCAGGAGCTCAACGGCAACGTGTCTGTTGTGGTGCCCTCGGAGGATGAGGCCTTTGACTTGGTGCGCGATTTGCTGGATCACCTGCCGCTGACCTGCTTCGACGAGTCTCCGGTCTTCGACGCACCTTCTGATGACGAGGTGGCTGAAGACACCGAGCTGGATTCCTTCATGCCGGATGACACGAACGCCGGCTACGACATGATGGACCTGCTCACACAGCTTGGCGACGATGACGATCTCATCGAGATCCAGGAAAACTACGCCCCCAACGTCATTACCGCCTTTGGCCGTATTGATGGCAAGGCCGTGGGCTTTGTGGCCAATAACCCGATGCACTCGGCGGGCTGCATCGATGCGGATGCCGCCGATAAGGGCGCGCGCTTTATCCGTATTTGCGATGCCTACAACATCCCGCTGGTCTTCGTGGTGGATACGCCGGGCTACCTGCCGGGCGTGGACCAGGAGAAGGCCGGTCTGATTCACCGCGGCGCGAAGTTCGCTTTTGCTGTGGTGGAGGCTACCGTGCCGAAGGTCTCGCTGATTGTGCGCAAGGCTTATGGCGGCGCCTATGCCGTGATGGGCTCGAAGAACTTGACCGGTGATATCAACCTGGCGTGGCCGACGGCCCAGATTGCCGTGATGGGCTCGGCCGCCGCCGTGGTCATGATTGCGGGCAAGCAGCTCGAGGCCGCCGAGACCCCGGAGCAGCGCGCCATGACGAAGAAGATGTTCATGGACTTCTACGACGAGACCATGACCGCGCCCTATGTCGCTGCGGAGCGTGGCTACCTCGACGGCATGATTAAGCCTTCTGAGTCGCGCTTGGCCCTGCGCCGCGCGCTGCGCCAGCTTGCCGATAAGCAGGAGAAGGACCTGCCCAAGAAGCACACCATCTCCCCGCTCTAGCGCCGGTTGTGCCCCAAACTGTATGCCGGTTTTCTTGCAGGGGCGTAACGTCAAGGGCATCCTCGCACGATAAACATCAAGTCTAGGTAATCGAATAAAGGAGAACTCTTATGCTGTCTAGCGTTATTGACCTTGGTGGCGACATCATTAACCTCATCATCATGCTGCTCAACCGCGCCGGTGTCTCGGTCTCCGGTTCCTCCCTGAGCTCGAAGTAAGTTCCAGGCGAACAGCACCCCTCCGTACGGCTCCTAAGAGCCCTGCGGAGGGGTGCTTCGTTATTGCGCTAAATGGGCGGCTTCTGGCGAATACAGCGGCATCGGGCTTATGTAGGGATAACACAGGACAGTTCGGAGCTGCCGAGCACTGTTTGCCGGCTCTTCCGGTTTCGGGGTGCGTAGCG
>NZ_KV827374.1:0-41772 GCF_001836065.1 Corynebacterium sp. HMSC035E02
ACACCGCTACCATTTCAGTCTTCTGAACACACCGGTACCAAAAACTCGCATCTGACAGTAGATTTACTACAGAATTGAATGCTATTTGTTGTCGTAGTCTTGGTCACCGGAGGCACCGTACATGGTGGTCTTCAGAATTGGCCCCAGAGTGAGGATAGAGGTGCCAAACCCTGATACGACAAGGGCCGCAGCTGGGCCGATGGCACTTACAACAGGTGCCCCGATGATGTATCCAATAAGCATTGCGGAGCTGTTAATTGAACCCATCGTAGAAAGGGCTTTGGGTTTCACTTCATCAGGTACGGATCCGACAACGATTATGCGTAGTGCGGCCACCTGAGCAGCATTGCAGACTCCGCCCAGGAGGAAACATGGGATGCAGAGCCACAATGAGGGAAATAGTCCAGGTAAAGCTATGAAACACCCCATAGCGAATCCTGCCCCGGCCAGGACTTTCCCAGCGTTCTGTGAGTGAAGGCGAGCTGAAAGCCGTGCGCCAAAGATGCGGCCCACGATAAATGCTTGGGCAATGATGGCATATAACGTACCGCTGACGTGGAGGGTCTGTGTCGCATAGAAGACAAGCGAAACGTTGAAAATCGAGGTGCAGATAATTGCTCCCCAAATGCTGGTTAACGCGGACCGAGCGCTTCTATTCTTCAGCAAAAGGGAAGGTGCTTCGAGGACCTTCTGGAGAAAACTCGGTGAAGAATCTTTGGTTTCTGAATGAAGCAGTGTTTTCGGGGGCGAGGATTTATAAAGGAAATAAAAAGCAAGTAGCGAGACTCCAACGGCGCAAGCTTCAACGAAGAGCGCTGTCTGCAGGTTTCTTTGGTCCAGTAGTAATCCACCTAGAGGTGGTCCAAGGAATCCACTGCCAAGTCGGGCTGTGTCCAAGAGGGAGAAGGCTTTCGCCTGCTGTCCTTCGCCGACCTGAGAGTCAGCGATGGTGAAAATGGATGGAATTGACAGTCCGCTTAAGCATGCGGTGACGAGATTTCCGACAATGAGGATCAATGGCTCTGGATAGGCTGCCATTGATAACAGGCCCAGAAGATCTAAGAAGAGTGCAGCAAGCGCAATGTGATAGCTGTTGAATTTGTTGAAGAGTGGGGCCAGAAAGGGGACTGCAAAAACTTGAGCGCAAGTACCCGAGATGAAGATGCTTGCCACCAACAGTTCGCCTTTGTTGAGTTCGGCGAAGTGGAGTGAAATCGAGAGGCTGGTCATTGACCCGCACACTGACAATAAAAAATATGTGGCGGTCAAGGTGTAGATAGATGAAAGTCCTTCGTCACCACTGTTTCTAGGGGGATGCATTTAGGCTGCAACTGTTTCGTTGCCCTGGCCGCTGAACGGACCTGAACCTCCTACTGTGACTACTTCGGAAAGCGTTTCGGAGGTAAGCATTATTTCTCCCATATGTGATGACGATTACATACAACAAGGTAATGATGTGAGTCTCTCATTTCAAGGGCGTAGCGGAGGCAGCTCTTGCACTGTGTACAGGAAAAAGTAGTGCTAGCGCTAGTGACCTTCGCTCTCGTGCGAAACACAATACAGAGCATGAAAAAGCTTGTGGTTGGTATGATTGCCGTGGTGGCCGTGATTGTGGTGGCGTTTGTAGGGTTTGTGGGATTCATGCAGTGGGTGGACGCAGACAGCGTGACCGGTGATGACGGCGTGGCTGCCGGATACAGCGCTGAGACAGGTGGCCCGCTGGAAGCGTCGTTCGCGGACGAGGGGCCACACGAGGTCGACGTGCGGCGTGACGGTGATGTGACCGTTGCGGCACCGACGGGCGCGGGACCGCTTCCGGCGGTGGTCATGGCTAATGGCACGAACACGCCGCTGAGCAGCTACCTGCCCGTGGCGGAGCACTTGGCTAGTTGGGGCTTCGTGGTTGTCGGCGATGAGACTCCCCAAACCGGAACCGGGGAGAATGTCGTGCACCTAATCGAGCGCTTGCCGGAACTGGATTCCCGTGTGGACCGGTCACGAGTCGGTATTTTCGGACACTCGCAGGGCGGCGCAGGTGCCATCAACGCTGCGGTACAAGTGGAGGTAGCAGCCGTGTATGTGGCGAGCCCGGCCTCCCACAAGGTGGCGCGGTCCAATGACTGGGACTACAACACAGCCGACGTAGAGGAACCGCTTTTCCTGATGACGAGTGATGGCCGTTCAGACCGCTGGTTTGTTAGCCCGTGGGAAGACCTGCAGGAGAGCTATGAATCAGCTGGTGGTCCGGCAGTCATTGCCCGCCGCCTAGGCGCGGACCACAAGGACGTTTTAGAGTTTGGGGACGGCTACGCCACCGCGTGGTTCCGCTACATTCTTGCTGACGATCCTGATGCGCGAGACGTGTTCGTTGGCACCTCACCAGCGGGCGCCGGTGAGCTAGCTCGCAACGCGCTTTGGGACCGAGTGGCCACCCGCGGCTGGTAACTCGCGGGGCCTTTCGGCATACCACGCGGTGTACCTAACACGCTAGAAGGCATCTGCGCTCACACACCCTACGGAGGAAGTGCGGTTCACAAAAATTGGTAGCCCTGATAAATTTCAAGTGAATTGTCAATTGGGCTGTGCCTTGCCAGCCCGTACAAACAGAATCGAATGAGTCATGCAGACAGAGGCGAAAGGCCACGTCGAGGGCCTCTACATCGATGAGAACTTCGAGCTGCGCGCCGGGGCCGTCACGTTCGGGGAGAGTTTTGAGGGTATAGCGCTTGGCGACGTCCCCGCAGCCGAGGCCGCCTGGCGCGCCGGGGACCCGGATGCGTTGCTGTGGGTGCCCGGTTTCGTGGACCTGCACAACCACGGCGGCAACGGCGGGGGATTCCCCAACGGCGATTATGAGCAGTGCCTGGCCGCCGCCCGCTTCCACCGCGCACACGGCACCACGACGCTGCTGGCCAGCTTGGTCTCCGGCACGCAGGAAGAGCTGTGTGCCCGGGCTGAGCTTTTGGCCCAGCTGGCTGAAGAAGGCGAGATCGCCGGCATCCACATGGAGGGCCCCTTCATCGCGGCGGCCAAATGCGGCGCGCAGGACCCTTCGCGCATCGTGCCGGGCGACCCGGACTTCTTCCGCGCAGTCATCGCCGCGGCTCGCGGCCACCTGCGTTCGATTACCTTCGCGCCGGAAACGGAGAACGTCGACAAGCTGCTCGAAGTCTGCGCGGAGCATGGCATCATCGCCAGCCTGGGCCACACCGAGGCCGATTACGACACCACGCTGAAGGTTATCGCTAAGGCCAAGGAGCTCGGCGTCACCGTGACCGGCACGCACCTCTTCAACGCCATGCCACCTATCCACCACCGCGCGCCGGGCCCGGTAGCGGCCTTGCTCACCGCGGCGAAGGCGGGGGATGTGTCCGTTGAGCTCATCGCAGATGGTGTGCATCTTGTTGACGGCGCCGTGGACATGGTGCACAGCCACCGCGCCTTCGCCATCACTGATGCCATGGCGGCGGCCGGTATGGCCGACGGCGACTATGAATTGGGCTCCCTGCCCGTCACGGTGAGCGGGGGAGTCGCGCGCGTGCCCAGCGGCGCGATTGCGGGCGGCACGTCCACCTTGGCCCAGCAGTTCGCCAGTTTCGCTGCGCGCCATGGTCTGGGTGAGGCGGTGCGCTTTACCTCCACCACGGCAGCCGACGTGTTGGGGGAAACGAATCTAGGCCGCATCGCGGTTGGCGCTCGTGCCAATCTGGTGGGTCTCAATGCCCAGTTGGAACCAGTGCGCGTCATTGTTGGCGGTGCTGATATCCCGCTCGACCGTTAAAAATCTAGACGTTAAATAAAGAAGCAACGAGGAAGGCAGCTCATGGACATACTTATTCGATCTACCCCCGCCGAGGTGGCCGTGGAAGCCGCGAACATTTTCGCGCATTACGCCAACGCCGGGTCCACCCTGGGCCTCGCCACGGGATCGACCCCGGTGGCGATGTACAAGGAACTCATCGCCCGCTATGAGCGCGGCGAGGTGAGCTTTGCCCGCAGCCGCGCATTCCTGCTCGATGAATACATCGGGCTGGAGCGCACCCACGAGCAGTCCTACTATTCCACCATTCGCCGCGAATTCACCAGCCACGTGGATTTCAACGACGACCTGGTGAAAAGCCCCGCTGGTGACGCGGACGACCCGGCAGCCGCCGCGGCCACCTATGACAAGGCCATCCGTGATGCTGGCGGCGTGGATATCCAACTGCTGGGCATCGGCGCCAACGGACACGTCGGCTTTAACGAGCCTTCCAGCTCCCTGACGTCGCGCACCCACGTCACTACTCTGCACCCGCAGACCGTGAACGATAACTCCCGTTTCTTTGACACCGTGGACGAGGTGCCGCGCTTTGCCGTCACTCAAGGACTGGGAACGATTAACGAGGCGCGTCGCCTGCTCTTGCTGGCTACCGGTAGCAACAAGGCCAATGCTGTGCGCGACATGGTGGAAGGCCCACTGTCTGCACACTGCCCGGCCTCAATCCTGCAGTTGCACCAGCACGCCACGGTGATTGTGGATGAATCCGCTGCTTCCCAGTTAGAGGACCGCGAGTACTACATTTTCGCCGACCAACATCGTCCGCACCGCCCACTCTTCTCCTAAAAACTCCATCTATTCCTTACTAATGTGAAAGGACTCCTCGCATGAAAGTCGATGTCATGGGGCCGCTGCAGCGGCTCGGAAAAGCCCTCATGGGCGCCGTGGCGGTGCTGCCCGTCGCGGCGATTCTCTGCGGTGTTGGTTACTGGATATCCAGCGCCGCCGGCCCGGATAACCTCGCCGCGCAGCTGCTCATCAGCTCCGGTGATGCGGTGCTGGCTAACCTGGGCTGGATCTTCGCCATCGCCATTTCCTTCGGCCTGGCCAAGGATTCCAACGGTGCCGCAGCACTATCTGGCTTCCTGGCCTTTGCCACGTTCATGAAACTGCTGGGCCCCGACGCCGTGGCCGGCTACCGCGGCATCGAAGACCCCACCGCGTTGACCGGCGATGAGGCGCTGGAATGGGCCGCGGAAGGCTGGAATGCTGTGGGCGGCGGCAACGTCCTCTTCGGCATCCTCGCCGGCATCATGGCGGCCTGGGTATATAACCGCTTCCACGGCACCAAGCTGCCGGACTTCCTCGCCTTCTTCTCTGGCCGCCGATTGGTGCCGATCCTTACCGCGATTTTCGCCATGGTTGTCTCCGGCATGCTCTATTTTGTGTGGCCGTTCATCTACAACGCGCTGTTCAACTTCGGTACCTCCATCCAGGGGCTGGGCGCGGCGGGTGCCGGCATCTACGGCGTGGCCAACCGCCTGCTCATCCCGACCGGCTTGCACCACGCACTGAACTCCGTCTTCTGGTTCGACGTCATCGGTATCAACGACATCGGTAACTTCCAGGCCGGCCAGGCCACCATCGACGCCGCCGCGGCCGCGACCTCTGCTGCGGACTGCCCGGGCATTTGGGCGAACGGCCAGTGCACGGTCGAGGGCGTCGTGGGCCGCTACCAGGCGGGCTTCTTCCCAGTCATGATGTTCGGCCTGCCGGGCGCGGCACTTGCCATGTACCTGCGCGCGGATAAGAGCAAGCGCAAGGTCGTCGGCTCGCTCATGGCCGCTGGCGCCCTGGCCTCCTTCTTCACCGGCGTGACTGAGCCGTTGGAGTTCTCCTTCATGTTCGTCGCCCCGCTGCTCTACGTGGTGCACGCGCTGCTGATGGGTCTGTCCGTCTTCATTGCCTCCGCCATGGAGTGGACCGCCGGCTTCGGTTTCTCCGCCGGTTTCGTGGATATGCTGCTCTCCTCCCAGAACCCGCTGGCCAACAAGTGGTACATGCTGGTGGTGATGGGCGTGGGCTTCTTCTTCCTCTACTTCGTCATCTTCTACTTCCTCATCGGCTGGCTCAACCTCAAGACCCCGGGCCGCGGCGAGGATGAAGCCGACGACGCGGCGGATTCCGTCAGCGGCGATGACAAGACCGCAGCCGATGCCGCGCGCATCATCGAAGGCCTCGGCGGCAAGGACAACATTGACTCCCTGGACTACTGCACCACGCGCCTGCGCGTGGGCGTCAAGGATCGCGCGCTTGTCGACGACTCCGTAATCAAGCGCGCCGCCGTCTCCGGCGTCATCCACCCCTCGGAGAAGAGCGTCCAGGTCATCGTGGGCCCGGCCGTGCAGTTCATGTATGACGAGGTCAGCCACCAGCTGCGCCACGGTTCTCCGGTCCTGGCCACGGCGGGTGCTGCGACCGCGGCTGGAGCCAGCGCGCCGGCCAGCGCCGCTTCCGCTCAGAGCGTCAGCGGTGACGCAGCGGATGTCGAGGTGTGTGCCCCGTTCGCCGGAGACGTCGTCGAGCTCTCCCAGGTCCCGGATGCCTCCTTTGCGCAGGGCATGGTGGGCGAAGGCTTCGCCGTTATGCCTGAAACCGTCGATGCCTTCGACGTCTGCGCGCCCGTTGACGGCACCATCACCATGGTCTTCAAGACGGGCCATGCCTTCGGTATGCAGACCGCGGATGGGCTGGACCTGCTCATCCACATCGGCATCGACACCGTGGAGCTCAAGGGCGAAGGTTTCACGGCCCTGGCCAAGAAGGGCGATACCGTCACCGCCGGCACGCCGATCATCGCGGTGGAGGCGCAGAAGCTGCGCGAGCGCGGCGTCAACCTCATCACCCCGGTGGTGTGCCCGACGGCCAAGCAAGTCGCTGGTGTCGACATTGCCCGCGAGGGTCATGTCCAACCGGGCGAGGTTGCGGCCACCGTCAAGCGCAGCAACTAACCTGATTCGGCCCATCTCAAGGGATGGGCCGGCGGGGCCAAATCCCAGATATAAAAACTGCCCGAGTTGCCAAAAACAACGTTGCTCCCTGCGGTGAGGAGCGAAGGTTTTGGCAACTCGGGCAGTTGTGGCTCGGAGGGCCCTATTTCAGCCGGGAAATCTGGAGTGAAGAAGCCGGCTAGTCGGTATTGCTCAGCAGGCGCGGCACCACCTTGCCCGTGGCATTGCGCGGCAGCTTGTCTAGGAAGTGGACGTCGCGCGGCACGGAGTGGTCGGCGAGGTTCTCGCGGACCCAGGTGCGGATGGCGTCGGCAGTCACGGTGTTGCCCAAGGCATCGCGCGTGGTCACGGCCCACACGGCGATGCGCTGGAAGGTGGTTTCATCCTCCACGCCGCCGGCATGCACTTCCGCGATGCCCGGCATGGTTTCAAGCACCTCCGTCACCGACTGCGGGTGCACGTTCTCGCCGCCGACGATGATCATGTCATCGGCGCGGCCCACCACGTGCAAGTAGCCATCGGGGTCGATATAGCCCAAGTCGCCGATAGAGATGAGGCCATCAACCTTGTTGAGCGGAATTTTCGGGTTGGTATAGCCAATGAGCGCGGTGGAGTTGGTCAGATAGATTTCGCCGACCTCGCCGCGCGGGACCTCATTGCCTTCCTCATCGAGGATGCGCAGCTTGGTGCCAGAGGCAATCTTGCCGCCGATGGTCGGGTCCTTAGCCACCTCTTCCATGGTGGCCGTCGACGCCAGCGCCAGTTCCGTGGAGCCATAAACATTGCACAGAATCGGCCCGAAGCGCTCGTGGGTTTCTTTGACGATCTCCGGGGTCAGCGCATGCCCGGCGGAGGCAATGAACTTCAGGCTTGAGGTGTCGAAGGTCGAATCCGGGTCCGCCTCAACCATCTGGCGGAAGAAGACGGGGGAGGAAAGCAGGCCATCAAGCTGGTAGCGCTGGATGTCGTCGAGTGCGGCCGCCGGATCGAAGACGCGGCGGGTGACAATGGTATTGCGCAGGCCCAGCGCGATGTTGAGGCAGGCCCAGCCCCATGTGTGGAAGATGGAGGCGGTCATCTGCACCTTTTGATCCCCGCGCCACGGCACCGCATCGACGATGGAGGCAACCACCACCGGCAGCGTCGGCTCCGGGCGCATGATTCCCTTGGGGATGCCAGTGGTGCCGGAGGACATGAGCACGATATGCCCGTGCTTGGGCCAGGTCGGAAGCTTCTGTTCCTCGACGTCCCGCGGGTTCTGAACAATCTTGCGCAGCGATGCCGCCTGCGCCAGCTCAGCGGGAATCTCCTCACCAGACTCGTGGCCAATGACCACGTGCAGGCCATCAATGGGGCTAGCGCTATTGGTGGGACTAGAACCGTCGGCGGGAGCGAGGCGGTCGATGAATTCATCGTCGATAACGAGCACGTTGATGCGGTTTTCCTCGATGCAGCCGGCAAGCTGCTCGGGGGAAGAACCAACGTTGAGCAAAAAGATGTGTGCCCCCGCATAGCCCTTGGCGGCCAACGGGGTGATGATGCCGCGGCCATTGCGTGCCATAACACCGAGGCGAATCTCCTCGAGCCCCAAAGAAAGCAACCAGCGCGCGAAGGTGCGGGAGTGATCACGCAGCTGGCGGTAGGTGAGTGCCCCGTCATCGTCGATAAGCGCTAGGCGTTCTGGGCAGGTCAGGTAGGCCTGCTCCACCTCGCGGGCGGTGGTGAAGCGGTAGCGGGCGAGAATCGGCGCGGTGGAGACCACTGCCCGTGGGCCGCCAGCGGGGCTGATAAGGCCGGCGCGAAAGAGGGCGGGGACAAAACGCGCGAGAGCGGCGGCATGGAAGGTGAGATCAGAAAGCTTCATAGGGTTCTCATCGTAGGGAAGGGGTAGAAGGTTACGGGGAGGCGCCTAACGCGCCTGTTTTAAAAACGACAAATTGTTACAGTTGTTGCTATTGTTGCACGAGATTAACTGCTAGCTTAGTTTAATATGGTTTCGGTTAAGAACATACCCTTTTCTCGAAAGGACATCAGTCACGTGAAGTTTACCCAGCGCATCACTGCCCTCTGCGCCTCCCTCCTCGTGGCAGTAAGCTTGTCCCAGGCTCCGCAGGCTGCCGCCGGCGAGCGAAACCTCGTTGCCTTTGGCGACTCCGTATTGGCGGATCCGCAGCTAGATGTTTACCTCTCCTCGCGCCTCGGCTCCTCCAACCGCAACCCGAGCCTCGACTGCCCCTCCGGCAATAACTACGCCAAGCGCGTCGCTTCCAAGCTGGGTATGCCGGTGGCGGATTTCTCCTGCTCCGGTGCGGTCTCGATGTCTCAGGGTCCGCAGATGAACGCGCAGGTCGATGATGCCATCCGTCGTGGCGCGCTCAGCCCGGACACCCAGCGCGTGCTCTATGCGGGCGGCTTTAACGATACGTATAACAATGCCCAGCTTTCCGACGCCGACATGCGTGCCCGCTTTGTTGGCGCAAATGCGCCGATTATCAACAAGATTCGTGCAGCAGCCCCCAATGCCCGCATTCAGATCGTGGGTTATCCGACCATCGGCTCGGGCGACCGCTACTGCCTCCTCCACTTTGGTCCGAAGCCGGCCGATGCCACGGCTCTGCCGATGGTGCAGCGCTATGAAAACGTCACGCAGTGGATGCAGGTGGACCTAGCGCACGCGACGGGTACCGAGTTCGTGGACATGAAGCCGATGACCTGGGATCGTGGAATGTGCGCCGATGCCAATAAGCGACTGTGGGCGGGTCTGGTGGACTTCTCTGCCGGTCCCGGAAACCTGCCGCTGCACATTAATGCGCGCGGTCACGAGTTTGTGGCCAATCACCTCGCTAGCTTCTAGAAGCGTGTTCTTCTGGCTTTTAGGCCCGGGCTACGTTGCCCGGGCCTTTCGCGTACCCTCGCGGACATGACTGTTAATGAAAACCTTAATGAAAATAAATCTCAGCAAGGCTCGGAGGTTGTCCGTGGCGTGATTGCGCGCGCCAAGGGCGAGCCCGTCGAGACCGTCAACATCGTCGTGCCCGCTCCGGGCGAGCACGATGTCGTGGTCAAGATTCAGGCCTGCGGCGTCTGCCACACCGACCTGGCTTACCGCGATGGCGATATTGAGGATGCCTTCCCCTTCCTGCTCGGGCATGAGGCGGCGGGCGTCGTCGAGCGCGTGGGCGATGCCGTCACCCACGTCGAGGTCGGTGACTTCGTGGTCCTGAACTGGCGCGCGGTGTGCGGCGAGTGCCGCGCTTGTAAGAAGGGTGAGCCGAAGTACTGCTTCAACACCCACAACGCCTCCGCGAAGATGACGCTTGCCGAGGGCGACGCCGACGCTGGCACCGAGCTCACCCCGGCGCTCGGCATCGGCTCCTTCGCGGAGAAGACCCTGGTCCACGAAGGCCAGTGCACCAAGGTCAACCCGGAGGCGGATCCGGCCGCCGCGGGCCTGCTGGGCTGTGGCGTGATGGCCGGCTTGGGCGCTGCGGTGAATACCGCGGACGTCAAGCGCGGCGAGTCCGTCGCGGTCTTTGGCTGCGGTGGTGTCGGTATGGCGGCTATCGCCGGCGCGGTGCTGGCGGGTGCCTCGAAGGTCATCGCTGTGGACCTGGACCCAGACAAGCTAGAGCTGGCTAAGAAGTTCGGTGCAACCCACACCATTGCGTCGAAGGACAAGTCTGAGGACGAAGTCATCGAGGCAGTCCGTGAGCTCACCGATAGCTTCGGCACCGACGTGGCCATCGATGCCGTCGGTATCCCGGTCACCACCCGTCAGGCCTTCTACTCCCGCGACCTGGCCGGCCGCATGGTTATGGTGGGCGTGCCGAACCTCACCAGCCGCTTCGACGTCCCGGCTATCGATTTCTTCGGCCGCGGCGGATCGCTGAAGTCCTCCTGGTACGGCGATTGCCTGCCGGAGCGTGACTTCCCCATGTACGTCGACCTCTCCCTGCAGGGCCGCTTCCCGCTGCAGGACTTCGTCACCGAGCGCATTGGCCTGGACGACGTGGAGGAGGCCTTCGCTACCATGAAGGCTGGCAAGGTACTTCGATCCGTAGTGGAGCTGTAAATGATTATCGAACAGTTTGTAACCTCAGGAAAGTTCCGCCTGGATGGCGGTGAGTGGGACGTGGACAATAACGTCTACATCCTGGCCGCAGGTGGCGCGTCAAGCGACGCCGAGTGCTACATCATCGATCCTTCCCACGACGCCGAGCGCGTCATCGACGAGGTAGGACAGCGCACCGTCAAGGGCGTTATCCTCACCCACGCGCACAACGACCACTGCGAGCTCGCCCCCCAGGTGGCTGAGCACTTCGGTGTGTCCGTGTACCTGCACCCGGATGACCGTCCCCTGTGGGAGGAAACGCACGAGGATGCCACCTTCGTGCCGCTGGAGGATAACCAGCTCTTCACCGTGGGCGATAGTGACTTCGTGGTCTTCCACACGCCGGGTCACTCGCCGGGGTGCGTAGTGCTCTACCTCGCGGACGAAGCCACGCTGCTGTCGGGAGATACCCTCTTCAATGGCGGGCCGGGTGCCACCGGCCGCAAGTACTCCGACTTCGACGTCATCATCGAGTCCCTGCGCAACCGCGTGCTGAACCTCCCGCCGGAGACCCGCGTCCTGCCGGGCCACGGCGACGAGACCACCATTGGCGCTGAGGCCGCGCGTATCGACGAGTACATCGCGCGTGGTTACTAGGCCGGGGTGCGGGCAGCCTTGATGCCTGCTACCACCGTGGCAGCAAGCGAGACCCCGAACCAGACCCACGCATCCGCCACGCCCGCGCTGAAGGCGCGGGCTTTTTCCTGCACTGCGAACTGCGCATCCGTGCTTAAGACCGCGGGCAGGGTTGCGCTGCCATAGCTCACAATGAACAGCACGCCGATGAGCACGAAAAATGCGCCCGACACAATGGAGAGAGTATTCGTGCGCACGGGGCCGAGTACCACCTCGCGCCCGCGCAGCCAGGACCACGAACCTACATCGAAGCGTTCCCACAGTGCGGCGAGCACAAAGAGCGGTGCGGCCATGCCCGCGGCATAAGCCACCATAATGAGCCCGCCGTAGAGCGCGCTGCCGGACGCTGCGGCCGTGGTGAGAACAGCACCCAAGAGTGGGCCCGCGCAAAAGCCCGCGAAGCCATAGACCGCGCCGAGCAGAAATACCCTTCCCCGCGCCTTACCGGACAGGGAATCCATGCCGGGGATGCGGAAACCGCCGCCCAAGGCGGTAAAGATTCCCAGCGCAATGATGATCCAGCCCGCCACTGTGATGACCTGGCCGCGGTATTGCGCAAGCAGGGCAGCCAGCCCCATGCCGATGGGCACGAGCGTGCTGCACAGGCCTAAGAAAAACACCACAGTCTTCAGCAACAGCTGGCGCTGCGATTCAAAAGCATAGGCAAAGAAGGCTGGCACCAACAGCGCTGAGCAGGGGCTGATCAAGGTCAGTACACCGGCGATGACGGCGCCAAAAATTCCGATGCTCACAGGCTCACCCCCACGGCATAACCTCCCAAGAATGCGGTCACAATAACCAGTGCGATGAAGATCCACACGATCAGCGGTGGTTTAGGCATTGGCCGCCTTTCCCAGCTGTTCCTGGATGACCTGTTCAAATACCTCGAGGGGCTGCGCACCACTGACGAACTGATCCCCCACCACGAATGCCGGGGTGCCCGTAATACCGATCTGGGAAGCATAGGTGGTGGCCGTCTCGATGACCTCTGTGTAGGTATCATCCGTGGCCTGCTGGCGGAACTTCTCCAAGTCCGCAACGCCGGCCTTCTTGGCGAACTTCATGAAGTCCTCGATGCCGAATTCCGGGTGCCCGCTGATGTCCTTGCTGGCGGTGTAGAGCTCGTGCTTGAACTCTTGGAATTTACCCTGTGCCGCGGCCGCGCGCCCGGCCTTAGCAGCCTCAACGGCGGCGGGGCCGTTAACGGGGAAGTCATTCCACTCGATACGCACCAGGCCCTTCTCCACGTACTTCTTAAGGATATCCGGCTCGGTGACATTGGCGTGGCGGGAGCAGAACGGGCACTCGAAATCGGAGAACTCCGAAATCACCACAGGCGCATCCACCGCGCCCACGGCGAAAGGATCGTTCTCCTTCTTGCGGTGCACCACCGTGATATCCCCGCTCTTGGTATCGCCGCCGGGGCCGAAGATCATCGGGTCACCCTTGCCGTCGGAGAACTTCGTGCCGGGTGTGGCCTTGTCGGCGTCCTTCGCTAGGTCTTCGGTGGGTGCCGTGCTCGTCGCGGTTTCCTTGGCCGCCTGGGTCCCTTCGTCACCGGAAGAATTGCGCTCTGCCAGAAGGAAGCCGATGATGATGGCCAGAATTACAATGATCACCAACAATCCCCACGCCACGGGGCTGATGGTGGATAGCGCTGATTTCTTCGAATCACTGGTGGGGCGAGAGGATGAATGAGGCATGCGATTACCTTAACGCGTCTAGGCCCGTTTGGGTGATGGCGGCTCCTGACACAGGGCGAGGGACGCTTAGGCGCGTACGGATCGATCAATTAAGGACCCAGATCTTGGCAGGTTTCGGCCCCTATTTGATCGATATGTACCTCGAGCTCAACTCTCTTGGGCAGCGGCCAGGAGATAGCGGCCATAGCCGGACTTCAGGAGGGGCTCGGCCAGCTCGGTGAGTGCGGCGGCATCGATGAAGCCCTCCTCGAAGGCGGCAACCTCCGGTGAGCCGATGACGGTGCCGGTGCGTTTTTGCATCACCTCCACGTAGGCCGAGGCCTCACTCATGGAGTCCACCGTGCCGGTGTCCAGCCAGACATCACCGCGCTGCAAGCGTTTGACGCGCAGCTGCCCGCGGCGCAGGTATTCCTCGTTGACGGTGGTGATTTCTAACTCCCCGCGTGCGCTGGGCGTAATGGACTTGGCAATCTCCACCACGGAATTGTCATAGAAATACAAGCCCACCACGGCGTGGTTGGATTTGGGCGCAGCGGGCTTTTCCTCAATGGACAATGCTTGGCCCGAGGAGTCAAAGTCGACAACGCCATAGCGCTGCGGATCGGAGACCTCGTAGGCAAAGATGATGCCGCCGCCCGGGTGGCTGCACTCATTCAGCGCCGTGGAGAAGCCGTGGCCGTCAAAGATGTTGTCACCCAAAACGAGGGCCACGTCATCTTCAGCGATGAAGTCTTCCGCGATGAGGAAGGCCTGGGCCAAACCTTCGGGCCTGGGTTGGACCGCGTAGTGCAGCATGAGGCCTAGTTGGGAGCCGTCGCCAAGCAGGCGTTGGAAGGCGGCCTGGTCTTCTGGGGTGGTGATGATGAGGATCTCGCGTATGCCGGCCTGGATCAGGGTGGTCAGAGGGTAGTAGACCATCGGCTTGTCATAGATGGGCATGAGCTGCTTCGAGATGCCCTTGGTGATGGGGTAGAGGCGGGTCCCTGAACCGCCAGCGAGGATGATGCCCTTCATGGGCTTCAAGCTTAACGGAGGGGTCCCGCGCCGGGGTGCGGCGGCGCGGGCTGGCGAACATAACACTTAACTTCCCACTCAACATAACACCTGGGAAGCTAAGTGTTATGTTAAGTGTTATGCCGGGTAAAGGCCCAGGTAAAGCGCTAAAGCGGCCCGCCAATTCATCGGCTTAAAGCCGGTGGCTTCAATCTTGGACAGGTCGAAGGTGGACTCCTTCGGGCGGGGAGCTTCAGGCCCGGCGATCTCGCGGTACTGCTCGGTGCTGACCGGCGTGACACCAGCGGGGTCTTGGCCCACGCCGGTGAAGACGGCCATGGCGATTTCATCGCGACCCACCGCATCACCGGAGTTGGAGATGTTGTACACGCCGTACTCGGCTTTGGTCTTGAGCAGGTGGATGATGCCCTTGGCCAGGTCCTCGGCGAAGGTGGGGCGCCCGCGCTGATCATGGATGACGGAGGGCTTGACCCCCTTAGCCGCCAGCGAGCGCATCGTGGCCATGAAGTTGGCTCCATCGCCGAAGACCCAGGAGGTACGGATGACATAGTGGCGCGGCGCGGTTTGCGCGGCGGTATCGCCCGCGGCTTTCGATGCCCCATAGGCCGACAGCGGGGAAGGCATTTCATCCTCGGAGTGGACCTCGTTAGAGCCATCGAAGATGTAATCACTGGAGACGTGCACCAAGGTCAGGTTATTCTCCGCCGCAATGCGCGCGAGCTTCGCCGGGGCGGAAGCGTTGACCGTCCAGGCCGCGGCGCGATCGTCCTCCGCACCGTTGACATCGTTATAAGCCGCGCAGTTGATGATGGCGGAATACTGCTTCCACGGGCGGGCAGGCGGGTTGGTGATATCGAAATCCTCGTGCCCACAGAACTCCACCGCGCCCAGACCAGCGGTGGGCAGGAATTTCTTTAAAGCGCGGCCCAGCTGCCCGTTGGCGCCGGTGACCAGGATGCGGCGCGGGGGCATGGGGGAGACGTCGGCAAGCGCGGGGTGTGCCTTGTCTTTGTCGGAGATCTCCGTCGGCTCCAGCGGCCAGTCCACCATGTTGAGGTTGACGCAGGTGTAGTCCGCATCCGGGGACCAGTGGTCATTGACCAGGTAGGAGTAGGCGCAGGCCTCCAGCGCCTGGAAACCGTTGGCCACGCCGCGCGGCACGAAGACCGCCACGTCTTCGCGCAGCTCGTGGGTCACCAGCTGCCCGAAGGTGGCAGAGCCCTCGCGCAGATCGCACCACGCACCGAAGGCCCGGCCGGAAGCCACGGAGACGAGCTTGTCCCAGGGCTCCGCGTGCAGCCCGCGCGTAACCCCCTTCTCCGCATTGAAGGAGACATTATTCTGCACCGGTTGGAAGTCCGGCAAACCTGCCGCCACCATCTTCTCACGCTGCCAGTTCTCCTTGAACCAGCCGCGGTTATCCCCGTGGACGTCGAGCTCCACAATGAGCAGGCCCTCAATGGCCGTTGACTGCACCTTCATGGAAATTTACTGTCCTTGCTTCGCGTAGTTGGCTTCGACTTCTTCCTTGCCTGGGCGCCACCAGTCCTCGTGGGCGCGGTACCACTCAATGGTGGCAGCCAAGCCCTCGCGCAGATCCGTGTAGCGCGGGCTCCAGCCCAGCTCGCGGCGCAGTTTGCTGGCATCCATGGCGTAGCGCTGATCATGGCCCGGGCGGTCCGCCACGTGGATGTAGTTCGCGCGGCCGTCGTCAGTAGCACCCAACAGCTCACAGATCATCTCGATGACCTGGCGGTTATTCGTATCCTCCTGGTCGGCACCGATGTTATAGGTCTCACCGATGCGCCCGCGGTCCAGGATGGCAAGCACCGCCTCGTTGTGATCATCCACGTGAATCCAATCCCGCACCTGCTCGCCCGTGCCATAAAGCTTGGCGGGCTGGCCCAGAAGCAGGTTGGTGATTTGCCGCGGAATGAACTTCTCAATGTGCTGGTAAGGTCCGTAATTATTGGAGCAATTCGAAATGGTTGCCCGCAGCCCAAAACTGCGCACCCACGCGCGCACCAGGTGATCCGAACCGGCCTTCGTGGCCGAATAGGGCGAAGAGGGGTTATAGGGAGTCTCCTCCGTGAAGTAGGTATCGGCGCCAATCTCCAAGTCACCAAAAACCTCATCGGTGGAAACGTGATGGAAGCGCACATCGTGGCGGCGGCAGGCCTCCAACAGCACGAAGGTTCCCATGACGTTGGTGTGGAGGAAGGGCGAAGGATCCCGCAGCGAATTATCATTGTGGGATTCCGCGGCGAAGTGCACCACGGCATCCGTCTGGGCCACGAGCTTGTCGACGACCCCCTCATCCGCCACGTCCCCCACCACCAGGGTGGCGTCCACGCCGTCAAGGTTGGCGCGGTTGCCCGCGTAGGTGAGCTTGTCCAAGACGGTGATGTCTACGTCGGGCCGTTGCTGGGCTACGAGCCTCACGAAGTTTGCACCAATAAAGCCGGCACCGCCGGTAACAAGCATCCTGCGCATGGTGAACAAGTCTAGACCGGGAACTTGGGCAGCGCGGTGTGGTTGAGCCACTCGTCCAACAAAGCATCGACCGCAGCAGGATCTGCCGCTTCCTTCTTCACACGGCTGATGAGATCCTCCGGGGTGACCACGGAGTGCTGGGATGCGGTGAGGTAATCCCGGACCGTGCGGAAGAAGACCTCATCGCCCACGAGGCGGCGAAGTGCGTGAACAGTCAGCGCGCCGCGCTTGTAGACGCGGTCATCGAACATGTCGCGCGTGCCCGGATCACCGAGCACGATGTCCTGCTTCTTGCGTGCGAGCACTTGATAGTGCGAACGCGCCGATTCATGCACCGGACGGCCATGCGCGTGCTCGAACCACAGCCACTCGCAGTAGCAGGCAAAACCTTCGTTGAGCCAGATATCCTTCCACTCACTAAGGCCCACGGAGTTGCCGAACCACTGGTGGGACAGCTCGTGGGCGATGAGTCGCTCAAAGAGGTGGTCGCCCTTGACGTGGTTGGATCCGAAAATGGACAGGCCTTGGGCCTCCAGCGGGATCTCCAGCTCATCATCGGTGATGACCACTTGGTAGTCGGGGAAAGGGTAGTGGCCGAAGAGCGAGGAATAGAAGTCCAGCATTTCCTGCTGTTGGGCGAACTCTTCGAGGACTACCTGCTTCAGGCGAGCCGGCGCCCAAGCGCGGACGTCTCGGCCCAGGTCAATCTCTGAGTATTCGCCGATCTGCACCGTGGCGAGGTACGTGGCCATAGGGTGCTTGACGCGGTAGTGCCAGCGCGTCATGGAACCGCCTGCGCTGCGGCGGGAGACCAGCTTGCCGTTGGAAATCACCACGAAAGGATCGTCAGCGGTGATGCGAATATCGTAGGTGGCCTTTTCCGACGGGGTGTCATCGCAGGGGAACCAGCTGGGTGCACCGTTGGGTTGGCTGGCCACCAGGGAGCCGGAATCTGTTTCCTCCCAGCCGATTTCACCCCACGGAGTGCGCAGTGGCCGCGGCGAGCCGCCATAGCGAATGTGCAGCTCAAACTCTTGGTTCTCCACGATGGTGTCGGCAAAGGTCAGCCGCAGTTTGCCGGCGGACAGGCGAAACTTGGCCACGCGGGGTGCGTGTTTCGCCGTGATGCGGCGAGCCACCATGGCGCCGCCGAGGTCAAGCGTGAGTTTGTCAAAGTCCTCCAGCGCGCGAATGTGGAGGATGGCTTCGCCCTGCAGCATGTTGGGTTCCACGCGGTAGGTCAGGTCCAAGTCATAGTGGGTGACCTCGAAGCCGAGGTTGAAATCCACCCTCGTGTAGCTATCCCGAGTAAGTGCAGCGCGGTCGCGAGCGGCGGAGATATGCGAAAGGGCGGTAGAAAGCAGCTTCATAATGCCGCTATCCTACCGCCCTGTCTGGGTTATCCGAAGCCAGGGGAGCGAGCACGCCGCGCCAGACCGTGGGGCGACACGCTCCGCTCACTTTTTAGGAGTTGAAAGCTTCCTCAAAGGTGGGCCAGGACTTCACCAGGTCCTCGCGCCAGCCCGGCCAGGAGTGCGTGCCCACGTTGCGGAAGTTGTAGGTGGCTGGAATGTTCTGCTTATCCAGCTTGGCCTTGAGCATATGGGTGCAGTGGTTGACCGCGGCCTCGATGATGCCGCCCTCAACCTGCAGCTGTGCCGAACCCGCGTAGGCGGCCAGCGGGCTGTAGCCCTTGTTCATGTAGTAGGACGGGGTATCCTGCTCACCCGCGAAGCCCGATGCGGAGGAAATGTACAGCTTGGTGCCGCGCAGTTTCTCGGAGTTCATCAGGGCATCGTTGTAGCGGTTGTAGTCACCGCCCATCGGGCCCCACATCTGTTCCGGTTCTCCGCCGCCGCGGTTCACGGTGAGGCGCAGGAACTGGTACTCCGTGGGGTAGGCGGTTGCGGCGCAGCCGGCGAAGGAGCCAACCGCGTCATAGAAGCCCTGGTTGTGCTGCGCCAGCAGCAGGGAAGACGTTGCGGACATGGACATGCCGGCAATGGCGCGCTTGTTGCTTGCGTTCAGGCGAGACTCCAGCGGGCCAGGCAGCTCCTTGGTCAGGAAGGTCTCCCACTTCTGTGGGCCCTTGAGGTACTTGCCGTTGGGCTCCTCCAGCCAGTCGGTGTAGTAGGAGAAAGCACCTGCCTGCGGAACGACAACGTTGACGTCCTTGTCCGCGTAGAAGTCCACGGCATCGGACATGTACAGCCAATCGGAGTCCTGCTCCGCGGAACCGGCGCCGTTGAGCAGGTACAAGGTCGGGCGGTCCGGGTTCTTAGCAGGGATAACAGCCAGCGGAATCGCGCGGCCGTTCATGGCCGGTGACGTAGCCTCCAGCTTGAGAACGCGGGCGTCATCTTTGAAGTGCTCGTACCACTTCTGGCTCTGCACCTCCGGGGTGACGTTCAAGTCCGAGATGGTGGACAGCGGCGTGTCACCCGCAACCTGCTGCGGGGTGATGGTGGCCGCACCCGCAACGGGGCTGATAAGCGCGGCAGCGCAGAGCGCGCCGGCGGCGAGGAGAGAGCTAAGACGCTTCATTACGTTCCTTATTTAACAATCAATATGGCGAGTTGAGCTTACTGTTCGATGGCCTCAGGGGCTACTGGCCGGGAGTCGGCCGGGGTCTTGGGATCGTTCTCGGCCTCTTCCATATTCTGCTTATCGGCATCCTCAGCTTTGGCGTTAGCGTCCGTGTTCACCGCGCTTTCCGACGCCCGCGTGGAGACCGGCTCCACCGGCAGACCAAAGGCACGAGCGAAGGTGGGCCAGGAGGAGTTGATGTCATCGAACCAGCCCGGCCAGGAGTGGGTACCGGTATTGCGCAGGTTGAAATCCGCTTTGACACCTTCGCGCTGCAGTTTTGCCTGCAGGTCGTGGGTGCACGCATTCATCGCTGCCTCGATGACGCCGCCTTCCACCACCAGGGTGGAGGAGGACTTCAAGGCTCCGGCCAGGCCTTGCTTTTCAATCCTGGACGAACCCAAATCGTTCATTCCGGCAAACCCCGAGTTAGCGGAGACGTAGACCTGGGAATTACCCATGTTGTTCTTTGTGGCGTTGATGAGTCCATCGTTGTAGCGGTTGTAGTCACCGCCCATCGGTCCCCACATCTGCTCGGTGCTTCCACCGCCACGATTCACGGTCAGCTGCGTGTAGAAGTTCGGCAGTGGAGTCGAGGTGGCCGCACAGCCAGAGAAGGACCCGATAGCGTCATAGAAGTTGGGGTTGTGCTGGGCCAAGACGAGCGATGAGGTAGCAGACATGGACATGCCTGCGATGCCGCGCTTGCCGTTGGCGTTGATGTGCTTCTCCAGCGGTCCCGGTAGCTCCTTGGTGAGGAAGGTCTCCCACTTCTGCGGGCCCTTGAGGTAGCTGCGGTCCGGGCTGGTAACCCAGTCGGTGTAGTAGGAGAATGCGCCTGCCTGCGGGATGACGACGTTGACGTTTCGGTCACCGTAGTAGTCATCGAGTTCTTGGGTGCCCTCCTTGTTGGGATCCAAGTCTTCGCGCGTGGTGGCTATCAGCCAGTCCATGCCCTGCTCGGCACCGCCAGCACCGTTGAGTAGATAAAGGGTGGGGCGGGAAGAATCAAAGGTGCCGTCTGGGGTAATTACTGCAAGAGGGACGGTGCGGTCCATCGCTGGTGCGGTGGCATTGAGGGCCTTGACGCTCTGACGGTAGTCCGGGTATTTCAGGACGTAGCCCATCCACTGCTTGCTGTCCGGGATCTCATTGACGTCAACGTCCTTAAAAGTGACGTTCTTACCAATGGCGTCTTCATATTCTTGGCGGGAGGGCGACGGGTTTCCGGCGGAGTCCTTGGGCAGGTACTTTTCAATCTCCCCGTAGATGTCGAGCTCGGAAATGGTGGACGGTGTGGCATCACCGCGGATTTGTTCCGGGGTGACCTCGGATGCGCCCGCGGTAGGGGATGCTACGGCGCCAAGTGCTAGGGCAGTGGCTGCCGCAAGCGTCGTGAGAGAGCGCGCAATCTTCATAGAATCTCGCTTTCTAAGTGATGAGCGGAAATGTAGGGGCAAGTGTAAAAGATGCTCCGGACACGCCACCCATGAGATGGGCAATAGTGCTGGTAGATGGGAATTTCAGCACCCCAAGATAAGGGTAACGTGTTTAAACATACCAAGATATTAAAGTTAATGGTGGTATTGAAGTGGAAACCGTGTCATAATCTTTCCGTGCGTTAACGTGGGCTATGTAACGCAATGTCCGGCCTATTCGTTAGTCGAACCAGATGCGGAGACCGTTACTGCGGCGGCCGTCCTGCAAGGCAGAAGGTGGCAGTGCCGCATAGTGACATCGCACGAGGCCGTGAAGGCTGCTAGAAGACCAACAGAAAGAAGAAGAATGAACCTCTTTGACACCATCCTCGTTTCCATCAACCAGGTGCTGGGCCAGTTCGCTCACTCCGGCTCCTCTACTTCCTCCAAGATCGCCCTGGATTGGGGTCTTTACTAAACAGCTGCGGGGCGTGCGGCCCCACGTTTCTCTCCCCCTAATCGCCCCCTCGGGTGGTTGGGGGTTATTTTGTGCGTTGTGTGCCCTCTACGCATCAGTGCACTGTGGCTTGCGTATCAGGAATGTTATGGACTGATACGAGAGCACAGCATGGGGGTGGTGGGACAGCGGGCACAAAGTTACGTATCCTATAGGGCGTGACTAATGAACATTTTGACGTTGTAGTACTCGGCGCGGGCCCCGGCGGCTACGTGTCCGCCATCCGCGCTGCCCAGCTGGGCAAGAAGGTTGCCGTTATTGAGAAGCAGTACTGGGGCGGTGTTTGCCTCAACGTGGGCTGCATCCCGTCCAAGGCTCTTCTTAAGAACGCTGAAGTTGCACACACCTTCAACCATGAGGCGAAGGCCTTTGGTATTTCCGGCGATGTTTCCTTCGACTTCGGTGTTGCGCACAAGCGCTCCCGCAAGGTCTCGGAGGGCATCGTCAAGGGCGTGCACTACCTGATGAAGAAGAACAAGATTACGGAGATCAATGGCCTCGGCTCCTTCAAGGACGCCAAGACCATCGAGATTACCGAGGGCGATGACAAGGGTAAGACCGTTACCTTTGACAACTGCATTATCGCCACCGGCTCCGTCGTCCGTTCCCTTCCGGGCGTGGAAATCGGCGGCAACATCGTGTCCTTCGAGGAGCAGATCCTCAGCGATGAGGCCCCGGATTCCATGGTCATCGTTGGCGCAGGCGCCATCGGTATGGAGTTTGCGTACGTTCTGGCCAACTATGGCGTAGACGTGACCATCGTGGAGTTCATGGACCGCGTCCTTCCGAACGAGGACAAGGATGTATCCAAGGCTATCGCCAAGGAATACAAGAAGCTTGGTGTGAAGCTCCTGACTGGTTACAAGACCACCGCCATCACGGATAACGGTGACAATGTCACCGTTGAGGTCGAGTCCAAGGACGGCTCCAAGACCGATACGCTGACCGTGGATCGCTGCATGGTCTCCATCGGCTTCGCCCCGCGCACCGAGGGCTACGGCCTGGAGAACACCGGTGTCGAGCTCACTGAGCGCGGCGCCATCGCTATTGATGACTACATGCGCACCAACGTTGAGGGCATTTACGCCATTGGTGACGTCACCGCGAAGCTGCAGCTCGCTCACGTGGCTGAGGCGCAGGGCGTTGTGGCTGCTGAGGTCATCGCCGGCGCTGAGACCCAGCTGCTGGGTGACTACATGAACATGCCGCGCGCCACCTTCTGCAACCCGCAGGTGGCCTCCTTCGGCTACACCGAGGAGCAGGCTCGTGAGAAGTTCGCTGACCGCGACATCAAGGTTGCTACCTTCCCGTTCTCCGCTAACGGTAAGGCAGCTGGTCTGAATGAGACCGCGGGCTTCGTCAAGCTCATCGCCGACGGCGAGTTTGGTGAGCTCATTGGTGGTCACATGGTGGGCTCGAACGTGTCCGAGCTGCTGCCGGAGCTGACCCTGGCGCAGCGCTTCGATCTCACTGCAGAGGAGATCGGACGCAACGTTCACACTCACCCGACGCTGTCTGAGGCTATGAAGGAAGCAGCCGAGGGCATCGGCGGCCACATGATTAACCTCTAAGAACTAAAACAAGAACACTCCCCCTCATCCCATCGACGTGAATCGGTGGCGGTGAGGGGGAGTGTTGGTTTTAGCGCCGAAGCGCGACTGGCCTTAGCCGAAGAGCTTGGAAGACAGTGCGAACGGTGCGTTGACGATCGTCAGCACGAGCTTCTGGATCTGGCCAAGGAAGTTCTCGCCAAAGCTGGACATAATAATAATCCTTTCTGTTGGTGATTATCGGTCGCTGACCATGATAGAACAACCGAGTCGGGAAAATCCATCAGATTTGGCAATGAAAACCATGGGGTGGGGCTTGTAGGACAATGTATAGCGCCGAGGGTTTGGGTCATAATTCCAGCTCATCGCACTAAGTAGGCCCCTTTCTTGCTTCAGTATCTTTCTTCGGAGGCTTTCGCTCGATGGAGAGTGCTCCCCAGCTTTTAAGATTCATCTGCGTTAACGGCGTAAAGATGGATGATTTAAAACCTGTGCGATTACGCCGTTAACTAGCTTTAGTTAATAGGGTGCCACTGCAGAGCGGTGGGCGTCGACGACAAGCTGTTCGTTAATGGCGGGAAATGCCCGCTGGGAGCAATTCTGGCGCGGGCAGGTGCGGCAGCCGGCGCCAATGGGAGTGGCGGCGGAAAGGGCATTGAGGTCTAGCCCCTGGGCGTACACGGTGCGATTAGCATGGCGTGCCTCGCAGCCCAGACCGATGGAAAAGAGCTTGTTCGTATCCCCAAAACGGCCTTGTGGGTAGCTCACCGTTCGTGAGATCCATAGGTAATTGCGCCCATCTGGCATCTGCGCCAACTGGCGGGAAATGGTGTTGGGGTGTGAGAAGGACTCGTACACATTCCATAGGGGGCAGGTGCCGCCGGAGTTGGAGAAGTGCACGCCGGTGGCGGATTGGCGTTTGGACATGTTGCCGGCGCGGTCAACGCGCACGAAGGTAAAGGGGATGCCGCGCTTGTTGGGGCGCTGCAGCGTGGAGAGGCGGGAGGCAATCGTCTCGTAGCCCACTCCGAAGACATTGCAGAGGTATTCCACGTCGTACCCCGACTGTTCGGCTTCGCTATGGATGAGGCCATACGGGAGGAGCGTGGCCGCAGCGTAATAATTGGCGATACCCCGCTTGGCCAAGTTGATGGAGGCCTCTGAAGTAAACGGTTCTTCCTCCACGAGCTCGTCGAAAAGCGCGCCCGCTTCGAGGAAGCCAAGCTCAGCTGCCATGCGGAAGGCGCGCTGGCCGACGCTCAGCCGGCTGGCAAGGCGAAGGGTCCCGCTGTCCTTGTCGAAGCGGTGCAGCGTGCCATCCATGCGATCGGTGGTGAGGATCTCCACGCCGTGCTGGGTGGTGAGTCTGTCGTCCAGAGCCTGTTCGATGTCGCGGATGTGGAAGGGGACGACGTCGAGCTCCGCGGAGATCGCCTCTGCATGCTGATCTAACTCATCGAGATAATTCTGGCGGGCATAGAAGAAATCCCGAACCTCATCGTGCGGCATGGACAGCGCCTGGTTGCCGTCGGAGCGGCGGGGATCGGTGGCGAGGGAAAGCTTGTCGCGGATATTGCGGTAGCGGCGGTGAATGTCGACGAGCGTGCGCGCAACGGTGGGGTGGTTGTAAACCAGTTCGGACAATTCCTGTAATTCCACGGGGGAGGGGCAGATTTCTTGGTCCTGGACGACATCTTGAATCTCGGCGAGTAGCCGCGAGTCATCGTCACGGGAAAAGAAAGTGGCATCCACACCAAATGCTTCAGTAATCCTAAGCAAGACCGGAACGGTGAGGGGGCGTACGTCATGTTCAATCTGATTAACGTAACTAGCGGAAAGCCCCAGCGTAGCGGCGAGGGAGGCTTGGCTGAGATCACGTTCGCGGCGCAGCTGGCGCAGGCGCGAACCTACGTATGTCTTGCTCATGTGAGCTAGGTTACCTAGTGCCTTTCGGTCATAACAATAGTTTTGCAAGGAATGTGTGAAGCATTTTAACTTCGCTGCGAAGTGGGGGTGTTAGCGGGGCGTGAAGGGGCGGTGAGGGGTGTGTACCAAGCGAAAGTTTGACACCTAAAGGGGTAGGGTCGTCACTCGAGTCACACCCTGTGACAAAAGTCTCAACCGCGAAATGTTTTCGCAAGGTTAATATTGCGTAAAGCGAAGTGATCAAGGTAGACCGGCATAAGTTGGGGGACACTTAAGGCAACCCTTGCCTTAACTCATTTCTGTCAGGGGCCTGTAGGTGGGGGAGGGGGCGTTAAAAGCAAAGGGATAAGTAGTGGTCAGCGCGCAGTCCTGCGTAAGGTAAGGGCGACAATGGAGGTGTCATGTCTGTAAAAAATCCTGACCGTGAAGCCCTTGCTCACGGCCGCATTACTAATGAAACGATTCGTCCTAAGCCAGGAATTCCGTCCTGGGCTTTGAAACTGACGATGGCAATTACCGGTCTGTTCTTCGCGCTGTTCGTTGTAGGACACATGGCCGGCAACTTGAAGCTCTACCTGCCGGCCCACAATGGCGAGGAAGCCATCGATGCCTACGGCGCATTCCTGCGCAGCATGGGTGATCCGCTGATTCCGAGCGGGCACCTTCTGTGGATCATCCGCATCGTCTTGCTGGCGTGCGTGATCGCCCACATTTACGGCGCCTTTGCGCTGACCGCTCGCTCCAAGGCATCCCGCGGTAAGTTCAAGCGCACCAACCTGATGGGCGGCATGGATTCCTTCGCAACGAAGACCATGCTGGTGACCGGCGTCGTGCTGCTCCTGTTCATCGTCTTCCACATCTTGGACCTGACGATGGGTGTTCAGCCGATCGCTCCGGAGGCTTTCGCTCATGGCGAAGTGAAGGCCAACATGATCGCTACCTTCTCCCGCTGGCCGGTGACCATCATTTACATCGTTGCCATGCTCTGCCTCTTCCTGCACCTGACCCACGGCATCCGCCTTGCGGCTTCCGACCTGGGCATTACCGGTGCTAAGTGGCGCGAGGTCTTTGTCATCCTGGCGTACATCGTCCCGGCCGTCGTGTGCCTGGCAAACATCGTTATGCCGTTGTCCGTCGCCCTGGGCTGGGTCAGCTAAAGGAGTTTTGAACCCATGACTAACGCGAATACTGAACTCAAGCGCGAGCACCCGAACTTCTCGCACCCGCAGTCCATCGTCCCGGGTGTCAAGCCGGGCCGCATCCTGGAGTCCCACGAGCCGCACGGCGTCCCGATGAAGGACATGTGGAGCTACCAGAAGGACCACATGGAGCTGGTCTCCCCGCTGAACCGCCGCAAGTTCGAAATCATCGTCGTCGGTACCGGCCTGGCTGCTGGTTCCGCTGCGGCTGCCCTCGGCGAGTTGGGATACAAGGTGAAGGTCTTCACCTACCACGATTCCCCGCGTCGCGCGCACTCCATTGCTGCGCAGGGTGGTGTGAACTCTTCCCGCCACAAGAAGGTGGATAACGACTCCGCCTACCGCCACACCAAGGACACCGTCAAGGGCGGCGACTACCGCTGCCGCGAGTCCGACTGCTGGCGCCTGGCTTATGAGTCCATCCGCGTCATCGACCACATGAACGCCATCGGCGCTCCGTTCGCTCGCGAGTACGGCGGCACCCTGGCTACCCGTTCCTTCGGTGGCGTGCAGGTCTCCCGCACCTACTACACCCGTGGTCAAACAGGCCAGCAGCTGCAGCTGTCCACCACTTCTGCGCTGTACCGCCAGATTGGCCTGGGCAACGTGGAGCTCTTCGCTCACCACGATATGCAGGACGTCATCACCTACAACGACAACGGCACCAAGCGTGCCGGCGGCATTGTGACCCGTAACCTCATCACCGGCGAGCTCAAGGCCTTCACCGGCCACGCAGTCATCCTCGGTACCGGCGGTTACGGCAACGTCTACCACATGTCCACGCTGGCTAAGAACTCCAACGCTGGCGCCATGATGCGTGCGTACGAGGCTGGTGCTTACCTGGCTTCCCCGGCATTCATCCAGTTCCACCCGACCGGCCTGCCGGTCAATTCCGAGTGGCAGTCCAAGACCATCCTCATGTCTGAGTCGCTGCGTAACGACGGCCGCATCTGGTCTCCGATCAAGGAGGGCGATGACCGTCCTGCTAACGAGATTCCGGAAGAGGAGCGCGACTACTTCCTAGAGCGCCGCTACCCGGCCTTCGGTAACCTCGTCCCGCGTGACGTGGCTTCCCGTGCCATTTCCCAGCAGATCAACAAGGGTCTGGGCGTTGGTCCGCTGCACAACTCCGTGTACCTGGACTTCCGCGACGCCATCGAGCGTCTGGGCAAGGACAAGATCCGCGAGCGTTACTCCAACCTCATCGAGATGTACGAAGAGGCCATCGGTGAGTCCGCCTACGAGACCCCGATGCGTATCGCTCCGACCTGCCACTTCACCATGGGTGGCCTGTGGACGGACTTCAACGAGATGACCGCCATCGACGGCCTCTTCGCCGCCGGTGAGTGCTCCTGGACCTACCACGGTGCGAACCGCCTGGGTGCTAACTCCCTGCTGTCCGCTTCCGTTGATGGCTGGTTCACCCTGCCGTTCACTATCCCGAACTACCTGGCTCACCACCTGGGTGAGGCCAAGCTGGCCGAGGATTCCGCCGAGGCTAACGACGCCGTTGCTCGCGCACAGGCTCGCATCGACCGCCTCATGTCCATCCAGGGCGAGGATCCGCACGGCCCGGCGTACTACCACCGCCAGCTGGGTGACATCCTCTACTGGGGCTGTGGTGTGTCCCGTAATGTCGAGGACCTCAAGGTTGCCATCGAGAAGGTCCGCGCACTGCGCAAGGACTTCTGGGCTAACGTCCGCATCACTGGTGACGCTAACGACATGAACCAGGTCCTCGAGTATGGTCTGCGCGTTGCTGACTACATCGACCTGGGTGAGCTCATGTGTATTGACGCCCTTGACCGCGACGAGTCCTGTGGTGCTCACTTCCGCGAGGACCACCTCTCCGAGGACGGCGAGGCCGAGCGCGATGACGAGAACTGGTGCTTCGTTTCCGCATGGGAGCCGGGCGCTGCTGAGGGCGAGTTCATCCGCCACGCTGAGCCGCTGTACTTTGATTCGATCCCGCTGATGACAAGGAACTACAAGTAATGAAACTGACACTTGAGATCTGGCGTCAAGCCGGACCGACGCAAGAAGGCAAGTTCGAAACCGTGCAGGTTGACGACGCCGCCGAGCAGATGTCCATTCTGGAGCTGCTCGACCACGTCAACGACGGCCTCATTGAGGCCGGCACCGAGCCGTTCGCATTCGCTTCCGACTGCCGTGAGGGCATCTGTGGTACCTGTGGCCTCCTGGTCAACGGTCGCCCGCATGGCCCGGGTCAGAACACCCCGGCCTGCCAGCAGCGCCTGTTCCAGTTCAAGGATGGCGACACCATCAAGCTGGAGCCTTTCCGCTCCGCTGCCTACCCGGTCATCAAGGACATGATCGTGGACCGCGCCAAGCTGGACCACGTCATGGAGCAGGGCGGCTACGTGTCCATGGATGCGGGTACCGCTCCGGACGCTGACACCCTGCACGTCAACCACGAGACCTCCGAGTACGCCCTGGATCACGCCGCCTGCATCGGCTGCGGTGCCTGCGTGGCATCCTGCCCGAACGGTGCTGCTCACCTGTTCACCGGCGCCAAGCTGGTTCACCTCTCCCTCATGCCGCTGGGCAAGGAAGAGCGTGGACGCCGCGCACGCAACATGGTGGACGATCTGGAGCAGAACTTCGGCCACTGCTCGCTCTACGGCGAGTGCGCCGACGTCTGCCCGGCTGGTGTGCCGCTGACCGCGGTTTCCGCGGTTACCCGCGAACGTGCACGTGCTGCTTTCCGCGGCAAGGACGACTAAGCTATAGTCATTCACAGGATTAACAGGAACGAGAGAAAGTTTCAGCCATGAGCGACCTCAACCCGGCAGTTGCTGATCACCACAGCGAGACCTACCCGGAGTTCTCCGGTAAGATTCAGGACTCCTACATCGAGGGATATGACCCCGTTTCTTACAGTGCACCGCACTCTTCTTTGCTGCGCACCTCCACCTGGGTGGGCATGGGCTTGGTTCTCTCGATCCTGCCGGCGCTGGGCATCCTGATCTGGGGCTTCGGCACCAAGCTGTACCCGCAGGGCACCGCCGGTGCTGACTACCAGATCAACCTGATTGTGGGCGCCATCGCCAGCGTCGTCGTAGCCATCCTGGCTATCGTCTCCGTCAAGTATGGCCGCCGCTACTACCGCCAGTACCGCAAGGAAACCGGCCGCATCAACTAGGCACCTCCTAGGCCGTTGAACGCCTAAGTTTCTGTACTGACACCACCACAACCCCCACCTCCAAACACACATGGGAGACCATGTGAGGAGGCGGGGGTTGTTGGCGTTTGGGGTGGGTGCTGGGCGGGCGGAGAGGGGGAGCGGGCGCTTGGCGACGCCCCTACGGTGCCATACGCGTGAATGGCGCCGCAGGGAGCGACGCGAACACTAACCTGACTTGGCTCAAATTAGTGCCGAAGGGTTGGGGTGGTGATGGTGTTGACGAGGGTTTGGATTTCCGGGGGTAGTGGTACTGCGGCGTGGATGGTTTCGCCGCCAACGACGAGTTGAAAGCTGCGGTATTTCTTGAGTGTTCTCACGAGGCGTTTGATGGATTGACCACTGCGGGTCTCCATCAGGTGGGCCACGGCTAGGGCTGCGATGACGATGTTGAGGTGGGCTGTGATCGAGTCTTGTTTCCTGGCGTAGATTGGGCGTGCTTTCAGGTCTGATTTCGACATCCGAAATGATTTCTCAATGTTGAATAACCTGCGGTAATGCCCTATAACCTCACTAGCGGGAAGAGTAGTCAGGTCGGTTTCATAGCCTTTAATTCCGGCTAGGGCTCGGTGTTTGGCGGCAAGAGCGTAGTTGACCTTCTTGTTTGAGGCGGAAAGATCGATATAGCGGTTGCGCTTGATTGCGATATCGCCGTCAACAGCGCGTTTGGCTTTCGCTATTTGCTTGCCGATTCCGCGCAGGCTGCGTCTAGCCCGAACATGGGAGTGCTGGAAGTGAGTCCTACAGCGGTGTCACAACCGGATGCAAGTGGGGGCGGCTGAAGAACTACGGCGAGAAACTCGTCGAGAACATCGTCCAAGCAGTCGCTCGTGACCTACTCGTCCACGCCATGACACTCGACGCAGACGGGTACGAATGCGACTACTACCGCAAAGATTAGACGCGCCAGAGAGGCAACTCGCCCCAGCTGTCAGGTGCTCCTGTGCGAGAAAACGGCACGATGGGATTGTGCGGGTAGGTGTGGAACAGCTTCGGTAGCCGGTCGGCTGGAGACAATTCCAGTTGGCGCTGCAAGTATTGGATAAGGGAGAGCTGCCCGAACACGCGATTCATTCCTTCAGCTACCGGAGCCAGCCTGACGTCATTGTTCAGTTTCGGTTTGATGTCGTAAACACGGTTGAACATCCTTGCATGATGAGCTGCGTAATTACGCAGAATATTCAAGGATTTCAGCCATGATTCAAGCTGAGGACCAGTTAGGCCGCAGGGCTCGGCAATCCGTTTGCGCACGATATTGGGCGACATGCCGTACAGGTACGACAGCATCCCCCAATCCATGATTTCGACAGCCGCCCAGATGGGTAGAGTCCCGCCATATTTGGATTTGTGGTGGGCGACGAAGTCCTCCTTCGACGCTTTCAATGCCGACTGGTACTTTCTCAGCCACACCTCGTGCACGCTACGCCCGTCTTTGTTTCGCTGCCGTGCCCGGGCGCTCAAACGCTGGGGATCCAAATAGATCAGCGGGTCAAGGCGACCCAGCTCGTGACCGAGCTTGGTTCGAATAGCCAACTCCACGCGATCAAGCTCGATGAACACGCTGTGGCGCAATTGTTCGTCAAACCCATAGAGGGCTACCACCAGGTCAAACGATGCTCCCTCAACGAATTCATCTCGGGCAGTGCCGTCGTCTTGGGAGAAACGGCGCATCGGGTACCAGTATCCGGACAAGCGGTAGTAGTTCAATTGAGCCAGCAGCGTCTCAGCATGCTTGGGATCATCCACTCGCATCCCACGCTGACGAAGCAATTCGACCTGTTCACCGTAGGTCTTGAACTGCTTCACCTGCTCCACGCACACCCCTGTTTGATACAAAAACGAAGACCGGCCCTGGACTCCCATTGAGGCGGGCAGCGGAACCGGTCATGTTGACTACGAGGTTACCTGGTTGATGACGCCGAGGCAAGAGCACGGGACATGGAGCCATCGGTACGATCCGAACCATCACCTCGGGCGGACAGGTCCTGTTCTGCGGCTGGGACGTGGCGACCGCCCTCGGCTACGCCAACACGAAAGATGCCCTGGCGCGTCATTGCAGGGGGTCGTTAATCACTACCCCCTTGAAACGGCTGGTGGCATCCAGCAGGTCAGGTTTACCAGCGAAGGTGTCCTATTACGACGTGGTGCTGGCGTCGCCGTCGCTGATCACCACCACCGAGATCGCCAAGGACTACGGCCTGTCGGCGAAGAAGCTCAACCAGATTCTGCGCGGGGAGCAGGTGCAGTTTCACCAGCCCGGGCGTTGGTTCCTCTACGCCAAGTTTACTGAGAAGGGTTACACCCAGTCCAAGACGTACGAGTACGACGAGGGCAAGACCTGCACCCACATGTACTGGACGCAGAAAGGCCGCCTGTTCATCTATGACCTGTTGAAGAACATCCGTGGCCTGCTGCCGGTGGTCGAGCGTGAAGGCGAGGACGCCAGATGACCACCACTGCGCTTCTTGATATCGGAATACCGAAGAAGAACGTCGAAGGATACCCTGACCCGACCTGCTACCGGGCCCTGAAAGCGATTCAGCGCGCCGAGATCGACTGGGCTCACCAGATGGACATCCCGAACCACCACCAGATCACCGACCAAGCCGGGCTGGAGCAGGTGGCCAGGTTGGATCACGTCGCCGCAACCTACACCAACGACCGGCGCTCGTCTGCGAGCTTCATTTCCTCGGACTGTGTCGTGATGGACATCGACAACGACCACACCGAGGAATCATCCAACTGGGTGACACTGGAGAAGCTCGCCGAGTTGATAGCGGGTGTGGTGTTCATGACCGCCACTTCCCGTAACCACCAGAAGGCGAAAGGCGTGCTGGCGGCTAGGTTCGGTTTCTTTGATCAGCAGGCGTTGGATGCCGGACGGTTCATCTACGGAACCACAAACGGGCCCTCGGCAGGCTGGCGTTCATAAAGCTAGGAGTCGATCTTAGTGTTGGTGGCAATCGAATGTGTCCGGTACGCCCACTAATGTTGATTAATGGATTCACTATTCCCCATCATTACGCAGACCCAAGGAGAACCAACCCATGACGCACCGCGCAGACGCAGGGCTTGAGCCGGCTCGGGAAACGTCGGCGGCGCAGACGTCGTTTGTGCCGCAGCCAGGAAACCAGGAGGCGCGCCGGGCGGACCTGCGCCGCTGGAAGGCGATTGCGCTGTCCTTCCTGATTGGTGCGGCGGTGATCTTTCTGGGGTGCTCGTGGTGGCAGGCGTCGGCAAGCGGGGCTCCCGTTTGGGTGGGCTACGTGCGCGCGGCAGCGGAGGCAGGAATGGTCGGTGGATTGGCGGACTGGTTCGCTGTGACCGCGCTGTTCCGCCGGCCCATGGGGCTGCCCATCCCGCACACCGCACTCATTCCCAACAACAAGGACCGCGTGGGTGATGCGCTCAAGGACTTCGTGGAGGAGAACTTCCTCACCGCGGATGCGCTCAGCGCCAAGGTGCGGGAGGCAGAGATACCGCTGTGGCTGGCGCGCCAGGGCGTGGAGCCTGGGCGGGCGGAGGAGGTCTCCGCGTGGATTGGTGAGCGCGCAGCCAGCGTGGTCGCAGACCTAGACCCGGCGGAGGCAGAGCAGTTCATCCGCACCCAAGTCATGGACCGTCTGGCAGAGCCGGAGTGGGGCCCGCCGCTGGGGCGCCTGCTGGAGGGCTATATCGCGGAAGGCAAGGCGCGGCCGCTGGAAGATGACCTCATTGAGTGGGCGCACGGCAAGATCCTCGGCATGGAATCCACGGTGGTCACCGCCATTGATGAGCGCATGCCCGGCTGGGCGCCGCGCTTTGCCCGCGAGATGGTGGGGGAGAAGGTCTACGCCGAGCTTGTGGAATTCGCCGATGAGGTCCGCCGCAACGGCAACCACGAAGCCCGCCTGGCCATTCGCCGCAACCTGTCCAAGCTGGCTTCGGACCTGCAGTGGGATGAGGACATGCGCGGGCGCATCGAAGGCATCAAGCAGGAGATGCTGGCCTCCGATCAGGCGCAGAAGGCGCCGGCGGCGATGTGGGCGACGGTCTCCTCCACGCTCATTGAACAGCTCACCGACCCAGAGTCCTTCCTGCGCCAGAAGATCACCGCCAAGGTGAAGGAATTGGCGCACCGCCTGCTGGAGGATTCCGAGTTCCTGGCCCAGGCCAACGAGCTGGTGGACAAGGCCGCGCGCTACGCGGTGGAGAAATTCGCCCCGGAGATCATCGCGATTATTCCGGAGACCATTAAGCGCTGGGATGCCCAGGAGGCTTCCGAGAATATCGAGCTCATGGTGGGCAAGGACCTGCAGTTCATCCGCCTCAACGGCACGGTTGTGGGTGCGCTGGCGGGGTTGGTTATCTACACTGTTAATCATCTGCTTTTTGGCGTCTAACAAGGAGTGACGACCATGTCCGTATTTGACTCAATCAAGAATGCCGGTTCCTCTGCTTTTGATGTGGCCAAGGATTTTGGTGGCCGTTTCAAGGAGGAGCGCCAGAACCAAGCCCAGAGCGCGCAGGCGGATCGCATTGCCCGCGCCGCCGATGAGGCGGGCATGGGTGATGGCACCGCGAAGGAAGAGTCCTTCTTTGACCGCGTGACCTCCACGGCCAAGAACATTGGGGAGTCTGTGTCCTCCGCAGCGCGCGAGACCCGCAACTCGGAGTCTTTTGAAAAGGCCCGTGAGGATTTCACCACGGCCTTCAACGAGACCCGTGAGGGTGTTCAGGGCGCTATCAACAACGCCAAGGAGCAGCGCGCGGAGGGCAAGCATGCCCAGCAGCCGCAAGAGCCGCAGAGCCCGCGCAACCCCTACGCACAGAAGCCGAATGACGATGTCATTGACGGCGAAGTAGTTGACGAGAACTAGTTAGTCTTTCTTGATGCACACTTTTCTTAACATTATTGCGTCGATACCGCACTACATTTTCATCGCGGTATCTCTCTTCGCCCTCTTTGGTGCCGTCCTAGCGGCGATGACGCGGGAGGATGCCTTCCGCGCCGGTGACCGCCAGAACAAGTGGGTATGGGTCGGCCTGCTCTTCGGCTCCGCCCTGTTGATGAACCTGCCGCTGCCTTTTGTCAGCTGGATTGGTGCCATCATCACCGGCGTGTATTGGTTTGACGTGCGCCCGCAGCTCAAGGCCATCATCAACGGCGATTATTCCTACTAATGCTGAATCTGCTTGAGGCCTCCGTGGAGGAGGTGCGAACCCAGTCGGCGGGGCAACAGCGAGTGCTGGTCTCCCCGCACCACGTGCTTGCCGCTGAGGGCGCCGAGCACGTTATTGCTGTTGCCGGTTATCCCACCGGCCGCCACCACTCCTTGGTGAAGGCGGCGGAGGCGCGGCTGGCCGTGCAATCAGGTGCCGCCGAGGTGTGGGTTGCGGTGGATGCGCTGCTCGGGGATGCCACCTCGCTCCTCTCCGAGCTCGTCACTCTCCGCGAGGCCTGCCCGCTGCCCGTGCGCTTGGGGCTCATTCTTCCTGAGCGTCCGGCTCTGCCGTTGCCGGAGTATGCGCGTGCTGCCGAGCAAGCGGGCTATCAGTGCCTCATTGAAACGGGCTCCGTCGTTTCAGACGACGAAGCCCTGGATACGCAGCTCTCCATAGAGAGCCTTTAATTCTTAATTAGCCGGTGCCTGCTGTGCTGGCGCGGTGGCGGAATCGAGTTCGCTCATTGGAACGTCGTGGCCAATGAGGGTGAGCGTCAGTTCCCCAGCCCCAACATCCACGGATTCAAAGGTCAGCTGCTGGCCCGCGAGCTGTTCCTCCATGCCTTCGGCCAAGGCATTCGAGATCGCGGAGGTCGCCTGCTCGGGCAGGTCGAAGCCGAAGAGCGATGCTTCCTTCGCATCGATGGCGAGCTTGCCGTCGCGAGCCTCCGGCTTGAGCGAGAGCGTGGCTAGGCCACCGGCAAATTCCACCTCGAGGTCGTCCTCGGCATCGTTGGCGGTAATCGCGGTGACCACCAGGTTGCCCAAGGCGTCATAGCCGGACTGCTCAGCAATGGCCTTTTGGAAGCTGGCGAGCAGGAACTGATCCGGCACCGTCGTCGAAGCCCGCAGCGTGCCCGCAACCGGCTCCTTGGACAGCGTCATGTCTTCGACGTGCACATCAGCGGCCGGTTGGCCGGTGATGGTGGTGCCCTCAATCTTCAGCGTGGACGGGGTCTTCATATCCATCTGCGGAATCTTGCCGTTGAGCAAACCAAAGACCATAGGGCTGGCACCAAAGCTCACCTCCGGTTCCTCGGAGGTCTCCACGCCCTGCTCCTTGGCGGACTGGGTAAATTGGCTCTTCATCTGAGAACCCAAGAACCAGCGCAGGCCGAGCTCAGCAAGCAAGATGATGAGCAGGAGCGTCACCAGTACGCCGATGAAAATTTTCCAGGCCGTCGAGGCGGGAGATTTAGAAGAAGCCATGACTACTAGTGTGGCGCACTGGATTAAAGTTGGCCAACTACCAGGTCCCAATCCACTGTGAGAACGTTGTCCCGCAGGCGGCGGTTCACCGGGTGGATGGGGACTGTCTGCCGGAGTTCTTCGCGCGCCATGCGCCAGCGCACCCGCGGGCCATATGGAGACCAGCCGGCGGCGCGGTCCCAGGCGGCGTCGGCCGCTTGCAAGAGCTCGTGGATCGGTTCACCCGGCACGTTGCGGTGGATGAGGATTTTGGGAAGGCGCTCCGCAATATCGCTGGGGCGCTCCACGTCGAAGGGATCCCAGGCGAGGGTCAGCGTGCGCGGGCCGGAGGCGTCGAGAAGCACCCAGGCCGATCTGCGTCCCAGCTCGTCGCAGGTTCCCTCCACGAAGTAGCCGCCGGGAGCCAAGCGTGAAGTCACCGTGTTCCAGGCTTTCTCCACCTGGTCGACGTCGTACTGGCGCAGCACATTGAAGGCGCGCACCAGCTGCGGGCGGTAGCCGGCAAGCTCGAAGCCGCCGAGCTCGAAGCTGACACCATCGCGCGGCGGCAGGACGCGCTCGGGGGAAATCTCTAGGCCCGTTACCCGGGTATGCGGGTTAACGCTGCGCAGCCAGCCGGCCCACTCCACGGTGGTGGTGTGGGAAGCGCCGTAGCCGACGTCGAGAGCCAGCGGCTTACTCGTGGAGCGCAACAGCGAGGAGATCTCCGGGTGCGCCACCATCCACCGATCGCAGCGGCGCAGGCGGTTGGGGTTGGTGGTGCCGCGGGTAACAACGCCAAAAGGCCGACCAGCGCTTTCCTGAGCCTTCAGGTTATGCGCGTGATCGGCCATGGCAACAACTGTGGTGTAGGGAGTTGTTTAGAGGTTGTTGGAGATCCACTCTTCGGTGAGCTTGCCCTCGTTGGTGTAGAGCTCCTGCAGAGCTTCAGCGACCTTCGGCTCGATGGCAGCGCCCATCATCGGGATGTTGACGGAAACCTCGGTGACGTAATCCAGAACGGTGGTCTCATCCTGGGCCTTGTAGGTGATGTCACCCTTGAAGTCGACCGGGGTGCCCTTGACGTCAGCGGTGAAGGAGACGGAAATCTGCTCGTCGACCAACTCGCCGATGGTCACGGTGCGCTTTTCCTTCAGATCCTGGGAGACCATGGCGCGAACGGCCTCCGGAAGGAGGGAGGTCGGAAGAATTTCGTAGAGCACAGCGGTGTTGCCGGTGAACTCGTGCACGGTACCCGGTTCCGGGGACAGCTTGGCCACGATGAAGTCCCAGTACTCCTGAGTGGTCAGTGCCTTGTGCACCTTATCGATGGGCTGGTTGATGATAACGGTGTTTTCGCTACGGGTTGACATGAGTTACAGACTACCTTGGTAGACGTGCTAGATAAATTCCTGACCCTCGCTGACATTGACGGAGTCACGCTGGATTCCGAGACCACCTTCGCCGATCTCACGACGCTGCGCATCGGTGGTGCACCGCTGGTGACGGTGCGCTGCGGCAGCGCTGAGTCGGCGGTTGCGGCCTTGGCCGCGCTTGACGACGCCTCCCAGGACTACCTCGTCGTCGGCGGTGGCTCCAACCTCGTGGTGGCGGAAGGTCAGCTGGATGTCGTGGTCGTGGTGCTCGACTTCGAGGATATCGATGTCACCGTGGCCAACGGCCTCGTGCGCGCTGATGCGGGCGCGGTGTGGGATGACGTCGTGGCCCTGACCGTGGAGTGCGGCCTGGGCGGCATTGAGTGCCTGTCCGGCATCCCGGGCAATGCGGGTGCCGTACCGGTACAGAACGTCGGCGCCTATGGCGCGGAGACCTCCGACGTCCTCACGCAGGTCTACCTCTATGAGCGCGCTACGCGGACCGCGAGCTGGGTACCGGCGGAAGAATTAGAGCTGGCGTATCGCTACTCCAACCTGAAGTTCACTGGACGCGGCGTGGTGCTGGCTATTGAGCTGCAGCTGACCACCGATGGACTGTCCACACCCCTGCGCTTTGGCCAGCTCACCCAGAACCCCGGTGAGCGCCGCCCGGTCGCGGACGTCCGTGAGGAAGTGCTGAAGCTGCGTCGCGGCAAGGGCATGGTGCTCGACCCAGAAGACCACGACACCTGGTCAGCCGGTTCCTTCTTCACCAACCCCATCGTGGAACCGAAGGTTGCCGATTCCATCCAGGAAGCAGTCCGCGCCGCCCGCGGCGACGAGGATGCTGACCGCATGCCGCGCCATGCGGTGCCGGCAAGCGGCACCGCATCTAGAGAAGGAAAGGAAAAGCTCTCCGCCGCCTGGCTCATCGAGCGAGCCGGCTTTGCCAAGGGCTACCCGGGTGAAGAGTCAGGAGCGCGGGCAACGCTGTCCACTAAGCACACCCTGGCGCTGACCAACCGCGGTGAGGCCACCGCAGACGACATCGTTGCGCTGGCCCGCGAGATTCGCGCCGGGGTTCAGAAGGCCTTCGGTGTGACGCTGGAGCCGGAGCCCATCTGGCTGGGTGTGAGCATTTAAGGAGGACTGGGGTGGCTAGGCCATGACGTTGAGCCACTCATCCTTGGCCGCGAGGAAATTGCGCGCAGCCTCCTGCGCGCCCTCGAGTGAGTGGTGGGCGCCCCAGCCGCACTGCACCTCGTTGGCGGCGGGAACCTCGGTGGCATTGAGAATGTCGTTGAGCGCGCCCTCGACGGCGAGGAGCAGCTCATCCTGCTCCATGCCGTTAGTGATGGCATAGAAGCCGGTGCGGCAGCCCATCGGGGCAAAGCCAACGAGCTTGTCGGTGTAGTTGCGCATGAAATTAGCCATCATGTGC
The DNA here is from genome assembly GCF_001836065.1 of Corynebacterium sp. HMSC035E02. Classification (NCBI taxonomy): domain Bacteria; kingdom Bacillati; phylum Actinomycetota; class Actinomycetes; order Mycobacteriales; family Corynebacteriaceae; genus Corynebacterium; species Corynebacterium sp. HMSC035E02. Next base: position 38,333 of record NZ_KV827374.1, read on the forward strand.
TCGACCGAGTGGATCGCCTCAGTGCCGAGGTGCGCTTTATTGGGCTGGCAGAAGCGCAGGTCATACTTGATAATCTCGCCCCCACCGCCCAAGTCGGTGCGGTCGGCGACGCGGATATAGGGGGCGTCGACAAGCCGGTGGTCGAGCTCGAAGGACTTTACGTTGATCTTGTTCTCGGTGTTCTTCTCAGTCATGCTTTCCCAGTGTAACCACGGCTTAGCCTGTGGCCCGAGTGTCCTTCCCCTGAATGCGGGCTGTGCCGCATACGCTGGTCAGATATGAGCGAAGAGGAGATTGGTGGCAACGCTATTCCGGCCGAAGAGCCAGAGACCATCGTGCCGTTTAAGAGCTCGACCATCCTTGAGGTCCAGGGCCACGATGAGGAACGCGACCCTTTCTCCAGGGACAACCGGCTCCGCAAGGAGAGCTGGGGGCTGATCATCCGCCGCACGTGGAATGACTTTTTCCACGATGCCTTCATGGACCGTGCCGCCGGGATGACCTACTTCACGCTCATGGCTTTTGCGCCCACGGTACTGGCCGCCTACTCCATTGCCACGCTCATCTTCTCCTCCCGCCAAGCGGAAGTGGAGCAGCTGACCTCAGAGCTCATCGAACAGTACGTCCCTGGCTCGCTTTCTGAGCAAGCCCATACGGTCGTCGGCACGATCATCGGCTCTAGCGCGCAGGGCACGTTGGCACTGATCATTTCCCTGGCCATTTCGCTGTTTTCAGCGTCGGCGTATGTGCGGGCCTTCTCGCGCACTGCCAATACCGTGTACGGCCGGGTGGAGGGCCGGGGCATCATCCGCACGTGGGCGCTGATGTGGGGGCTGACAGCGGTCATCGTGGTCGGCGCGGTCATCGTGCTCTTTGCCAACTTACTGCGTGATGCAGTTCTTAATGAGGGGCTGATTCCGCTTGCGCGCAACGTAGGACTAGAAGACGCCGCCACGTACTTGGTGCGAATCTTCCTCCCGGTGTGGAACTGGCTGCGCTTTCCCGTCACCGTGGTTGTGGTGCTCACGCTCATCGCGGTGCTCTATCACTTCGGCCCCAACGTGCGGCCCGGGCGCTTTAGGTGGATTACCTATGGCTCCGTGGTGGCGCTCGTGGGCACAGTAGTGTCCTGGGGGCTGGTAGGCCTTTACCTGAAGTACTTCGCTGCGGCCAGCGCCTATGGTGCGCTGAGCACCGTCATGGCGGTATTCATGGCCATGTGGTTGATGAACACCGTGCTCATCGTCGGCATCAAAATTGATGCTGAGGTGTTGCGCGCCAAGGAACTGCAACTGGGGCTACACTCGGAGCGTTTTATCCAAGCCCCGCCGCGCTCTGATAGCTCCTCCCAAGCCCAGGCCCGCGCCCAAGAAAGCTTGGAACAGAGAGCGCGTGAGATTTCAGATAACGCGCGGCAGGCACAGGACGAGACGGCAGGGATGTAGCTCTACTTCAAAGCGAGGTGGAAGGGAATCTCGGTGCCCGGCACGACGATGCCGAACGTGCCGTCTTCCGCGCCGTTCTCAGGCACGCTGACGGCCACTCGGCCGGTACGTTTCTCTTGCGGTTGGAAGGGAGTGTCTACGTCGATAAACCCATTGACATCCCACATGAGAGGCTGCCCATTCGACTCCTCGCCCGGGCCGAAGTACAGGAACGCCATTTCCGAGCCGGCGTCGGTCTCGTTGCCCACGTACGTCAAGGTCAAATCAAAGACCAGGTATTTCTTCCCGTCGTCTGGCTGCTTGTAGGAAGGGTCCGCGGCCATGACTTCGTCCGTGCCATCAAAGTTGAGGTTGCTGACATCCACGTGCCATTCCGGTCCTTTCAGCGTCGTGTTGAGCGGTAGCGGGTTAGAACGAGAACCGGGCGTGCCTTCTTCAATGACTTGGTTTCCGTTCTCATCAGGAACGCTTTCGTAGTATTCCGTTGCTGTTGGGGTGGGGGGAGCCCGTGCTGTCCAGCGTCTCCTCCTCATCCCAGGGGCGCACCGTCGTGCCCACGACAGAACTTGATATTCCGGGTGTTTGCGTAGTGTCCGGAAGCGACCCGATGAATTTTGCGGCCATGAAGAAGAAAAAGACGACCGAGGCGATCAAGCTGCCCACCACAGTGATGATCAGGGCGACTGCTCCCCACGCAGTTGACTGGTTGCTGAGGAAAAGTGAGACGGCGCCGGTAATAAGAGCTACGAGGAGAATGATCCAGCCTGCGACGTAGATGCCGGGGATGCAGGCGATGATTGTTCCCAGTACGGCGAGCGCCGTGGCGATGATTCCAACGACGGACTTTTTCTTCGGCGGCTCTGGCTGGAGATGGGCAGCCCCGTAACCGCCACCAGGGCTGCCATAAGGAGGTCCCTGTGGAGGGAAGGGCTGGTTGGCATAGGGGTTTTGCTGTGGGCTGCCGTGCTGTCGTGGCCCCTGCTGACTGGGGCCCGGAGGCGGGGTGTGCGGCGGATACGGAGGTTGGGTCATGAGTAGCTTCTTTCAAGGGAGCGTCCGATGAGCTCCGATAATAATCGCCGCATGGCTACTGGACCTGGGAAAGCGGCTAGCCGGGGAGCGCTCCTAACTGCCCAAACGCTGTCACTGCGCAGATTCTTCCGAAACCTGGCGGTGGCCAGCGGCCTTTTCTTGCCCGCGCTTATTAATCAGTGCTGAGACTAGGAATCCAAACCCCATAACCGTCGTGGCCCTGGTTGACCACTCGTAATCAGCGATGAGCCAACCGGCAAGGGAAATGACGCTGAGTGAGCCGACAGCTGTCATGAGGAACTTCTCGATATCCATGCTTCACCCCTGGTTCCTGGAAGTCTCGCAATTAAGTAAACGGTGCCTTATGCGAAAAACTATCACGAGGCGAAGGGTGCAGACAGAAAAGAAGCCGAGGAGGCCCGCTTCTGAGCGGAGGTCCTCGGCTTGTTCTAAGGGCTTGCTGTTAGGGGGCTAGCGCCTTAGGCGGAGGGGTAGGTGTCGTCATCGGTGAGGCGCACGGTGTCGTCGAGAAGCATGGCAATCTCGGCGGCCTTGGCGTCCTGTGCCGGAAGGCGGCGGCCTTCGATGACCTCGAAGAGCGGGGCGCGGCCCAGCATGCCGGCCTCGAAGTGGGCGCGGCCAGCACGCAGGCGCTGCTCGGCGCGCTCACGCCACTGGGCGGCGGCATCCGCCCCGCGTTGCTGGGACACAGCCTGCTCGAACACACCTGGGTGAGCGTAGACGATGAGCGCGCTGACATGGCCGAAGCCAAGCGAGGTCAGTGCCGCGGCCTTCACGCTGTGGCCTGCCGCAGCGAGGTCCAGCGGGGAGCGCAGCCACACCAGGTTCGGCGCCTTCGGAGCGATGAGCGGGTCGACGCAGTCCAGGGACACGTTCGCCGGGATGCGGTGCGTGCGGAAGACGTCGATGATGCCGCCGGTCTGGAAGAGCGCGGCACCCGCC
>NZ_KV827374.1:41872-46213 GCF_001836065.1 Corynebacterium sp. HMSC035E02
ACCCGCCTTGGAGTGGCCGGTGAGCGTCTTCTGGGAGATGACAAACATCGGCTGATCCTCATCGCGGCCAATCGCTGGCCACAGCAGGGAGTGCAGCTCGGACTCGTTCGGGTCGTTGGCGCGGGAGATGAAGCGCTCGTCGATGCCGCCGGCGACCACGACGTCGGCCTTGCCCAGTGCACTCTTGCTGCATAACCCAGATAAAGATCCAGCCCACTCTCGACTAGGGCGAGGCGGGCTGAACGATTAAACGAAGCTTGTCACGGCGCACGACACCCCGCCAGACGGACGAACAAATGAGCAGGCAGTGAATGCGGTTGAATGGACGGTGTCAAGTTTTCGTGGCTGGGTGAATTTCCTTGCATCATCAATCGCATGTAGAAATCGCGTAGATCGTGTAGGCTCACACGCAGCACTAACAGCCCGAAAGAAGAAGAACAAGAAAGCATAAAGGAGGCGAACCGCGATGATGACCCATAACAATCAGCCGCTAGGACGCCTCTTTAAGCAACTCTTCTAACAGGCTGACTTGACCATTTCCCGGGAAAGCGGCCCTGCTTATCCCGGACGTTGGTGCCAGCCGCGCGACCCGCGCGCACAACTTATAAGTCAGCCGCCCAAGCAGGCCCTTTCTCACGAACTGCGTTACGTAAACGCAGAGAAAGGCTCTCTTATGCGCCTGCACAACTTCGCCTCTATTGTTGAAGACAAGACGGTGGCGCAGGCACAACTCGTCGCTGACCTGCCCTTCGTCTACCCACACGTGGCGCTCATGCCTGATGCCCACTTTGGCAAGGGCTCCTCGGTCGGCACCGTCTTCGGCACGCTGCGTGCCGTCATCCCGGCGGCCGTCGGCGTGGACATCGGCTGCGGCATGATTGCCGTGCGGACCCACCTCACGCACGCGGATATCCAGGACTTCGCGCTCGAGGACCTGCGCACCGCAGTCGAAGACTCCATTCCGCTCTCGCCCGGCAATTACAACGGTTGGATCATGGACCCGCGCACCGAGGCTCGTACGCGTGAGCTCGCGCAGCTGGCCCAGGACACCGGCGTGGATCTCGGCCACTCCAAAAACTGGCGTCAGCAGCTGGGCAGCTTGGGCGGTGGCAACCACTTCATCGAGCTGTGTCTCGACGAAGAGGACCGCGTCTGGCTGTTCCTGCATTCTGGCTCGCGCGGCGTGGGCAACAAGATTGCCCAGAAACACATCAAGGCCGCGCAGCGCCACTGCGAGAAGCATTGGATCCAGCTCGCGGACAAGGACCTGGCCTACCTCGTCGAGGGCACGGAAGAGTTCGACTCTTACATTGCGGATCTCCACTGGGCACAGCACTTTGCGCTGCTCAACCGCGATGAGATGATGGACCGCTTCCTCGACTGCGTCGCCACCTGGTCCGGCGCGGATCGCGAGACCCTCGAGCTCGAGCGCATCAACTGCCACCACAACTACACCCAGCGCGAGAACCACTACGGTAAGAACGTGTGGCTCACGCGTAAGGGCGCCATCAAAGCAGACGAAGGCGACCGCGGCCTCATCCCCGGCTCGATGGGCACCGCTAGCTACGTCGTGGAAGGCAAGGGCTACCCGCCGGGCCTCAAGTCTGCGCCGCACGGCGCGGGTCGCGTCATGTCGCGCACCCAGGCCAAGGCCCGCTTCACCGAGGCGGACCTTGCCGCACGCATGGAAGGCATCGTCTACCGTCCCGGCGCCGAGTTCGTCGATGAGATTCCGGACGCCTACAAGGACATCGACTGCGTGATGGCCGATGCCGCCCAGCTCGTCGAGGTCAAGCACACCCTGCGCCAGATCCTCAACGTCAAGGGCACCTAACCTGCGCCATGATGGGACCGTCACTTTTAGTGACGGTCTCTTTTGAGCTTTCCGATGCCCCCTCCTGCAGCGTCGCATCAGCACGACGCTTTGCCTTATGTAAGGAAACGAAGTAGGTGACCACTATTGATTACTGCTTATTTATTGCGAAGGGCTGGAACTGCTCGGTTGGTCGGAGGTGAAAGCCGAGTATTAAACTGCGTCGAAGCGAGTTGGCGTTCAGCATCGTCGACCAACATGAAAACATCGTCAGCGAAGTAACCGAGAAGCCCGCCCGCACCGATGACTTTCTTACGCAGAATGCCAGCCTCGGTGAGTGAATCGAGCGCGTCTCGGGCCGTGCTTGTCGATGAAATCCCCAGCTCGGACTTCACAATGGGCACCGTGACCAAAGGCATGGCAGGAAGCTTCTTGAGCAGTTGGAACTCCGTCGAATTCGATTTCAATGCGCGCTTGCTTCCTTGCGCAGTGCGGTGGTGATTGACCTTGTCCATCCATTCTGCTTCTAGGGCGGCGACGCTATCCGCAAGTTCAGCTGCTTTGGTGGTGGCGACTTGTGCAGCCTCGACGAAGAAAGAGATCCATGCCAGCACGTCACCCTCGCGGAATTTCGTGAGTCCGTCGACGTAACGGTCACCGAGCGTTGCCAGCACCATACTGACAGGGAGAACCGCAGCATCGGTGAGCCCTCTGCGCTGCAAAAGTGCGTGAATCATGGCTCGTCCCACGCGCCCATTCCCATCCGGGAATGGGTGGATGGTCTCGAACTGTGCATGAACGAGCGCTGCTTGAACGAGCGCGGCGTGGTCTGCCCCGTTGAAGTATTCAATGAGATCATCGAGGAGTTCTGGGACTTGCACGGGAGGCGGGGGAACAAAAGCTGCATCGATGGGGTGATAATCAGACCCGCCAATCCAGTTTTGAGTAGTACGTACTCCTTGTAAAGGCTTTTCTGCAACGAGCGCTGTCTGCATTGCAACAATGTCATCCAGGACTAGCTCGTCTTTGTAAGCCAAGTCTGCATTGATGGTGTCGAGGATGGCGACATTGCGGGCGACAGCTGTTGCGGATTCTTTGAAACCCCGAATTCCGGAATCTGATTCACGCGCGAGGATCGCCATGGCCACTTTGTCGGAGTTAGGAGCGATTCCCTCGATCCGGGAGGAAGCGACGGCCTCAGAACGGAGCAGGAGTCGCGCAACGCCTTCAAGGGAATGGGTATTGTCTCTCATCCCAAGATTGTGAATCTCCCGCTCGATGCGAACGATACGTCGCGAGAGCTCGGACGGAAGCTTCAACGACATGCCTGCAAGTGGATCGGGAACGAAAGCGTGATACTTACCTCCTTGTTTGGCGCGTCGAGAAAGACCGCTGCCATCAGCGGGGATCCATTCCAATTCGACTGTTTTTGCCACAGCTGACTCCTCTCATGCGCTTGGGGCATTGGGGATAAGGTTTATCTCGGTAGATTGATGTCCTAGTTTACCGGGATAGCTGTTATCCCGGTGGACTGCGAGCACAAAAGATTAACGGAGCTCCAGTAACCGGTAAGATGCTTCAATGTTGTGCAGACGAGGCAGAAGCCGGATATAACCTCGAAGTCTTGCGTAAGCGGGGACGATTGATTGCTAAAGAATATTCTTCTTTGCGGTCGGCACGAGAACTGGAACAGGAGAGTTCCGAGAAGCTGAAGTGATGCTGATATGAAGGCAGCGGAATTTGAGGCCGGAGAGACGAAGCCGGCATTACACCAAGTGAGCCTTGTTATGATTATCGAAGGTTTGTCTGTGGCGGCCCCTTGATCGTGGTCTTGCCCGGTTGAGCTGTAGATTTTCGTGAATTGATAAAGGGAATAGAGGCGTCACAATGGCAAAGTTGAACCTGCGCGCAGTCGAGGAACGAACGTCGAAACTAGGTGGCCGTGCCGAATATGATCGCGAGTTCTTGTTCAATTTGCTCGAAGCCTATGGTCGCGCTAAATCTTCAATTACGCGACTGCGGTCGGGAAACCTCGATGTGGCGCAGGATCCTTCGCGAGAAGTAGCGCAGAAGAACGTTGTTTACTTCCATGAATCAGAGTCGGGACAGGCTTTCGATGATTTTGTTCGGTTGTCGACTGCGGCTCACGTCATACCTCGATGCGCAAGGTCGCAGAAGAACTCGGGATCAATCGCTCGACTTTGGGATACTGGTACAAGCAATTCGGCACCAACGTGCCTAAGGATGATGATGCATCGTCACCCGTAGAAAAGCTTGCTGATGCGGAAAGAATTCGCCAGTTAGAACGCGAAAACAAAAGGCTTCGTGAAGAGCGCGATATTCTGCGCAAGGCCGCGAAGTATTTTGCGGAAGAGACGACCTAGTGATCCGCTTCCAGTTCGCCTGTGACAATCTCGCCGACTACTCGGTCAAGCGGATGTGCACAGTCCTGGGCCTAAATCGGTCTTCGTACTACAAATGGAAGAAATCGGCTCCGCGGTGTTGCGACCGGCTATTTGGTAGCAGTG
>NZ_KV827375.1:0-500 GCF_001836065.1 Corynebacterium sp. HMSC035E02
TACCGTCGTTGCTGATGCGGGCATGTTTTCCGCGGCGAACAAGCAAGCACTCATCGATGCAGGCCTGCACTACATCTTGTCGGTGAAAACCCCCACCGTGCCTGAGGTGATCGAAACCTGGCGGCGGGACAACCCCGGTGAAGACTACACCCACGGCCAGATCTGGACACAAGCCTCCGCAAGCGATGGACGCAAACACACAACCCCGAATACGGTAACCCACTTCCAGTACTCCCACGACCGGGCTAGACGCAGCCTGCGCGGAATCAAAGAGCAAGTCGCGAAAGCCAAACGCGCTGTTGACGGCGATATCGCAATCAAGCGCAACCGCTATATTGATCTTTCCGCCCCGAATAAGAAGGTCAACTACGCTCTTGCTGCCAAGCACCGAGCCCTAGCCGGAATTAAAGGCTATGAAACCGACCTGACTACTCTTCCCGCCCAAGAGGTTATCGGGCATTACCGCAGGTTATTCAACATTGAAAAGTCGTTTCGGATGT